>DATEHM010000103.1:0-2205 GCA_035279545.1 bacterium | reverse complement strand
GCTGCCACGCGGCGGGCGCCTCCCCGGGAGGGGGATCGTCCTCCGCCCGGGACCGCCTCCCCCGGGCCGTGCCGGCAGGAACGTGCCGCCCGGCGTTGCACTCTCCGGGGAACGCGCATCGAGCGTGATCGAACCTGCGGGGGTGGCGCCATGGGGCAGGTGACCGTTCGCTTCCTGGGCTGCGGGGACGCCTTCGGCAGCGGCGGGCGGTTCCAGACGTGCTTTCTCGTCCGGTCGGGCCCGACCCGCTTCCTGATCGACTGCGGGGCCTCATCGCTCATCGCGATGAACCGTTTCGGTGTCGACCCCGCCGAGATCGACCTGATCCTCCTCACCCACCTCCACGTCGACCACTTCGGCGGCCTGCCGCTGTTCCTGCTCGACGCGCAGCTCCTACGCCACCGCACCCGCCCGCTCGTGATCGCCGGGCCTCCCGGTATGCGCAGGCGCGTCACGGACGCGATGGAGATCATGTTCCCCGGCTCCTCCTCCATCCCCTGGCGGTTCCCGCTGGAGATGATCGAATTGGAACCGACGCAGCCCCGCCGGCTGGGCGCGGTCGCGGTCACGCCGTACGTCGTCGAGCATGCGTGCGGAGCTCCCCCGTTTGCGTTGCGGGTCGAGTGCGACGGCAAGGTCATCGCCTACTCCGGGGACACGGTGTGGACCGCGTCCCTCCTCCCGGCGGCCCAGGGCGCGGATCTGTTTATCGCCGAGGCGTATACGTTTGAGAAGAAGACGAAGCTCCACATGGACCTGACGACACTGGCCTCCCATCTCGGCGAGATCGCCGCCAAACGCACGATCCTCACACACCTCGGCGCCGACATGCTCGACCGATCGGCCGGGCTGCCCTACGAGTGCGCCGAAGACGGCCAGGTGATCGAGGTGTGAGCCGCCGCCACCCCGATAGGCCCCGACGGGGAGTGGCGCGCATTTCGTCCTGGGCCCGCGCGCAAGCGTGGAATCGCCGGGGCGGCCACGGGAAGATTCATCTCATCCCCCTACGCTCGGAGGATCCCCCAGGAATCTTCGGTCGATCTTGCGCGCGCCTGCATCTGTCCTCGATCCACCATTCGGCCCGAAGATTCAACAGGACGAACCAAGGCTGAACACCTCACCCGCGGAACTTTGCGCGGTGTGATCAACGAGAGGGAAGGAGCCCGGCTGGGCCACAGCCGGCCGGTGGGGGGGACGCCATGACCACGAATCAACTGCTGGGGACCCTCACGTCGCTGTCGAGGCGGCTGCGGTCCATCAACGCGGAGTACGATGGGTTGGAGAACCCGGTCGAGGCCATGCACGTCGTCCAGGCCGCGCTCAGCGAGATGTCCGTGCTGCACAACATGCTCCCGGAGGCTCTGCGGGGAAAAAGCTGGGTCTTCTTGAGCCTGGAGCGGGGGCGCGGGCACTGGGGACCACCCCGGAAATCCTAGGGGCTTCCCATGTCGCGCCTGCCGCTTGCGGCCAGACTCGGTCTCGCCTTCTTCGCCTCTGCGCTCACCGCGCACCTGATCTTTTTCCGACGGGCGAAGCGCCGCCTCGGCCTCTAACAACCCCCGGCTCCAGGTCATGAACGCGGAACGGCCGCGGGCGGGCCGTGCCCCGGCGGCGGGCCGGCCGCGGCATCGATGAAACGCCCACACGCGAGCAGGCCCGCGGTCGCCACCGTCCCTGCGTAGAACCACCGCATCGCGGGCAGCCAGGCGTTGGCGCCGAGCGCCACGCTGTGCCACGCGGCAGCCGCAAACGCCGGATAGGCCAGCGCGTGGATCCAGCGCCACAGGGGCCGGCCGATCCGGCCGCGGAGGTAGAAGGTCACCGTCACCAGGATCATCGCGTACACGCTTGCCGTGCCCGCCGCCAGCCCCATGCCGCCGCCGGGACCGAGGAACAGCAGCAGCGACCACCGGACCCTCTGCGGCGAGACGACGCCGACGAGCGTGTGTATCACCGCGGCGAGCAGACCGGCCAGCGAGAGCAGTTCATGCGCGCGGGACGCCCACGGCAGGACGCCCGGCCGCTTGCGGAAGCGTGCCGATGAGAGGATCGTCCCCGTGGCGATGCTCGCGTAGAGCAACGCGTAGGCGACCAGCCCCGTCTCGGAGGTTCTCACCGCTCCCCCCAGCCGGCCCCGATCACGAGATGCGCCATCGCCACTCAAAGGGCAGCGTCCGAGCAAAGGCCGGCGGGATCCACCGGTAG
>DATEHM010000102.1:0-3132 GCA_035279545.1 bacterium | reverse complement strand
GATGCGTTCGGCTCGAACGTCACGCCGCCGCTCACGATCGTGTTCGAGCAGGCCCCGGCGCTGTCGCTGGACGGCGTGTTCCCGAACCCCTCGACCGGGCCTCTTTCGGCGCACGTGCGCATCCCGGAGGCTGGCGAGGTGAGGCTCGAGGCGCTGGACGTGGCCGGGCGCGTGGTCGCCTCGCAGACCGCGTGGCGACAGGCGGGGGTTCACGAGCTGCCGATCTCTCGCGGCCTATCGTTCGCGCCCGGCGTCTACGTGGTGCGCCTCCACTACCGCGGTTCCATCAAGCAAACGACCGCGATCGTGCTGCGCTGAAAGGTCTCCGCCGTACCGCCCTGGCGCGGGCCCTATTCGATGACAACGACCTTTACAACGGTCCGCTGTCTGCCTTCGGACAGCCGCGCAAAGTAGAGCCCGGGGCGCAGCGCGTGGGGCTCGGCGAGCCGAAACATGTGCTCGCCCGGGCCAAGCGCCGCGGTCCGCTCGACTACTCGGCGGCCAGAGAGATCGAGCAGCTCGATCCGAAGGGTTGACGTGGAGACGACGTCGACCGCGAGATCAATCGCGCCACGCGTGGGATTCGGGCGGGCCTCGAAGGATACCCTTCCCGCTGCAGGCGGCACCGAGGTCCCGAATGGGATGTTCAGCTCACCGAAGAAGCGCTCGGTTCCACCGACGATCGCGCTCACTCTGTAGTCATACGAACTCACGGGCGTGGACACAGGATCATCGACCGTCAGTCGTCGATCCCCGTCTGGGACGAGCGCGGCGATCGCCTGCCAGGGCCCGCCGTTGTCCCGGCGGTAGGCCGTGAATGACTCAAGGGGCATGCCGACCTCCTGCCATGCCACGTGGATGTGGTCCGGGAGCACTGCGTAACCAAGCGGTGTGGCATTCACAGAGGCTTCGGGGTCGAGGAAGAGCACCCAGACGTCGTCCACGTGGGTGTCGAAGTCTCCGCCGCTCACCAGCCATTGCTTCTCGGCGGCATTGAATGCCGACGCGAAACCGCTACGCTCCCTCGGTGGCGTGCCGTCCACCGCAACCTGGCTCCAGGTCGGAGTTCCACCGAATGTCAATGAGTAGACGAGCAGGTTCGGCCCGCCCCCGGCCCCAATGACGAGCATGCGATCACCAACGGCATCGAACTCCGCCCAGTAGAACTGGGTCATGGCCGCAGGTGGCGGCGTCCCCGTCGTGGCAAGGGGCGTCCACACCCCGCCCCCGCTCAGAGGCAGCACGTGAACGTCGGCATAGGCGTTCAGCGTGTCGATCCCGCCGAAGGCCACGAGACGGTCGCGCACGGGATCGTAAACGCCTGCCTCGCCCCAGCGGCCACCATAGCTTCCCACCGTCAACTGTTGCCACGCAGGGTCACCCAGGACGCGCGTCCACGTGTCACTTCGCGGCTTGGTCTTTCCCGACGACGTGAACGACCCGCCATGAACGACTATGCGGCGCCGTGACGAATCGAACAGCATGAGTGGAGCGTCGCGGGACGGAGGCAACACGGAGGCTGGAAGAGGTGTCCAGGATGTGGCGCCGTCCTGCAATGACCACAGATCGGTGCCTGACAACACGAGAGTCTGCGCACCAGCTTCGTCGCGCGCGGTCCTCACTGACACGAGTGCGGGACCAGCGGAAATCGACGCAGGACGCCACGGCATGTCCGTCAACATGTCGTGGCCCCACGATTGTCCCCGCCAATCGTTGAAGCCAAGAAGCCACTGACCACGGCTCCTGTCGATGAATGCTTGGTGCCCATAAGTAGGAGGTAGGGGCAGTGAGTCCGGTTCGGGGTTTGACCACACGGGGTCGCCATCGAGAGCGAGGGCCCACTCATCGACCCGGCTCTCGCCACTTGCGGAGCCACCGACCTCCAGTAGGCGATGGCGCACAGGGTCGACCCATGCGGCCGCCCGTGTCCGAGCGGGCGGGCCTGAGGGCAGTGGGCTCCAGATCGCGGAATCGGCTGGCGCGCTGAGCGAGAGGTCGAGCGCCCATACGTCGTTATACGTCCCATTCGGATCCGGCGATGGGCCAGCACCCGGGCCCTGACCGCTCAGAACGATGACTCTTTGGCCCACGCTGTCCAGAGCGGCCGCGGGCTGGTGGCGGGCATAGGCAACCGCGGTCCGAGGGGGAAGGAATGTCCACGTCATGGTCCCGCTGAGTGAAAGACGCCATGTCTCGTCGTAGTAGGTATATCCAAGAAATGAGTCTCCGGACCTACCGCCATAGAAGAGCATGCGGTCCCGGAATGGATCGTAAACAGCAACCACGTTCCCACGAGGAGTGGGGGCGACACCTCCTGCGCTGGGATAGGACCAGTTCGGGGTGCCAGACAGGGTGAGCACAGCCAGAAAGTTCAAATCGTCGCCACCGGACGTATGGCCACCAAAGACGATGATCCGATCGCGCACCGGGTCGAGGGCGTAACCGAAGCCGCCGACCTTGGCAGAAGGAGCGAATCCTGTGAATGCTTGGCTTGTCCATGAAGGCGCCGGGACTCCGAGATCCATGGACCAAAGGCTCCCGGGACCCGGTTCCAGACAGCACCCACCAGCGAAGGTCCAAATCCGATCTCGGGCAGGATCGTAAACGGAGGCATATCCGGGAGGGGAACCACCCAAGTACGTCCAAGAGGGCTTCGGTCCACCCGACACAGCCCACATTCCGTTGGAGATGACGATTTCCCTCTGTCGCCGGGAGTCGTAGAGCGTCTGCGTAGGCTGCGATGGACCCCCGACGACGGGAGGAGGGAGTTGGACCCAGCGCGGTGTCGCCCTGCCCTCAGACGGCCGAAGCGTCAGGCAGCTGACCACGAGGACCAATGTGCTGATCGTGCTGGTTCCACGAGGCATTGGGGTTCCGACCTCTTCTCAGACCCGGTGGCCATCCATTGGCCGGTTGCGACTTGGAGGCGCGCATCCGTCAGCAGCCGTCCGGAGAGTGAGCCTACCGCACCAAGGGCAACCGCGATCGACCTAACCCGTTCAACGATAGAGGCCACGCCGACAACGCGTGGCCTCGTCAGTCTGGTGCCCGGGGCGAGATTTGAACTCGCACGGGTTTCCCCATACGCCCCTCAAACGTACGTGTCTACCAGTTCCACCACCCGGGCACGGG
>DATEHM010000101.1:0-3682 GCA_035279545.1 bacterium | reverse complement strand
TACGCTGAGGCCGATCGCGCCATCGACCGGCTCGGCGACTACCGCTGGATCGTCTTCACGAGCCAAAACGGTGTCGCCGCCTTTCTGGACCGGCTGCGGGTCCGCGGCGGGAGCCTGCGTGCGCTCGAACACCACGCCCTCGCGGCGATCGGCCCCGCCACGACGGGCGCGCTCCGCGCCCGCGGGTTACGCGTCGACCTGGCCCCAACCGAATTCATCGCGGAGGCTCTGGTCGAGGCGTTCGCCGGCGGGTCCTCCGCCGGGCCCGGTCGGCACACCCGGCTGCGGGGAGCTCGCGTCCTCCTGCCGCGCGCGCTCGAGGCGCGCAGCGTGCTCCCCGAGGGGCTGCGGGCGCTGGGGGCGCTCGTCGATGTGGTCCCGGTGTACCGCACGGAAGCGGAGCGCGCACAGTCCCCCGCGGTCCGGCGGCGGCTCCTCGACGGCGAGGTCGATGCGGTCACCTTCACGAGTTCGTCGACGGTTCGAGGGTTCGTCGAGGTGCTCGGACCCGAAGCGCCCCGGGTGGCCGGGCGCGCGCTGATCGCCTGCATCGGCCCGGTGACCGCCGCGACGGCACGCGAATGCGGCCTGCCCGTCGGGGTGGTCGCGCGAGACTACACGATCCCCGGGTTGGTGGCGGCGCTCCGGGAGCGGTTGGGCCGCGCGGTGCCCGCCGCCGACCGATAGGAGGATGCGGATGGCGTTCCCACAGCACCGCCCGCGGCGGCTGCGCCGCACCGATCGGCTGCGCGAGATGGTGGCGGAGACCACGCTGGCGGCCTCCCACCTCATCGCGCCGCTCTTCGTCAAAGAGGGCCTGGCCCGCCCGGTCGAGATCGAGGCGATGCCGGGACAGCTGCAGCACACCGTGCCGAGCCTCGTCGAAGCCTGCGGCGTCCTGGCGGAGCTCGGCGTCCCGGCGGTGCTGTTCTTTGGGATCCCGTCGCGGAAGGACGCCGAGGGATCGGGGGCCTGGGATCCCGACGGCATCGTCCAACAGGCGTTCCGCGCGGTGCGGGCCGAGCTGGGAGACCGGCTGGTCCTCATCGGCGATCTGTGCTTGTGCGAGTACACGGACCACGGGCACTGCGGGATCCTCCGCGGCTCCACGGTCGACAATGATGCGACGCTCGACGTCTACGCCCGGATCGCCGCCTCGTACGCGGAGGCGGGGGCGGACTGGGTGGCCCCGTCTGGCATGATGGATGGGCAGGTGGGGGCGATCCGGCGCACCCTGGACGCCCTCGGTCACCACCACGTCGCGATCCTGGCGTACGCGGCGAAGTACGCCTCGGCCTTCTACGGCCCGTTCCGCCAGGCGGCGGAGTCGACCCCTCAGTTCGGCGATCGCCGGGGGTACCAGATGGATCCGGCGAACGTGGAGGAGGCCCTGCGGGAGGCCCGCGCCGACATCGATGAGGGCGCGGACGTCGTGATGGTGAAGCCGGCGCTGCCGTACCTGGACGTCCTCAGCCGGGTCAAGGCGGAGTTCGGGTTGCCGACGGCCGCGTATCACGTCAGCGGCGAGTACGCGATGCTCAAGGCGGCCGCTGTCCGAGGGTGGGTCGACGAGGACCTCGCTATGCTCGAGGTCCTGTGCGCGATCCGGCGGGCCGGTGCGGATCTCATCCTCACCTACTTTGCGCGAGCGGCGGCGCAGCGGCTGCGGCGCGGGTAGGGGAGGGGGGGCATACCGCATCGCCGGGAGGCGTTTTTCATGGTACTGCTGAGTCCGGGGGACCCATGCGTCCGATCGTCATCATGCCCCTCTACAACGAAGAGGAGACCGTCGCGCAGGTTCTGGAGGAAGTTCGCCGCCACACCGCCGCGAAGATCTTGGTGGTCAACGACGGCTCCACGGATCGATCGGCGGATATCCTCGCGCGGAGCCGCCTCGACCTCGAGGTGGTGACCCACGTCCTGAACGAAGGGTACGGGCAGTCGCTGATCGATGGGTTCCGCTGGGCGGTGCGCCAGGGCTACGACGTTGCCGTGACGATCGACTGCGACCTCCAGCACGAGCCGCACATGATCCCGCAGTTCCTTGAGGCGTCGGCGGAGTTTGACATCGTCTCGGGGAGCCGCTACCATCCGGAGGCGCCGGGCGTCCAGGATCCCGCCCCGCCGGATCGCCAACGGATCAACGAGGAGATCACCGGGATCATCAATGATCTGACCGGGTATCCCCTCACCGACGCGTGGTGTGGGTTCAAGGCGTATCGCGTCGCCGGCCTCGCCCGGATGACGCTCGACGAGCGGAGTTACGGCCTGCCCCTGCAGGTGTGGCTCCAGGCCGCTCGGGTGGGGCTCACGGTCAAGGAGATTCCCGTGCCGCGGATCTACAAAAACCCCGGGCGACGGTTTTGGGGGGGGCTCGACGATCCGGCCGCGCGCCGCACCTACTACCTCTCGATCATCGACCGCGAGGTGAGCCGATGGCGGAACTCCTCGTAATCGGCGCCCATCCCGATGATGTGGAGATCGGGATGGGCGGCGCGGTGGCGACGTTTACCCAGCTCGGACACGGCGTGACGATCCTCGATCTCACGGACGGCGAGCCCACCCCGATGGGGACTCCGGAGCGGCGCCGGGCGGAGAGCGAGGCGGCCGCTGGGGTGTTGGGCGTACAGCGCCGCACGCTGCCGCTGCCCAATCGATACCTCCAGGATACCGTGGAGAACCGGATGGCCGTCGCCGAGGTGATCCGCGAGGTTCGTCCGGACATCCTGTTCATCCCCTACGGGGTGGATGCGCACCCCGATCACGTCGCCGCGGAGCGTCTGGCGGAGGCCGCGCGATTCTACGCCAAACTCACCAAGACCGAGATGCGGGGGGATCCGCACTATCCGGGCCGAATCCTGCACTTCTTCTGTACGCACTACCGGCTGCACGTGGCCCCGGCCTTCGTCCTCGACATCACCGAGCAGATCGAGCGCAAGATGGAGGCGATCGCCTGCTATCGATCCCAGTTCAACGAGGAGCGGGGCAACGCCGGGGTGCTGGAGGCGATCCGGACCATCGCCGCGTACTGGGGCACCCGGATCCGGCGGCCGTACGGCGAACCGTTTGCCAGCAAGGAAGTCCTCGGGCTTCGGGGGCTCAGGGATCTGCTGTGAAGGCCGGCCAGTCCGAGGTCCCCGCCGCCTACAAGGTGCCCGCGCGCTCGGGGGAGGCCCTGATCGTGCCCCCGCGGGCGCAGATCCCGGCGGTTTTGGCCGCCAGAGGCGAAGGGAGCTGGGGGCGGGCGGAGATCATGGGTGCGCCGCTGGGCGAGTTTCGAGCGCGGGTGCGCCGGCGCGCGCTGGCGCTGGCGGCGCCGCAGCCGGGCACGCGGTCGGGTCCGCTGGTGGTGATGGGGCACCAGCCGCTCTTCTTTCACCCCGGCGTGTGGATGAAGTTTTTCCTCCTCTCCCGCCTCAGCGCGGAACTGGGGGCGGTCGGCCTGCACCTGATCGTCGACAGCGACGCACCCGGCGCGGTGGCGGCGCAGATCCCCGCCCGTACGGACCGGCTCGTCCGCCGTGCGGAGGCGCTGCTGGACGTCCCCGACGACGTGCCCCTGGAAGCGCACCGGCCCCCCACCCCTGAGGAGTGGGAGGGGTTCTGCGCCCGCGTCCGCGGGCACCTCGCCACGCTCGGCGTAGGCGAGCTGTCGGACCGCTTTGCGGCGTTTGCGGAGGGG
>DATEHM010000100.1:0-13747 GCA_035279545.1 bacterium | reverse complement strand
GTCGAGCATCGTCACCCCCGCATCACATCCGGCGAGGACGTTGGCGAGCCCCATGCCCCGCGTATCGTGCAGATGCAACGCCAGCGTGAGGTCGGGATGGTTCTCCATGAGGCGGGCCACGGTGGCCGCCACCTGCGCCGGCGTCGCCACGCCGATGGTATCGCCCAGGCTGATCGCCCGGAGCTCCAGGACCCGCGCGCGCTCGACGATCCGGGCGACCGCGTCGAACGCCACCGCGCCGGTGTACGGACAGCCGAAGGCGACGGCGATCCCGACCTCAAGGCTCGCCCCGGGCAGGGCGCGGATGCCCTTGGCGATGGCCTCCAGGTGGACGAGCGACTCCTCCACCGTCATCCGGACGTTCCGCTCATTGAAGCGATCGGTCGCGCCGATGACTACGGTGCAGTGTCGGACCCCGGCGTCCCGCGCGCGCTCGAATCCGCGGACGTTCGGGATGAGCGCCGAGACCCGGAGGTGGGGAAGCGCGAGGGCGGCGCGGGCGACCGCCTCCGCATCGCCGAACTGCGGGACCGCCCGGGGGGAGACGAAGGACGTGACTTCCATGGCTCGCAGCCCCGCGGCGTGCAGCGCGTGGAGCAGACGGACCTTGACTTCCGTCGGCACGATGGCGCCGACGAGCTGAAGGCCGTCGCGCAGGCCGACCTCCTTGATCGTGACGTGCGTGGGAAGGCGCACTCAGATCACTCCCCGCTCGTGAAGCGCGCCGATCTCGGAGGGGGAGAGCCCCAGCAGGTTCCCGTAAATCTCGGCGTTGTGCGCGCCCATCGGGGGCCCCGCCCACGCCACCGTTCCGGGTGTGCGGCTGAACCTGGGGACGACCCCGGGGAGGGCGAGCGGACCGACGTCCGGATCATCGACCTCGACGATCATCCCGCGATCGCGCATCTGCGGATCGCGGCAGATCCCCACGATGTCGTACGCGGGCCCCACCGGGACCCCCGCCTCCGCCAGACGGGTGATTAACTCGTCCAGCGGAACCCGTTCCGTCCAGGCCGCGACCGCCGCGTCCAGCTCCACCTGCCGCTGTCCCCGCCCCTGGTCGTGGGCGAGCCCCGGATCCGCCGTCCAGTCCGACCGGTCCATCAGCGCGGCGAGCCGGCGGAACACGTTGTCGTTGTTCGCGCCGATGACCACGTACTGGCCGTCTTGTGTCGGGTAGATGCCGCTGGGGGCGACCCCGGGGAGCCCGGTGCCGTGCCGCTGCCCGATGATCCCGAGCTTCTGGTACGCCGGCAGGAGGTCATCGAGAAGGCTGAACGTCGCCTCGGTGAGCGCGACGTCGATCTCCTGCCCGCGCCCACTCCGGCGGCGTTCCTCAACGGCGGCCAGGGCCGCGACCGCTCCATAGAGCCCGGCGACCGAGTCGGCGAGGGCAAACCCGACCCGTGTCGGCGGCCGATCAGGATACCCGGTGAGAAAGCGCACCCCCGCCACCGCCTCCGCCACCCCGCCGAACCCAGCCCGGTCTCGATACGGCCCGGTTTGCCCGTACCCGCTGATCCGCACCATAATCAGGCGGGGACACGCGTCCGCCACCTGCGCGTACGCCAGCCCCCAGCGCTCCAGCACCCCCGGGCGAAAGTTCTCCACAACGATGTCGGCCAGCCCGTAGAGCCGGCGGGCCAGCCGCTGACCTTCCGCCTGATGGAGGTCGAGGGTAATCGTGCGCTTGTTGCGGGAGAGAAGCTTCCAGAAGAGCGAATGCCCCTGAACCTGCGCCCGCCATCCGCGGACGGGATCGCCCCGCCCCGGCTGCTCAACCTTGATCACATCCGCGCCGTAGTCGCCGAGGATCCGGGCACAGCACGGCCCGGCGATCATGTTGCCGAGGTCCAGCACCCGCAGCCCGACGAGCGGACCGGCGCCCTCGCGCACGGCCCTCAGGCCTTCCGCACATCCCGCGGCGCGGGCTTGGGGGGCCGGCCGATGATGTGGGCGGAGCGCAGCTCCTCGATGCGCTGATCGGTGCACCCGATCTCGCGGAGCACCTCTTCCGTGTGCTCTCCCAACAGCGGGGGGGGCCGCCGGAACATCCCGGGCGTTTCCGACAACTTCACCGGCATCCCGATCAGTTTCACCTTGCCGTGAACCGGGTGGGGCATCTCGACCAGCATCTGCTGATCGCGGATCTGGGGATCCCGAAAGACCTCCGCCAGGTTGTAGATCGGGCCGCAGGCGATGCCCCGCTCGTTGAGGAAGGCGACCCACTCCGATTTTGTCCGGGCCTGGAACGCCGCGTTCAGGATCGGATTCAGTTCCTCGCGATGCACGACGCGGTCGTTGTTCGTCTGAAACCGGGGATCCTCCAGCAGTTCGGGATGGCCCAAGGCCTCGCACAGCCGTTTCCACATTACCTCGTTGCCGGAGCACAGGTTGAAGGGGCCGTCCTGCGCCTGATAGACGCCGAACGGCGATGACAACGGATGATGGTTCCCGGCCACCCCGGGCGGGGTGCCGGTCTCGAAGTACATCCCGGCGCTCCAGGTGAGCAACGCGACCATTGAATTGACGATGGCGACGTGGACCTCCTGCCCCCGTCCGGTGCGCTCTCGGGCCAGGAGCGCGAGCAGGATTCCCCGGCAGGCGGTGGTGGCGCAGGTCAGATCCGCCAGCGCGATGCCGGCGCGGGTCGGCCCCGTGGGAGCCTGCCCCGTGATGCTCATGAACCCCGACATCCCCTGCCCCACCTGATCGAAGCCGGGACGTTGACTGTAGGGACCCGTGCTGCCGAACCCGGTGATCCGGCAGTAAACCAGTCGCGGATTTTCGCGCCGCAGTGTCTCCGCCCCCAACCCGAGCCGCTCCATCACTCCCGGGCGGAAGTTCTCCACCACCACATCCGCGCGACGCGCCAACTGGTGGACGATCTCCTGCCCCTCCTCGGTCCGAGTGTCGATCGTGATGCTGCGCTTGTTGCGATTCGCCGCGGCAAAGAAGTAACTGTTGCCCACCAGGTCCTGGCGGAGGCTCTGCGAGCGGGAGTGATCTCCGTCCAGGGGCTCTATCTTGACGACATCGGCCCCGAAATCCCCAAGTTCCTGGGTGCAGTACGGCCCGGCGAGAAACCGGGTCAGGTCCACCACGCGGAAGCCGTCGAGCGGACGCATGGCCTACCTCCCCTGGAACCGGGGCCGGCGCTTCTCAAGGAAGGCCTGCACCCCCTCACGATAGTCTTCGCTCTCGTACGCTCGCTCGACGAACGCCGCCAGGACCGACTCCGTCATCTCGCCCTCTCCGAGGAGATGCTGCAACATCAACTTTGCCCCCCGCTGCGACAGGGGAGCCTGCTCTGCCAGTTGGCGCGCATAGTCGTAGGTCTGCCGCTCCAGCGCCCCGGGTTCGCAGACCCGATTCACCAGGCCCATGGCCTGAGCCTCCTCGACGCCCACGAGCCGCCCGCTGTAGAGAATGTCACGGGCGTAACTCGGGCCCACGATGCTGGCGAGCCGCCGTGTGCTCACGAGACCGTAGATGATGCCCAGTCTCGCCGCGGTGATCCCGAACCGCGCGGTGCGGGCCGCAAACCGTAGATCGCAGGTGAGCGCCACCTCGAGGCCGCCGCCGACGCAGGACCCGTGGATCATGGCGAGCGTGGGCCGGGGAAACTCGGCGAGCGCCCGATCGGCGGCTTCCACCGTCCGGCTGTACCGCCGCGCCGTCTCGATATCAACTCGCACACGCCCGAACTCGGAAATGTCGGCCCCCGAAGCAAACGCCTCTTCGCCGGCGCCCCGGATGACCAGCACGCGGAGGGTCGGGTCGGCCGCAAGATCCGCGAGCAGTGATGGGAGCGCCTGCCACATCTCGAGGCTGATCGCGTTCCGCTTCGCCGGTCGGTTGAACACCAGCGTCGCCACCGCGCCGCGCTCCGCAACAACCAAATCTTCCATCCGGCGACCTCCCGCTCCTACCGGCCTTGAGCGTTCGCGCGCGGCGCGAACCGTTCCTTTCCGCCCATGTGCCTCACAGGGGGGCGCGGGGGTTTCTACCGATGCGAAATCGACGCGCGCGAAACCCTACGATGCCGCACACGACGGGGAGGCCAATTGTCAGACTTCAGTGTGGATGCTAGAATGAAGGCCACGTCGGGGAGTAGCGCAGCTTGGCAGCGCGCAGCGTTCGGGACGCTGAGGCCGAGGGTTCAAATCCCTCCTCCCCGACCAGTAGAAACGTAAGAACGGCGCGGGTCACCACCCGTGCCGTCTGATTTTGGGACTTCGGGGCATGAAACTAAACTATTATCCGGAAACTGACTCACTCTATATTGATCTCGCGGAGAGACCATCAGCCGACTCGCGGGAGGTAGTTCCGGGAGTTGTCTTGGACTTTGACAGCAACGGTCGTCTCGTTGGGATCGACATCGACCAAGCGCGCGACAGCGTCAACCTCACTCGTCTCGAAGCTGAAGCCCTGCCCATTACTGACCCGACGGCCGAGGCAAGATAGCCAACGGCCTCCCTCACCTGGAAGCGTGGCAATGCCCCCTTACAGCCGCCTGGGGCTTGCCGTGTCCTCAGTTGCGTACGTATAATGTACGTAGCCAAGGACACGACGGAGGATAAGCGAATGGCGACGCGCACTGAGAAGCGTCAGCGCCTCTTCGAGTTGGCTGCAACGCAAGCCGGGTACTTCACCGCCGGACAAGCGCGTGGACTGGGCTACAGCACGCGCAGTCTTGTCTATCACGCGCAGTCGGGGCACTTCGAGCGCGTGGGCCGTGGGTTCTACAGGCTCACCGAGTTTCCTGGGCTGCCAAATGAGGACGTGATCGCCGCGTGGGCCAAGGTCGGCCCCGAGCGGGCTGTGATTTCCCACGATACCGCGCTTGCCCTCTATGAGCTCGCCCAGTCCCGATCACACGAGATCCATCTCACTGTCCCGCGCGAACATCGGCCACGACAACGCAGCAGAGGTCGGAGGGGTGTCAAGATTCACACCACGCTCCAACCGCTCAGTCCCATCGAGGTCGTGCAGCGGTTCGGTGCGCGCGTAACGTCGCCTGCCCGGACAATCGCGGATGCCGCCGAGATAGGCACGGACCCGAGTATCGTCGTCGAGGCCGTTGGCCGCGCGCTGCGCACCGGCTTGCTGACCGCCGACGAGCTCCACCGAGCAGCGCGCGCTCGGTCCAGTCGTGTCAAGGAGCTGATTCGCCGTGCCATTGAGGAAGCCGCCCGGCGTGCGCCAGTACGCTAATCCCGCAGCGTTCCGCGCCGCGGTGGACGCTCGGCTGCGCCGGCTTGCGCGGCAACAGGGGGTGGAAGCATTTGTGTTTCGCCGCCGGGCTGCGCTGGAGCGCTTGATGGTCCGACTGACGAAGGTAGCTCCTGGCTGTTGGGCGTTCAAAGGCGGCTTGGCGCTGGAAACACGCCTAGGTGAGCACGCGCGGCCTTCTGCGGATCTGGATGCCGACCATGCGCATGGAACAGCCGCGGCCCGCGCAGACATCCAACGCGCCGTCACAGAAGATCTTGGTGACTATTTTACCTTCGTCATTACTGGCGCCGAGGAACTGGGAGAAGGTGGCACAAGTCTCGCTGTTCGGTACGAGCTGGAGTGCTCCGTCGGCGGCGTCCGGTTCGAACCGCTGCAGGTAGACGTTAGTAACGCTCCGCCGGATCCATGGGATGCAGAACCAGTGCGGAGGCCGGGGCTACTGGCTGACGTAGGGCTTGGCCCGGTGGACGTGCTGGTCGTTCCGCTTGAGCGGCAGATTGCAGAGAAGATCCACGCCTACACTCGTCAATATAACGGCAGGACCACGCGTGCCAAGGACCTCGTGGACTTCGTGCTCATTCGGAACTTTGAGCCGGTTCGCGCAGGACCATTGCAGGAGGCGATTGAGCGCACGTTTGCGCACCGTCGCACGCACCCCGTGCCAGACCGCCTACCCGCACCGCCGGCCGAACTTGCGGTGGCGTACCGTCGTGAGGCACAGGTAGTCGGGATCACCACGTCGCTGGAGGAGGCCCATCGACTCGCCGCGCAATGGCTAGACCCTGTGCTCGCCGATACGGCGGTGGGTACCTGGGACCCCAGCACGGCACAGTGGGGTCGCTGATCACCCCTCTGTCTCAAAGAGCCGGTGCTGTGGACCGTTGGTGGTTGGGACCAAATTGGGACCATGATTGACGAAAATACACAGTGGAAGGTGGGAAACGCGAACTCTCAAAACCCTCGGAAACCACTGATAATAGGGTTTTCCAGAACTAGGCAGAGGAAAACGCAACACCGCAGGCTGCGGTTTCAAATCCCTCCTCCCCGACAATATTGTTTGCCTCCGCTTGGCTCTGACTATCTCTCTCTGCCTTTGTTTGCTGGGCTTCTAGCGGGGGGCGCGTTTCGTCTGCTTCCGCCTGATTCTGCCCGACGGCGGGCAGTTTCTATCAACACGGAAAATGGACCTTTGGGGATGTCCATGACCCAGAAAAGACGATCGTGGTCCATCTTACGCATGAGCATTACAAGGCCCTCGTTGTGGAGGTCGATGACCCTCAAAGGGCTGCCCAAGCCATCAACGCGGCTGCAGCTACTGCGCGGTGACTTCCACGGTGCGAGTGACTAGCCGTTCACCGGCCCGCTCCGTAGCCGTCGCAAGCGCCCGGTAGTTTCGTGTATTCCCAGGAGGATGCGCATGGCGCGAAACACCGTGAAGACGCGGGCGATACCGCGGGCGGCGGCGCGGCAAATCGTGGCCATGATCGCGGGGGAACGGCCGCCGGGGCTCGTCCAGGATTAGCGGCCGGGCAGCCGGCGCGCGGGAGGTATCAACGGGCTTCCTGTATCGCCCCGCCAGGTCTGCGCGACGCGGTCGCCAGCTAGCGCTTCATGCCATTCTTGAATCCACACCCGGTGCCAGGCCCGGCCCGTCGTCTCGAAAACCCTCCGGCCTGGCTACCGGGCCGCTTTGGAGGCCGCTTGGAGTTGTTCGGTCAACCGCCCCAGCGCCTCGAGTTGCTCGCGGGCTTGGCGAATGACCGCGGACGCACTCCTCGGTTCGCTCGCGCCCTCTGCGATTTCCAGCAACATGAGGCATTTCTCCTGAAGCGCCCTGATTCGGGACACCAACAGATTCGCCCCATCGATCTCCCCCAGGTTCGGCGAGATCTCGGGGAGTCCGGAGAGATGACTCCGGTGCATCAAGATGGAGACCAGCGACGTGTTGAACCGCCTGGCAATGCTCTCCGGCGGGTCATTCCTCGAGAGCGCAGCATCGACTTCATTGCGCTTCTCGTGACTGCAGATCCGGCAGAATGGCGACAGCGGAGGGGTCCCGGCGACCGTGTCCATGAGCCCAGGGTACACAATCCCGGTAACCTCAGCCTCCCCCCATCTAAATGGTTCTTGCCCGTTCGGATGAACCGTCGACGAATATCAAACGATCGAGGCGGATCGGTGGAACTCCCGGATGACGGTTCGACGCATGACCCAGGCGCCGCAGGGCTTCATCCTCGTACGTCACGGTTCGGGGAGTTGTCGCCATTTGGAGGAGTGGCGGAACGTTCGGCCGCACGAGGACGCTGGGTCGATGCAGGCGGGGGTGAGCATCGCGCGATCGTGGAGGACGCGGGGCCGCGCCGTCAAGCGCGCGTCGACCCTCCAATCCGGGCAAGCGCCGGGGAGGACTCTCTCCGCCGGCCGGAAGCGTGCGGCGTCCTTTAGGCGCTCTTCCGGCTCGCACGCATGACGATCTTGGCCTGCTTCCACGCATCGGCCTCATCCGGGGACTCACCACATCCGAGCAGCCTTCCCGAACTGGCCTTCGCGCTCGATGTCGCACCGGACAGGGTGACGTACCAGAGCCACCGCCCCGCCGTGGGAAAAACGAGGAGGTCATAGCGATCGCTGCCGTGCGACACTCGGATAGAGCCGTCCTTGGGCCTGCTCATCTGCCGCGGCTTCCCCAGCGTCGGGACGCCGGGAGCGCGGGGAAGGACACGGACACAGACGTCCCTCCCCGGGGGGGAAAGCATCCCTTCGGGTTCCTCAGAGCCGTCGTGCAGGTCGGATGAATCGGCAGGTCCAAAGAGGCAACCGGCGCCCGCGGCAGGCGCTTATCGTCCCGGGGGACGGTAGCTGACTCTCTTCTTCACGGCCTGGTCCATTTCTTCGGGCGTGACGAGCACTGTGGCCGTGGCCCGGATCACCCCGGCGGCATTGACGGCGAGCATCACGCTCGTCATGGTCACGTGGTCGGGGAGATCAACGATGGCGAAGACGTCAGTATCGCCGAAAGCGTAGTAGAACGCTTCCAGCCGACCGCTGAGCTTCTCCGCGACGTTCGCCAACATCGCCTGCAAGGCGAAAAAATTATCCTCGCCGGCAATGGGAGGAGCGACCTTCAGCCCCCCGGCGGCCTGCTCGATCATCTCCTGGATCGCCGCCTGCCTCGCCGATCCTCCGCCGCCACGGATGAGGCCGCGCACCCCTTCGGGATTGTAACACCCTCGGACCAGATACTTGGCCACGTCCCATCACCTCCCTCACGGACGATCAATCCGCCTCATGTGTGGTATGCCCCCCTCGCTCCCCCCCTAGACGAGCGGCGGCTCCAACGGGGCCCGCCGATCACACGGGTGCGCGGTGCGGGATGGCGCGTCCGCCGCGGCGTGGAGCGGAGGGCCCTCGATCAGGAGAAGCGAGCGGAGACGTAGAGCTGCAGCACGAGGCTGGCAAGATAGAGGAGCGCCGCCAGCGCCACAACCACGGTGATGACGCGGGCGCTCGCCTTTCGCGAGCGGATGATCACAAACACCAAGGCGAATAAGACGAGGTCGACGACGAAGATGACCGCGGTCAGCGCGATGAACATCCCTCATCCTCCGCGGAGACACGGCAACATTCACGACCTCGGGCGTGCCGGTCCCATCGGGCAGGCGGAGCCATCCCCCCAAGCGGCGCATTCGGCGGAAGGTCGGCCGGTCTCCCGGCGCCGGGACACCACCGTCGATGTTGTCACCGGCCGGCGCACGCCGATGTGAGGTGCCGCTTTGCCACCCTGCACACCATTGTATACGCGGGGTCGTAGACGTTTCCAAGATCGTATTGCACGCACTGTCCCAGGAGGAGGTGGGCCCCGCGCGCATCGAGGCCGTAGTCCTCTCGCAACCAGCGCACCATTTCCGTGGTGGCGTGCTGCACGCACTGGTCGAGCGGCCGCGCATTGCCCACGGTCATGATCTCGTCCGACGTTTCCGCCCTCGGCCAGTGAATCGCCTTGCCCTTGACCAGCCGTACGGTGAACTGGACGTCGAACGAGATCTCGACCCCCGTTCCGACGATCTCGCCGTCCCCCTGGAGCGCGTGCCCGTCGCCCAGATGAAGGAGCGCCCCGTGGACGAACACCGGGAAGTGCACCCAGACCCCCTCACGGAACCCGCGGTAATCCATGTTCCCACCGTGTGCGGAGGAGGTCGCCGTCGAGATGGCCTGGCCGTGCGGCGGCGCGACCCCGAAGCATCCCAGCATCGGCGCAAGCGGCAGGGTGAACCGTCCCAGCGCGGTCGCGGGCTCGACGAGCGTGGCCGTCCCCGCCCCAAGGTCGATCTCCCACCTGGCCAGGACCGCTTCCGGAGTCTGCTTGATGCACTCCGGGTCCAGGACGTTCTCGGCAATCACGGTCTGGCTCCACCCGAACTGCCGGTTGGGGGTGAGCCGGTCGAGGCGGATCGAGAGCATGTCGCCGGGCTCCGCCCCCTCAATAAAGAAGGGCCCGGTCTGCGGGTTGCCCCGCTCGGTGACCTGGATCCCCGCGGCATCCATCCCCCGCGCGTCCACCGTCGTCGTCGTGACGGTGTCCCCGGGGGCGATCGTCAGAGCGGGCTCGTGGGGGCCCAACGTCGTATGGTAGGCTTTCGGCACGAACCTGTGCACCGCCATGCTCGCTCCTCACGTTCGGCGGCCGGATGCCCGAGCCGGCCCGGCGCCGATCCGACGCGGCTTAGTGATACGGCGCCTGGAGGGCCGATGCCTGTCGGACGCCAGGCGATCCGGTCGGCGGGAGTGGGCGGACGCCGTCGCGGCGCGCCCGCGACCATCCCGAGAAGCTAGAACGGCGCGCGCTCGAAGAACGCCCGCAGCAGGCGCACCGTGTCTTCAAGGTCCCGCTCGCGCACGGTCTCGACGGGGCTATGTGTGTACCGCGTTGGGTAGCAGACGAGGGCCGCCGGGATCCCGTTCTTCAGCAGCGCGCCCGCATCCGAACCGTAGGACTGAAACGCGACGTGCTGCACGGCGATGTCCGCCTGCTCGGCCACACGGAGCAGCGCCTGCGTCAGCCCTTTGTGGTAGCGGGCCGAGGAATCCTTATGCACGAGGACCGGCCCGCGCCCCAGTGCGCAGGGGACTTCTTCGGCCGACACCCCGGGCACGTCGCCCACCAGCCCCACGTCCAGCGCGATCCCCAGGCCGTAATCGCGGCCCAGCCCGTCCGCGCCGATGAGGCCTCCTTCTTCCTGGATCGTGGAGGCGATCCAGAGTTCATAGCCGAGCCGGGCCGGCTCTGCCCGGCGGGCCACCTCGATGGCGATGGCCAGAGCTGCTCGATCATCCATGGCCTTGCCCACGATATTGGCGCCGAGCCGGCGCGTCTCGGGAGGATTCCAGATCACCGATGCTCCGGGGTGGACCCCCCATCCTTCCACTTCGGCGCGAGACTGGGCCCCCAGGTCCACAAACACCTCGTCCCACCCGAGCGCCTCCCCCTCGCGCCGCGCGGCCGACCGGAGGTGGCCGGTGCGCGCGCCGATCACGCCCGGCACGGTCCCGTCGGCGGTCATGACCAGGCAGTGCTGGCTCACTAAAGAGGGCGACGGCGGAAATCGGGACGCCAGCACCCCGCCGCCGGTCATCAGGCGGAGGAACCCCGCGTCGGTGATGCTGCGCACGATCACGGCGATCTCGTCGGCGTGCGCGACCAGGACGGCGCGCTTACCGTGCCCTCCGACCTTCGCCAGGACGTTCCCGACCGGCGTCGTGTCGACCTCGCACCCCGCGTCCTGCAACGCGCCCGCCACGAAGCGCTGCACATGCTCCTCGTACCCGCCCGGTCCGGGCATGTCGCACAGCGTCCTCACGATCTCAAACACAGGCGTCGTCCTCCTCACCATCAATGCTTGACTGCCCGGGGACTGCGCGCACCCGACCGCTACGACCGCGTCGACGTCCCCAGCCGTCTCGTCAGCGGGGCGTTCGTCCGCCCGCAATGGGAGCCCCCGGTCACCTCGAGATTGGCCCCGGTGACCCAAGGCAGGCGATCCGAGGCCAACGCCACCACCGCCTCCGCCACATCGCTCGGAATCCCCGTCCGTCCGAGCGGCGTCATCTCGATCATGAGATTCAGGTACGGGTGCCCAGCCTCTCCTCGCCGGAGAGGGGTGTCGGTCACCAGACCGGGGGTCACCGCGTTGACGCGAATGCCGAGGGGACCGAGTTCCGTGGCCAGCACCTGAGTCAGCATGTTGATCGCCGCCTTAGACGCGCAGTAGGCCGCAGACCCCGGCCGCCCCGAGGTCGCCGCCCCCGAGGAGATGTTGATGAGGCACCCCCGCGCTCCCCGCTCAACCATCTGACGCGCCGCGGCCCGGCAGGTCAGGAAGCATCCCTGAGTGTTCACCAGGAACGGTGATTGCCAGGTGGCCAGGTCCATCTCCAGCACCGGGACGTTCGGGGAGACTCCATGACAGTTGACCAGGATGTCCACCGGCCCCAGCGTCTCGGTCACGCCCGCCAGCAGGCGCTCCACGTCGGGCTCGCTGCTGACGTCTCCGGCCAGTGCCGCCGCCCGTCCGCCGGCGTTCCGCACCGCGGAGGCGGCGGCCTCCGCGCGGGCTCCATCGAGATCGCACACCCCCACCGCGGCCCCCTCCCGGGCGAACGCTCGGGCGATGGCCGGGCCGATGCGACCCCCGCCGCCGGTCAACCAGACCACCTTGCCTGCGAACTCCATATCACTCCCCCCGCTCCAGACCTGCCGCGGCGCCGCTGGAGGTCCCCCGCCGATCTCGCCCGGCGCCCCCGTCCGCCGATCGCCCGGTGTGAGGAACGGGTCCCCGCGGACACCGCCTCTCTCTACAGAAATCCCGAAGGCTCCCCGAGTCTCCCGGACCGGAGGACGGTCTACGGATCGTGAGGTGTGCGCGCACCGCGTCCGGCCGGTGCGGCGGGCTGGCGTATGATCTGGTGAAACGCGGAGAGCAGGACCTCCGGGCTCTGGGCGCCGGAGATGCCGTACTTGCCGCCGACGATGTAGTGGGGCACCCCCTGAATCCCGAGTTCCCGAGACTCCGCTTCGGCCTGCCGCACGGCGGCGACCCCGGCTTCGCTTCCCAGAAAGCCGTCGGCCTGCTCCCGATCTAACCCGCAGACCGCCGCAACATCGAGGAGCGTCCGCCGCTCCCCCACGTCCTCGCCCTCGATAAAGTAGCGTCGGAACAGCTCCTCCACCACACGATCCTGCACGGCCTCACTCCGGGCCAGCCAGATCAGACGGTGAGCGTCGAACGTATTGGGCGTGCGCCGGATGCGGTCGAAGGCGAAGGGGAGGCCTTCCGACGCCCCCACCGCCGTCAACCGCGCGTCGAGCGCCTGCGACCGCGCCGCATCCCCAAACTTCGCCTCTCGGTACACCTTCCGGTCGATCCCCCCGCGAGGCATCTCCGGGTTGAGCTCGAATGGGTGCCACTCCACCAGGGCCTCGACGTCGGGCCCGAGCGCCCGGAGCGCCTTCTCCAGCCGCCGCTTGCCGACGAAACACCAGGGGCAGATCACGTCCGATACGACGTCAATGTGCAGGCGCATCGCCTCTCCTTCCCCCGCCGGCGCCGGTGGCGGACGGCGGGCCGACTCAAGGGTACTGCCTCCGCAAAGGAGCGTCAACGCCGCCCCCCCGGTCCTCCTTCGCCGTGAGCCGACGTAGAAAATCCGCCACGCGATTGTACCACGCCACGTACGCGGCCGGCCGGAAATGGGCGTTCGCGGGGCTGGGGTTGGGGACGACAAACAGCCGGGTGCGCCCGACGCGCAGCGGCTGTGCCCCCAGCGTCCACTCGCCCTCCCCCGCTCCCAAGGCGTAGCGGGCGAACGGCCGGTAGGCGGTGAGGCCGTGAAAGCATGCGACCCGCGGCCGGTACGTTTCGAGGCGCCGGCGGAGGCTGGGCGCCCACGCGCGGAAGTCCGCGGGCCGCAGATCCCCCGCGCTCCGGCTCGGGGTCTTCACCACGTCGGTGAAGCCGATCCCGTAGGCGAGGAGCACCCGATCGTCCGCCGGACCGAGCGCCTCCCGCCCCAGGGCCGTGCGCACCGACGCGCTCAGCGCGGATCGAGAGAACGCCGGCCAGAACCGGCTGGTGGGGCGGGCGAAGTAGTGCCCGCGGGCCACCGAGTAGACGCCGGGATTGATGCCCACAAAGACGAGGTCGAGCCCTCGGGCGAGATAATCGGGGAGCGTGCGGAACGGATACGACGAGCCGGCCGGACGCGCCACGCCCGGTCAGCCGGAGACGAGGTGCATCTGCTCCTGCCAGAGGCGGAAGAGCGCCCCCGACGTGTCGACGGAGACGTCGTCCATGCGGATCAGCCCGTCCTCGGGCACCGGCCGGGCGATCTTGGCACCGCGGCAGAGGCCCATCGGCAACCACCGTTCGCGCTTTGCGCTGACGGCGTCGTCGATCATCCCGTAAACCGTATAGCCGCCTTCCCCGTCAAGGGTCTCGCCGACCGCCAGCGG
>DATEHM010000099.1:0-9070 GCA_035279545.1 bacterium | reverse complement strand
TCGCCTGCGCGGCCGCACGCCGGCGTCGATCTTCATCGTCAAGGCCGCGAGTTGATCCATGTCATCCGGTCCGCTTAGGAGGATGAAGTGTTAACACCAAGTCCGCACTTGACACCCTAGGAGGCGGGTGGGAGGTGGGATCTCTCCGGTCACGTCAATTCGCGTCCATCAACGTTCAGAAGGGACCGGGCGCAGGGCGGGAACCGCATTCTTCCGCGGCCGGCGGTTTGACTGCAGGGTCTTCTTCCTCAAACGTAGGGATCTGGGTGTGACCTCCACAAACTCGTCGTCCGCAATAAACTCAATCGCCTGTTCCAGGTTCAAGGCCCGGAACGGGACGAGTCGGATGGCGTCATCAGCGGTGGACGCCCTCATGTTGGTGAGTTTCTTCTCCCGCACGATGTTGACGTCGAGATCGTTGTCGCGCGCGTTCTCGCCGATGATCATTCCTTCGTACACGTCGATGCCGGGCCCGGCGAAAAGTTCCCCGCGTTCCTGGAGGTTGTAGAGGGCGTAGGATGTCGTGACGCCTGGTCGGTCGGCCACGAGCGCCCCTGTGGGTCGACGCGGGATCTCCCCCATCCATTCGGTGTATCCATCGAATAGCGAATTCATGACAATGGTGCCGCGTGTGTCGGTGAGCAACTCGCTTCGCAGGCCGATGAGGGCACGACTAGGCAGTCGGAACTCCAGGCGTGCCCGTCCAAAACCGTGGTTGTGCATATCGGCCATCTGCCCCTTGCGAGCGCCCAGTTTTTCCACCACCACCCCGACAAAGTTCTCGGGCACGTCGATGGTGAGCCGTTCCATGGGTTCCATGAGCTTGCCGTCAAGCGTCTTGGTCACAATCTGCGGCTTGCCGACCATCAGCTCGTATCCCTCTCGCCGCATCATTTCGATGAGGATGGCGAGCTGAAGCTCTCCTCTCCCCATCACCTTGAAGGCATCGGTGCTGTCCGTCTCTTCCACCCGCATGGACACGTTCGTGAGGGTCTCCTTCTCCAAGCGCTCGCGCAGGTTACGTGAGGTGACATACGTCCCCTCTCTCCCAGCAAAGGGAGAAGTGTTGACGGTGAACTGCATCGCGATGGTGGGCTCATCAATCGCGATGCGGGGCAGGGGAACGGGCGCGTCTGCGTCGGTGATGGTGTCGCCGATGGCAATGCCTTCGACTCCCGCGACCGCGATAATGTCACCCAGATCGGTGGACGCAATCTCCGCCCGTTTGAGGCCGTTGAATGAAAACAGCTTTGTGATGCGCGTTCTGGGCGATGAGCCATCGATCTTCGCAATGCTCACATCTTCGCCCGTCTTGAGCGTGCCATTGAACACGCGCGCGATGGCGATGCGGCCAAGGTAATCGCTGTAGTCAAGGTTGGCAACCAGCACCTGGAGCGGGGCCTTGGCCTCTCCGCCAGGCGCGGGAATCGTGGAGACGATCGTCTCGAACAGGGGACGCAGATCCGTTCCCGCCTGCGCCATGCTGGTCGAGGCGGTACCCACCTTGGCGTTGGTGTAGAGCACCGGGAAATCCAGTTGATCCTCCCGGGCGTCTAGGTCGATGAACAGGTCGTACACCTCGTCCAGGACTTGCTGCGGACGCGCGTCGGGACGGTCGATCTTGTTGATGACCAGGATCGGCGGCAGGCGGCCTTCCAGGGCTTTGCTCAGCACATAGCGGGTTTGCGGAAGGGGCCCTTCGCTGGCGTCCACGAGCAACATCACCCCATCGACCATCTTCAGGGCCCGCTCTACCTCCCCGCCAAAGTCGCTGTGACCGGGAGTATCCACAATGTTGATTTTGGTGTCAGCATAGAAGATGGCGGTGTTCTTGGCCAGAATCGTGATGCCACGCTCGCGTTCCAGCTCATTGGAGTCCATCACACGGTCCACCAGGATTTCATTGGCACGAAAAGCGCCACTCTGCCTCAGCATGGCGTCGACCAATGTCGTCTTCCCGTGGTCCACGTGCGCGATGATGGCGATGTTACGAATCGCTCTGATCAATGCCGGTCTCCTCGATCATCCATCGGTGACTTTCTGTCGACGCCCTAACCTTGGTGACAGACCGGCCCATCTTTCAGCGGTCTCCGGTGCGTCCCGCCCCAGCGCCGGGGGGGGTGCGCTGCTTCCTGCCACGCATCACCTCGAGGCGGGCTGCGATGATCCGGCCGCGTGCCGAGGCCTGGCGCTTCACCAGTCGCCTCCTCCCGGATTGCCGTGTACTGGAGTTCAGCAGAAGGGCGGACTGGCGGGTGAATTTTGTTCACCCTTCGTCTCCCCCGTATGGGTGACGCTAACCTCTTGAGCGCACAACGCCCGGAAGCGTTGAGGAATGCCCGTTCTGGAGGGTGAGGGATCCCCCATCCGAACGACAGCTCCGCAGGGGCAACGCAACTGAACGAACGGGACCTTCCGAGCCGTCGTGGACAAATTGCGAACTGGTCGGAACGATCTGCGGCGCGAGTCAAGCTCCGTACCTGGTTCTCCGGCGCGCGCCCGCGGACAGCGGTGCGCGTATGGCGCGGGAGCGGGAGAAGAAATCAACCGAAAGCCGAACGAAGACCCCGCAGGCGAATCGGGTGCCCGGCCAAATTCGCCCACCGCCGCTGCAGGCCTCAGGAAGAGGATGGTCTAAAGAGTAGGGCGTGGGGGCACGAGGATGATTGGAGGGCCCACCCGGCGCGATGGCGAGATCCCCGTCCAGATTGAGGTGGCTACTCATCGGGGGCACGGTCCTGGTGCTCGTGGTGGTGGCCGTGGCGGCCCCAGTTCTGATCCCGGTCGACCGCTACCGGCCGCTGCTTCAGCAGTTTATCCGAACCAGCCTGGGGCGCGAGGTTCAAATCGGCGGCCTGAGGCTGTACCTGCTGCCGACGATCCACATTCATGTCGCGAACGTCCGCCTGAAGAACCCGCCGGGATTCCCCAGGGACGACGCGATTTTCGTGAAATCGATCGATCTCGGCGTTGCCGGTCGCGGCTTGCTCGCTCGCCGGCTTGACGTCACCTATATCGCCCTCAGCGGCGTCCGGGTAGAGGTCCTCAGCGACCCCGCCGGCCGGTCGAACTTCGACCTCCCGGCGCCTCCGCGAGGTGACCAAGCGCGCAAGCCCGCGGCGGGCACAAGGCGTGCTCCTCTGGTTGCCCTGAACCATATCGGGGTCGTGACGGGAAGAGATGTGGGGATTGCCTTTGCCAGCGTGGACCCACGCGGTGGGCCGGCGCCCCCGTACCTGGCATTCGATGGCCTCAACGTCAAGATCCGGTCGGTGGACCTGACCGCGTCGAATTGGGCGGCGAAGCTCCAGGTCGCGATCGCCCTCCGGGGGGCGCGGCTGGTGACCTCGTCGCTGACCAAGCCCGTCCAGTTTCAAACCGGCGAACTCCTGGTGAAGGGCGGGGGCGGACGGGGTGGGTTTGCGGCCTCGCTGGACTCCATGCGGTTTACGGGGACAGCCGCGATCACGAGTTTCGTGCCGTTCTCCAGCGGGTTCACCCTCGCCGTCCCTCGGCTCGACATCGATAGATTGGAGCGCGTGCTGGCCGGCGGCGGCGGAGGCGGGTCTGACCTCAAGGCGCCTCCCCCGCGACCGCGCTTGGTGGCCCGTGTGGAGGTGACGGCGGACAGGCTTGTCGCCGCCCCGGTCGAGGCGACCCGGGCGCGGGGTTGGTTGAACTTCTACACGACCTCAATGCAGCTGGATTCGTTCTCGCTCACCGCCTACGGCGGTGCCGCTCGGGGCGCGGCCGCGCTCAACTACGCCTCGGCCGACCTCCCGGCGACGGCGATGGTGCACGTGCGCGGCATGAATTTGGGAGAGGTTGTGCGCATCTTCAATCCCGGGAAGACGCAGGTCAGTGGGGGACTGGATGCCGACCTCTCACTCAGGACCGCGCTGGGACGAGATCCGAAAGCGGCGTTGACGGGCACCGGGACGTTCGTCGTGCACAGGTTGGCGGCTGCCCCACTCGAGGCGAATGAGGTGCGTGGTCGGGTCAGGCTGCGGGCAAACAGGATTCAGCTGACCTCGTACACGCTTTCCGCGTATGGCGGCACCATCCGGGGAGCCGGCGGGCTGGACTACTCCGGCCGGACCCTCCCCGCCGCCGGCACCGCGATGGTGCACGGGATCAACTTGGAGCAGGTGGTGAGTGCCGTTGCCCCCGGGACGAAGAAGGTCACCGGGACGCTGGATGCCAACCTCTCGCTCGCGACCGCGCTGGGACAAGATCCGGAGGCGGCGTTGACGGGTGGGGGGACCTTTGCGGTGCGTAACGGATCGTTCCCGGGATTGGACCTCAAGCACAACCTGGCACAGATCGCCAGGGTGTTGCAGCTCAACGTCCCCGCAGGCGATACCCGGTTTAGCTACTTTGGTGGGGATGTCCGCTTCGCCCAACAGCGCGTCTACAGCAATTCCCTCCGGTTAGTCGGCGACGGGCTGGAAGGCACCGGCCGGGGCAGCTTCGGCTTCAACGCGACGCTCGATTATACCGGGACTGGTGTGCTGACCCTGTCGTCGGCGGGGACGTCGCCGACCATGGGTGTGTTGCCGTCGGCAGGGGAGATGCTGGGCAGGGTGCTGCCGGGCGCAGCGGGTTCCACTGGAGCCCGGGTGCCGTTCTCGATTCGCGGTACCTTCGGCGATCCCAAATTCGCGCTCGTCGGCATGCCGGAGTTCGCCCGAGCCCAAGGGATCCCGCCACAACAGATCCAACAACCCCAGCTCCAGCTGCCGCCCGCTTTACAAGATCTGTTTAAGGCTCCCCGCTAGCCCGTGGGAGGTTCAAGAGGGCTGTCGGTCGCGCCCACTCTGCCGATTGTCCACACGCCACGAGCACTGCGCGGCCGACCATCCATTTCAGCCTTGGGTGCCGTTCGGGTCATTTGGCCGGGACGCTGAGGCCTCTGCCCCTAGCCGAAGCCGGGTGGGGAGGGGGGATGACGTCCTCCCCCCCCGAGGGTCCGCCGGGGGTTGTGTCAGTCCACGACCTTCAGCTGGCTCACAGGGACACTTCCGCCCACGTGGTCCCTGTGGCGTCTGTGTACAGCGAGTCGAGTTTCACATTTCGAAAGTCTGGATCACTATTGAGCGAGTCGAAGTGGGCAAGCTTGTCAATTTCGTAGATGAGGAGCCTGTTTGGCGTGCCAGAGGTCATCGATGCGTAGTACCTGAAATTTCTACCACCGTGTTTCTCGACGATCACCTTCAATTTTCGGAGCTCATCTTTGGCACGCTCCTTGTGGTCAGGGTGAATCTGAAACTCATAGTGGAGGGATTGGGACGGACTTTCCTGCGATGTTAAGGAAAGCCGCGGCGGCGCCGCGCGGGGCCGGAGACCCAGGTTAGTCAGAGTTAACCGCTCGTTGACAAAACCGTGACAGCGAAGGAGTAGAAGGGGAGCAAATACAGCAATGCGGAGATGACGCATGCGAAGATTGTTAATCGTCGGCGTTCTTTTTGTCGCCGCAGGTGTGGGCCTCGCTCTCTGGGTTGGCGGTACCCCGTGGGCCTCGGGCCAAGATTATGGTGGGGGAATGGGCACGTCTGTTTTGACGCTTGAGCCCAAGAACCTCACCGTTGAAGCGGGAAAGGCGGCTTCGGCCAAGGTCACGGTCGCCCTGAGCTCCGGGAAGACCTGGGGGACGAACCTCGAGGTGACCAACGTGCCCGCCGGGGTGGCAATCAGCTTCGATCCGGCTTCCGGCAACCCAACGTTTACGAGCACGATGACCGTGAAGGCTGCCGCGACCGCGAAGCCGGGGGCATACGCGGTGAAGGTTCGGGCATCGGGGGATGATCCCTCTGCGTCGGTTCAATACCCAATGACCGTTTCGAAGTCATCGTCCGGCTATTAGCGATGGGGAAGCGCATGATCGAAGAATCAGAGAAGGGGGAGAGCATGATGCGGGTGATGCGATCGATTCTCAGTGGTCTTGTTGTGGTCAGTGTTCTGTTCGCCTGGACGGTGCCCCCGGCCCACAGCCAAGCGGCGATGCCGAATCCCGCAAAGGTAGCCGAGTTGAAGTTGGCCCTGCGCGATCTCTACATCAACCATATCTTCTGGGTGAGAGACCTCGTGATCTCGACGAGGCTCGGGGAAAAAGGCGCGATCAAAGAAGCGGATGAATACGGCCTGAAGAACGCTAAGGCGATCGGAATGTCGATCGCTCCGATCTACGGTCAGGCGGCGGGCGAGAAGTTTGCCACGCTGTTTGTGGGGCACTACTCGGCCGTAAAGGCTTACATGCGCGCCGCGTTTGCGAATAACTTCAAAGGCAGCGCCGCCCAGAAGAAGGCCGCTCTCGATCAGCTGACGAAGAACGCTACGGAGATCGCTGTGTTTGTGAGTTCGGCAAATCCAAACCTGCCCAAGGCGACGGTGTACGGCCTCTTAGTGACGCACGCCCAACAACATATCATGTCCATCGAGGCGACCGCGAAGAAGGATTGGTCAGGCGAAGCGGATATGTGGGATCCTATGGTCAAGCACATTTACACGATCAGCGATGCCCTCGCCGAAGGCATCGCCAAGCAATTCCCGGATAAGTTTCAGTAGCCAGGGGGGCAGGCGGGCGGAGCCGGCCCGAAGATGGGATCGCATTTTGGCGGGAGCGGCCACGACGTCCGCTCGCTCAATTCCCGTCGTGGTGGATGCTCCGAAGCGCTCGAGAGACGTGCCTGCCCGCGGTCCAGACTGGGCCAGGAAGGACTCGCTTCAGGGCAGCCACGGCGGGGATGTGCGCATGGTGCTCGTGCGTAGACTCCTCAATCGTATCCAAGATTCTCGCAAAGCGGGTTCGGCTGCAATTTCCGACCGATATCCGTGGGAGAAGGAAGCGGTCTGAAGCTGCGGCGCACACCGCGGAACGAGTCGTCACAGACCCGAGAAACCCGGCGGCGGCGACCGCACCACTGACCCGTGCGTCCACGTTTCCATATGGATACGCAAAAATCGTGGGCTCGTCACCGAGGTGGACGGCGATGTGGTCTCGGGAGGCGCCGATTTCCTCCCGGAGGTCCTGGGGTGAGAGCGCGACGAGGGAGGAGTGCCACTCCGAGTGGGCTCCGAAGCCGACCCCCCGCCGGCGCATCGTGCTGACCTCGTGCCAGGCCAGCGGTCTGCTCCCCGGTGGCCCATTTCCTGCCCCCAGCGCGTCGAGTAGGTGATTTCTCGCCGAACCATCAAGCGCACGCAACCGCTCGCGCAGTTCGAAGTGGCCCTGGCGCATGGTGTCCCGCGTGCGGAGGTCCATTCCCCTACCCCCGAGGAGTGGGGGGACGGACAGGACGCCACCCGCCTTCGCGCAGAAATGCCATGAAAGCCGATCCCACCAAAACGGCAGGCCGTGCTCGATATACCCCGTGGCAAGGAAGATCGTCGCGGGCACGCCGAGGCGTTCCAGAAGGGGAAAGGCCACCGAATAGTTATCCGCATATCCGTCATCAAGCGTCACCGCTGCGAGACCCGCACGTAGGGTCCCATCCGCGAGACGCGTAAGAATCTCATCCAAGGGGACAATGGAATATCGGCGGGCGAGGATTTCCATCTGCTGCCGAAATCGCCGCGCCTCCACATAGACGTGGAAGCGGTTCAGGATGTCCAGGGGATCCGCGGGGATCGCCTCAACAATATGGTGATAACAAAGGATCACAGATCCCCTCACCAGACCCTCCTCTGCCCCCCACTCCGGTGGGATCCCCGGACTACCTGTGCCCGGGTCTGCACATACCCGCATCAGCGGTCGGGCAGCGACACACTCGTGGTCGTTCGAGAAACAGCGAACAGCAGCGTCGCTCGTTCGTCTCACAGGAACACGCCACACGCGAGCACGAACTGAGGACTCCCCTAATGTAACGCGCTGCCCTATCGGGTTTGGCTTTGTCCCCAGAGTACATTAATGAGAACCGGCGCCCCTCCTCCGAAGAGATGAATTTTGCTGATGAAGGGAGGCGCCTTCACAAGTTCTTCATAGGTTCTTCGAAACTGGCTGGTAAACTACTTGCAAGTCTTTACAGCGCTGGCAGTCTGGGCGGTTGCGTTCGTGAGTGGAATTCGTAAATGCCAGGCGACGCCACGTGCACGAGTTGAGAGGGGGCAGGCGATGCGAAGGGCAACCGCACTCTTGTTGGGGACGCTGTTGCCGCTTCTGGGGTGGTCTGAGATCGGTCACGCCCAATCCTCCGTACAGGTCCAGGGGACTGTGGAGGCCGTCGATTGTCAGGCGCAGACGATTGTCTTGCTCGGACCTGGCACCTCGAACACGATTGCCGTGGCGCCTTATACAGCGGTGCTGGTGAACTCGACGAGCGTACCATTCTGCGCTTTGCAGCAATACATCGGTGCGCCGGCGACTGTGTGGCTGCTTGCCAGCGGAAACGAGTTTACAGCCACGCGCATTGACGTCCTAGCTCAGGCTGCAGCCCCTCTCCCGCCACCCACGGCGCCGTATCCGGCGGTTGCAACGCCGTTGCCAATCGTCGGGCTCGTTCTGGGGACGATCGTTGTGGCGGGTCTAGTGTACCTGCTCACTCGCGATGACGATGCCCATTTCTATCGCTACCCGTACTACGGACCATACTACCGCCATTATTATCGGCCGGAGTACCGCCCCTACTTCGGGCCCTACTCCTCGTTCGCACCGATTATCGCCGTCCCACCGATTATTGTTGGGGTAGTCCTCGGTATAGCGGTCGTCGGCGGACTAGACTACCTGCTGACACGTGACCGCGATGGCCGATTCTATCGGTATCCTTATTACGGCCCATACCACCAGTATTATTACAGGGCGGAGTATAGGCGCTACAATGGGCCGTTTCGTGACGCGCCCGTGCGTGGCCCAGACCCCCACTGGGGCGTATCCACGTATCGCGATCCGGGGAACCGGGTCCCGGTGCAGCGGGGGCCGGAGCGGTGGACCCCTCCGGGCAATCAGCCCAACCCGGCGTACCGTGAACCGGGGAACCGGGTCCCGGCGCAGCAGGGACCGGGGCGGTGGGCCCCTCCGACCAATCAGCCCAACCCGGCGTACCGTCAACCGGAGAACCGGGTCCCGGCGCAGCAG
>DATEHM010000098.1:0-7488 GCA_035279545.1 bacterium | reverse complement strand
CGACCCGCCGACACCCAGGCGGCGTACGGACGCCGCCCGGCGCGGTCGGCCTTGATCGTGTCGTTGGTCAGGATCCGGCCCGCCGCCGTGTCGACCGCGATTATCCGGCCCGGGCCGAGCCGTCCCTTCTCCACCACCCGTGCCGGGTCGAGGTCGATCACCCCGACCTCGCTCGCCACGATCACCAGCCCGTCCTCGGTGATCGTATACCGTGCCGGCCGCAGCCCGTTCCGATCGAGGGCCGCCCCCACCGCGCGCCCGTCGGTGAACGCCAGCGCCGCGGGTCCGTCCCACGGTTCGGAGAGCCCGGCGTGGAACTCGTAGAAGGCGCGCAGCGCCTCGGGCATGTCGGCGACGGTCTCCCACGCTTCGGGGACGAGCAGCATCATCGCGTGGAGCAGGTCCCGGCCGGAGTGGACCAGCAGATCCAGGACGTTGTCGAGCATCGCGCTGTCGCTTCCGCCCGACTGGATCACCGGCAGGAGATCCCGCATGCGCTCCCGCCAGAACGGAGACCGCAGATCCGCCTCGCGGGCGCGCATCCAGTTGACGTTGCCCCAAAGGGTGTTGATCTCGCCGTTGTGCGCGAGCAGGCGGAACGGCTGCGCCAGGGGCCAGCTGGGGAACGTGTTCGTGCTGTACCGTTGATGGAACACGGCGAGCGCCGTCTCGAACTGCGGGTCCCGCAGGTCCGGGTAGAACCGGGGAAGCTGCGGGGCGACGAACATCCCCTTGTAGACGACCGTGTGGTGGGAGAACGAGGGGATGTAGGCGTCCTCGATGCGTTCCGCCGCCCAACGCCGCTCGATCACGTTGCGGACGAGGTACAGCAGCCGTTCGAAGTCCACCGGGCCCAGCCGCTCCGGACGGCCGATCATGACCTGCTCGATCTGCGGCCGGGCGCGCGCGGCCTCGTCCCCCAGCGCCGCGACCGCCACGGGCACCTTCCGCCAGCCGAAGAGCGCCAGCCCTTCCTTAATGATGGTCTCTTCGATGATCGCCCTCGCCCGGGCCTGCCGGCCCGACTCCATGGGCAGGAAGATCATGCCGACCCCCAGGTCCGAGTGCCTGGCCACGCGGACCCCCAGATGCTGCAGGTCGGCGGCGAACAGGCGGTGGGGGATCTGGGTGAGGATCCCCGCCCCATCGCCGGTCTTGCCGTCGGCCGATACCGCGCCGCGGTGGGTGAGGTTCCTCACCGCCTCGAGCGCTCGCTCGAGGATGGCGTAGCTCCGGCCCCCGGTCGTGGCCACGAACCCGACCCCGCAACTGTCGTGCTCAAACCGTGGGTGATAGAGACCGGACATCCCCGGCGGGACCTCCTCCTACCGTATTCGCGTATAGCAAAAGCCCGCGAGAGCGATCCTCTGCGATGAGAGGAACCCCTCCCTCGGGCTTTTATCCCAAAGGTGTGGCGCCGCTTAGGCCGCCTGTGCCGCTCGGTCCAGACCGGCCGCTTGTGGAAGCCGCGGAACCCTAGGCACACTCCCTCTTGCGCCACCCACTCCGCCGGGCCGGCGGTGCGGATCGGGCGGGCGCGGATATTTAGCCAATTTTTAGCAAATCCCGAAGGCTTTGTCAAGAATCGCGTTCGATCGTCCGGATTCTCAACGATGTCCGGACATCCTGAGTGGTCCGGGACGGCGGGTGGCCATGGTCGCCGTCCGCGCGCGCACCACCGTGTAACAGTTCTCCGCGACAGCATAACCCCGAGCCGGGCCCGGGGGGGGAAATCTGCTCGCCCACCCCCTTCCCCCTCTGCTGGGGGGGAGCGGACGGTCGACCCGGGGGCGGCTCCGCCCGATCGCCCGACGAGTCTAACCTCGTGGGATGGGGGGTATCCTACTTCATAGTGGAAACGATGGCTCCCCCGCGGCCGGTAACAGTGGCATGGCGCCGATTCTTCGTGACGCCCCTCCAGGCCCTCGCACGAGGCGCCGGGCGGGGGGCGCTCGCCCTCGGGCGTGCGGCGGCAGGAGTTGGCCTGACGATCCGTACCCGGGCGGGGCTGTTCGCGTCGGCGCAGAGAGCCTCAGCCAGCATCCACGCCCTGCAGAAGCAGGTGGCGTCTGCGCAGAAGCAGATCGCCGCCCACCACCAGCGCGAGCGGAAGTTGGCGAGCGACCTCCTCAGCGCCGAACAGGTGGTGGTCGAGATCACCGAGGCCGCGCGGGCCCACGCCCAGGACACGATCGAGGCGGCTCAAGTGACGGCGAACGAGATCATTCAGGGGGCGCGCGTGACGGCGAACGGGGAGCTTGCGGTCGCGCGGGCGGCGGCAGACGACACGCTGCGGACCGCTCGCGCGCAGGCGCAAGAGGAGCTCACCGGGATCACCCAGCAGGCTGCCGTGCGCCTGGAGGAGCTGCAGGTGGCGGCGGACAGGACGATCGCCGAGGCCAGCCAGATGGTTCTCGAGATGAAGCGCACCGCGGAAGCCCATTCCGCGGCGCTCGTGGAGAAGGTCACCGCGTTTGAGGCGGAGCGAGAGGAGTACGCCCGGGGCCTCAAGCTGCTGGTCCAGCGGCACGTCGAGACGCTCGACACCGTCACCCACCTGCACGCCGGCGTGCAGCAAGAGCTTCTGCCCGCACTCCGCCGGATGATGGCGGGGCTCAAGGGCGCGGAGGCCGATTGGCTCAAGAGGCAGGGGAACAAGAACGGGGAAGCGCGGGACCATCGTGCCGTCGGGGTCGCCCCCGCCACGCCATCCATCCCCTCCACGCCCGGACCCGACGCGCCGTCCCCCGCGGGATCGCCCCGACGCGAGGGGGTGATCACGGTGCGGCACGTCACCTCCTTTAAAGAAGCGGCCAAACTCGTCAACATCCTGTCCCAGGTCCCTGGCGTCCAGGGGATCCGCCTACGATCCTACAGCGGCGGCGTGGCGACGGTCGACGTTGCCCTGGGCGGGAGCACCCTCGCCGGGTTCGACCTCAAAACCCTCGATGGGATCCCGATCACCGTGATCGAATCGACGGACACCCAGCTGATCCTCCAAGTCGTCCACGCGCCGCAGCGCCCGGCCTGACCGGGGCCCCGGTCACGCCGGGGCGGTCCGCCGGAAGGCCACGTCGCCCGCCACCAGCGTCAGGGCAACGCTCCCCTCCCGGTCCAAGACGACGAGGTCGGCGTCGCAGCCGGCCGCGATCCGGCCCTTCCGGCCGAGGCCGAGCAGGCGGGCGGGCACGAGGCTCGCCGCCTGCACCGCGTCCCGCAAGCCGATCGACCCCGCCCGCGCGAAGTTGTGAACGCCCCGCACCATCGCCAACACGCTCCCCGCGAGGGTCCCGTCCGCCAGCCGCGGGACGCCGTCGCGGACCTCGACGGCCTGATGACCGAGCGTGTAGCTCCCGCGCCCCATCCCGGCCGCCGCGATCGCGTCCGTCACCAGCGCGGTCCGGGCCGGCCCGGCCACCCGCGCGATGAGCTGCAGTGTCGCGGGATGGAGATGAATCAGGTCGGCGATCACGCCGACGATCAGCGCCGGAGTCAGCAGCGCCGCCCCGGCCGCCCCCGGCTCGCGGTGGTGGAACCCCCGCATCGCGTTGAACAGGTGCGTCACCATGCGCGCCCCCCAGCCGACGGCGGCGACCACTTCGTCGGAGGTGGCATCGGTGTGCCCGATCGCCACGACAATCCTCCGCGCGGCGAGCCACCGCACCAGGACATCGGCCCCCTCAAGTTCGGGGGCCAGGGTGACGATCTTTATGAGCCCGCCGCCCCGCCGGTGAAACTCCTCGATCTCGGTAATCGAGGGATGGCGGAGATCCTGCGCGCGGTGCGCCCCCCGGCGCAGGGGGTTGAGGTAGGGTCCCTCCAGGTGGACCCCGAGGATCTGCGGGAGGGCATCGCGGCGGGACGAGGCGGCGCCGGCCACGGCGACGGCGCTGCGCATCTCCTCGAGCGGGGCGCTGATGATCGTCGGCAGATAGGCGGTGACGCCCGTCGCGGCGAGATATCGGCCCAGCTGCGCATACGCCTCCGGACCGCATCGCAGACAGTCCACCCCGGCCCCCCCGTTCACCTGCAGGTCGATGAACCCGGGAACCAGCGTGGCGTCAGGAAAGGCCAGGTGCTCGCCGGATGCCGGAGGACGCCCCGCCGCGACCCGGGCGATGCGGCCCCCCTCGATCACGACGTGTCCCGGGCTGAGGTCCCTGTCGGCGGCGAGGACCGTCCCGGCGGAAACAATCATGCCCCGGTGCTTTCGGCCCCCGTGCGCCAGCTCCTGCGTTCAGAGGCACGCGTCGCGCGCGTGGGCCGACGATCGGTCAGCCGCATCCGCCGGGTGCGGAACGGTCGGGACGCTGCGTGCGGAAGGCCCGCCGCGGCATCCCGGAGAATAGGAGACTGTGACGATCCGGCCGATGCGCGAGGCCGATACGGACGCCTGCGCGGCCATCATGCTCGCCATCCCGCTGCTGGCGCGGTACGGGGTGGCGACGGCGGAGGCGGCGCGCGCGGGGCTGGCGGACGTATTCGGCGGATCCTGTCGCGGCCTGATCGCCGAGGAGGATGGGCGAGCCGTCGGATTCGTCGTCTACGCCGTGCGGGGAACGTTTGTCCACAGCGGCTACGTTCGCACGGTCGCGGTCGTCCCGGGCGCGCAGCGCCGCGGGGTCGGCCGTCGGCTGATGGATGCCGCGGAGGCCGCGATCTTCGAGCAGGGGCCGAACGTGTTCCTCCTCGTCGCGGCCGAAAACGCGGGAGCGCAGCGGTTCTACGAGGGCCGCGGCTACCGGCGGATCGGCGAGATCGCCGACTACGTGCGGGGCGGCATCACCGAGATCGTCTACCGCAAGACGCTCGGCCCGATTCGGGATCGAGACGCTTAGGGAGGTGCTGAATGTCACTGCAGCGGGTCCTGGCTCTGCTCCTCGTGCTGCCGCTGGCGGCGGGAGTTGGGGCGCTCGCCGGGGTGTCCACCACGCAGGCGGCCGCGGGGAAGACCACCCTCACCGTGGGGGTCGATCAGGAGGTCGTCGGGCTGGATCCGAACAAGGTCACGGCCTTCTCGTCGTTCCGCCGCATCGACCTGCTGTATAACAAGCTGGTCAGCTACGACGCCAACCTCAAGGTGGTGGGCGATCTTGCGGAATCGTGGGACACGCCGGATGCCCGGACCTACGTCTTCCACCTCCGCAAGGGCGTCCAGTTCCACGACGGCCAGGACTTGACCGCCGACGACGTCGTCTTCACGATCGAACGGATTCTCGATCCGAAGACGGCCTCGCCGGGGCGCTCGTACATCGACGCGATCGACAGCGCCACGGCCGTCGATCGCTGGACGGTCCGCGTTCACCTCAGCTACCCGCTGGCCTCGCTGCTCTCGGGACTGGCCTCGGGGAACGCCGCGATCGTCGAGAAGGCGGCCGTCCAGAAGTCGGGCGACCTGCAGAAGACCGAGGCCGGGACCGGCCCGTTCATGCTGGCGGAGTGGGTGCCGGACAACTTCATGCGGCTCACCAAGAACCCCCGCTACTTCAAGCGGGGACTGCCGAAGGTCGATGAGGTGGTGTTTCGGATCATCCCCGAGCAGTCCTCGCTGCTGGCCGGCGTCCGCAATCGGAGCGTCGATATGGCGACGATCTCCGATGGCAGCGTGGTCAAGCAGGCCCAAGCGGACCGCGCGTTGGTGGTGATGCAGGTCCCCAGCCTCAACCTGCGGATCTTCTCGTTCAACACCACGCGGCCGCCGTTCGCGGATGCGCGGGTGCGCGACGCAATCGCCTACGCCATCGACCGGCAGGCGATCGTCAAGGCGGCGGAGTTCGGGCTCGGCGAGGTGAGCGGCCCCGTCCCGGCGCCGGACAAGCTCTGGGCGCTGCCGGTCAGCGATTTTCCCGAATACCATCCGAACCCATCGCGGGCGCGGCAGATGCTCCAGGACGCCGGCGCCGCCGGGGCGGCCTTCAAGATCGTCGCCTCACCGACCTACGAGGGCGGCCTGGCGGTGGCGCAGGTCATCCAGAGCCAGCTGCGCGCCGTGGGCCTCAACCCCACGATCGAGAACATCGAATGGGGCACGTACATCAATCGTTGGGTCAAGCGCGACTTCGACACGATGGTGGAACTGCGGGGCGGCGACCCCGATCCCGACCGGTTCCTCTACCGCACGTTCTACAGCACCGGCGCGGTGAACAACTTCCTATTCAAGGACTCGGCGATCGACAAGTTGCTCGACCGCGGCCGGGTGCACGTGTCGGCCGCCGAGCGCAAGCCGATCTACAATGATCTGCAGAAGGCGCTGGTGGAAAAGGCGCCGGCGGTGTTCCTCTACGCCCCGTACGAATCGCAGGTGTTGCAGCCCTACGTCAAGGGGTTTCGCCTGATCCCGACCGGGGCCCTCAATTACCTGGAACAGACCTCGATCGAGCGATGACCGGCCGCCGGGCCGCGCGGGGCGGTCGGCCGCAGGCCGGAGCGGCGGCTCCGGTCCGGCCGGCCGCGTGATCGCCTACATCGCGACCCGGCTCCTCACCCTGCTCCCCGTCCTCTGGGGGGTCTCGGTGGTGGTGTTTCTCCTCATCCACATGATCCCGGGGGACGCCATCCAGATGTTTTTGGGGACTCAGGTCGCCATGACCCCCGCCCAGATGGACGAGCTCCGCCGCCTCTTCGGGCTCAACAAATCGCTCCCGCTCCAGTACGCCGACTGGATCGGCCGCGTCCTGCGCGGGGACTTCGGCGTCTCGCTGCGCACCAGCCGGGCGGTCCTGCCGGACATCCTGGCCCGCCTCCCGGTCAGCGCCGAGCTGACCGTGCTGGCCCTCGCCTTCGCGCTGGCGATCGCCCTCCCGGTGGGCATCGCCTCCGCGCTCAGGAGGGGGACCGCCGCCGACGCCGCGATCCGGATCGGCGGCCTCGTCGGGTTGAGCATCCCCAATTTCTGGCTGGCGACGATGCTGCTGCTCTTCCTGCCCGGCCGCATTCTGCCGATCGCCTCGATCGGCGTCTACGTCAGGTTCCTCGCCGATCCCATCGCTAACCTCACCGTGATGGTGCTCCCGGCGTTCTCGCTGGGGGTGGTGCTCGCTGCCGTGTTCATGCGGTTTGTGCGCTCGTCACTGCTCGAGGTGCTCGGCGCGGACTACGTACGCACCGCGCGCGCCAAAGGGCTCCGCGAGCGCCTGGTGATCAACCGGCACGCCCTGCGCAACGCCCTGATCCCGGTGATCACGGTGGTGGGGTTCCAAGCCGGGTACCTGCTCGGCGGGACGGTGGTCATCGAGGAGGTGTTCGCGCTCCCGGGGATGGGCCGGCTCGCGCTCAACGCCATCAGCCAGCGCGACTACCCGATCGTGCAGGGGGTGGTGCTGATCATCGCCCTGCTCTTCGTCCTGACGAACATCGTGGTGGATCTGCTCTACGCCTACGTGGACCCGCGGGTGCGGTACGAATGAGCCCGTCGGCCGCGGCGGCCCGGACCCGGCCGCGATCCCCGGTCCCCCCGCGGTCGCGACCCTCGATCGCGGCGCGGGTCTT
>DATEHM010000097.1:0-22844 GCA_035279545.1 bacterium | reverse complement strand
CCCCGCGCCCCCAGAGGGGCTCGGGGACCGCCCTTCCGCGGCGATGCGCCCTTGCGCATCGCAGACCACCGCCTTGCAGAGGGTTGACCCGAGGTCCATGCCCAGGAAGAGGTCACGGTTCATGCTGGGCGGGGAGGATCAGCCGACGGGGGATGCGGAGAAGACGATCCGGCCGCCGCGAACGGTGTGGACCACGTCCAGCGTGTGACGCGCGTCTTCCGACCGCCCCGCGGAGTCGCTGACGCGGAGCGGTCCCTCCCGCAGCCTGCAGAGCGTCACGTCGGCGGCGGTCCCCGGCCGGAGCGTCCCGATCTCGCGCTCGAGCCCGAGCGCGCCGGCCGGGGCGAAGGTCGACGCGGCGATCACCTGGCGCAGCGAGCACCCCAGGTGCAGGAACTTGGCCATCGTGGTCGCCATGTCGTGCACCGGGCCGGCGAGGTTGCGCGTGTGGAGGTCGGTGCTGATCGTGTGGAAGCGGAGGTCAGCCTCCATGGCCCGGCGGGCCGTCTCGAACGAGAAGCTCTGCGAGCCATGCCCGATGTCAAACAACACGCCCCGGTCCGCGGCCGCCCGCGCCTCCGGAATCGGTCGTCCGCGGCGGTCGAGCAGCCCCCCGGGTTTGCCGTGCCAGCAGTGGGTGACGATGTCTCCGGCGTCGAGCAGGGCCAGCACGTCTTGGATGATCGGGGGGGCGTTGCCGATGTGGCACATGACGGGCGTGCCGGAGAGGCGCGCCGCCTGCACCGCGAGCTTGACGGGGGTGAGGGCCATCGCCCCGCAGTGGGTCCGGCTGGCCAATACCTTGACCCCGACGATCTCGCCCGGGTGGCGCTCCACCATGGCGATGGTCTGCTTTTGGTCGAAGTTCTCCCAGTGGCCGTGCCTGGGGGCGATCCCGGTGTGCAGGGAGACATTCAGAAACGCGAGCACGCGGGTTGCGGCGCCGCGGATCACGTACGCGGAGAGCGCCTCGTACGTGCCCGCACCGCAGGAGCCGGCGTCCACGACGGTGGTGACCCCCCGGGCGATCCCGGCGTCCTGGTCGGGGCGCACGCCCGTCCCCCCCAGCTTGTGTGCCACGTGCGCGTGCAGGTCGATCCAGCCGGGCGAGGCGATGAGGCCGGTCGCCTCCAGGGTCTGGTTGGATGATCCGGGAAGGCGGCCCACCGCCGCGATCCGGCCGCCGCGGATGCCGATGTCCGCGGGTGCGTCGAGGTCCTGCGCCGCATCGATCACCCGGGCGCCCCGGATCACCAGATCGTACCGTTCGGTCGTTGTCACGCTCACTCACCCCGGAGCTGGGGGTCCAGCACGTCGCGAAGCCCGTCGCCCAGCAGATTGGCCCCGAGCACCACCAGGACGATGGCGGCGCCGGGGAAGAGGGTCATCCACGGGGCTTGGCCGAGCAGCGCGCGTCCCTCCGAAAGGATGTTGCCCCAGCTGGGTACCTCGGGCGGGGCGCCCACGCCGAGGAACGACAGCGCCGCCTCCGCGAGGACCGCGGTCGAGAACGTGTACGTCGCCTGGACGATGATCGGCGAGATGACGTTGGGAAGGATGTGCCGCGCCATGATCACGGCCTCATGCGCGCCGATCGCCCGGGCCGCTTCAACAAAGGTGAGGGTCCGGGCGACCAGGGCCGAGCCGCGCACGAGCCGTGCCATCCGCGGCGTGCTGGAGATGGCCAGGGCCACGATGACGTTGGACACGCTCGGGCCGACCACCGCGAGCATCGCGATGGCGAGGAGGATCGCCGGGAGGGCCAGCAGCGCATCCATCGTGCGCATGATCCACGGATCCAGCCGGGGGATCGTCCCGGCGGTCAGCCCGAGGATCGAGCCGGGCACCGTCGCCAGGGTAACGACCCCCGCCCCGACCAGCATCGAGAGGCGCCCTCCATAGAGCACCCGGGCGAAAAGGTCGCGGCCGACGTAGTCCGTTCCCATCGGATACTCCGGCGACGGCGGGCGGAGGTGGCCGGCGACGTCCAGCGCCAGGGGATCGTGCCGTGCGATCAGGGGGGCGGCCAGCGCCACGGCGAGGATCACGGCGACCACCCCCCCGCCGAGCAGGACGTTTTGGTTGCGGAGGGCCGCGTGGCGGAGCGGCCGCGTCCCCAGGCGCGCGGCGACCGCGCTGTGGTCGGACGGACGGCTCGCGGGGTGGAACGTCGGCGGGGTGGCCATCGGCTAGTCGTAGCGGATCCGCGGGTCGAGGTACGCGTACAGCACGTCCACGGCCGCGTTGACCAGCACGTAGAGGAGCGCCACGAACATCACGGCGCCCTGGATCACCGGGTAGTCTCGGCGGGCGACGGACTGCACCACCAGACGTCCGGAGCCGGGGATGGCGAAGACGGTTTCCACGATGATCGTTCCGGCGACCAATCCGGCGATCGTCAGGCTGATCACGGTCATCGTCGGGATGAGCGCATTGCGCAGCGCGTGTTTGAGGATGACAAGGTGGCGGGGCAGCCCCTTGCTCCGCGCCGTCTGGACGTACGGGGCGCGTAAGACGTCGAGCATGCTCGACCGGGTGATGCGGGCGATGATCCCGGCGCCGCCGACGCCGATCGTCACCGCCGGCAGGGCGAGGTATCGCAGGGTGGCCGGCCACCCATCGCGGAGCGGCACGTAGCCGCTGGAGGGCAGCAGGTGCAGGCGGACGGCGAAGACGAGGATCAGGAGCAGGCCGACGAGGAAACTCGGCACCGACAGCCCGGCCAGGGCGACGACCATCACGGCGCGGTCGACGAACGTGTTTCGGTGGACGGCCGCGAGCACCCCGAGACCCATCCCCATGACGATCGCGAGCAGCGCCCCCGACGCCGCGAGCAGAAACGTCGGCTCGATCCGCTGGACGATCGCTTGGCCGACCGGCTGCTTGAGGTAGAAGCTCTGCCCCAAATCCAGCCGCAGGACCGCCCGCGAGAGCCACAGCGCGTACTGGATGACGAGCGGCCGGTCCAGCCCCAACTGCGCCCGCACCCGGGCGATGTCCGCGCCGGTGGCCTCGTCTCCCAAGATCAACGCGACCGGATCCCCCGGGATGATGCGCGCGAGCACGAACACGAAGGTGGCGACGACCAGGATGAGCGGGATCGCCTCGAGCAGCCGTCGTCCGGCGTAGCGCGCCATGCCGCTGGATCGGTTCAGCGCGGCCGGACGGCGCACGCCGGCTGGACCGCGGCGGTCCCCCCGCCTACTTCTTCAACCACACATTCCACAGGTAGTAGGAGTTGTCGGGGTACATCCCCTGAACGTCCTGGCGGTAGGCGAGAAGCGTCAAGATCTCGCCGAAGCGGAGGTAGGGGATCTCGTCCCAGAAGATCCGCTGTTGCTGCGCGCCCAATTCGCGCCGCTGGGCGGGGGAGACCGTGGTGACGAGTGCCTCGTAGTTCTTGTTGTTGCGGGGGGAGTCGTACCACCCGGGCCAGCCGGGAGTGAACGCGGCCGTCGACGTCGGGTCGCCCTCAAACCCAATGCCGGTGCTGAAGATCTCGTACCGGTCCGGGTTGTTGCGGTCGGAGATGACGGTCGCCCAGTCGGAGACGACGAGGCGGACGTTGAACCCCGCCTCTTTCATCTCCTCCGACGCGACGAGGGCCGATCGGTACATGTACGCGTAGTCCCGGGTGGTGATCCACCGGATCGGCTCGCCCGCGTACCCGGCGTCCCGGAGCATCTCTTTGGCCTTCACGAGATCCCGGCCGTGGGCGTAGATGTCTCGGCCGATCTGCGGGAACGCCCACACCCCCCACTCCTTCCCCGCCAGCGAGGAGGTGAGCCGGTAGATCAGCGGGTTGTCGAACGCCCCGGCCATCACCTTTTGTGGGTCGATCGCATACCACGCCGCCTGCCGCGTCCGCATGTCGACGAACGGGCCGCGCTTCTTATTGAACACGCCGACCGCGGCGGACCCGGGGCCGACGATCTTGACGACGACGCCCGCGCTCCCCTTGAGCTGATCGTAGGCGCTGCTCGGAAGCGAGAGGGCCAGATCGTACTCGCCCGAGACGAGGCCGGCCACCCGGGTCAGGTCGTCCGGTACCGGGATGAACCGGATCTCGTCGAGGTAGGCGTGCCGCGCACCCCCCATATAGCTCGGGGGGTCGGTGCGCGAAGCGTACCCGGCAAAGCGGATGAGCCGCACGTATTGGTCCGGCTTCCACTCCGCCACGCGATAGGGCCCCGTGCCGATCAGGTCCGCGCCCTTGATCTCGAGCGGCTTGCCGGCGCTGTCGCGGTTCTTCTCGACGACACCCTTCGGCAGCACGACCATCCGTTGGTTGGGAATGGCCAGCGCCGGGAGGAACGCCCCGTTGGGCTGGCTGAGGTTGACGACGAAGGTGTCGGTGTCGGGGGCGGTCGCCCCGGTCATGTTCTTGAGGATCTGCCGCGCCCGGCTGGACAGCGCGACCCAACGTTGAAACGATGCCAGCACGTCGGCGGCCGTCATCTCGGCGCCGTTGTGAAACTTGACCCCCCGGCGCAGTTTGAAGGTGAAGGTCTTGCCCCCGTTGGTGACCGTATAGCTGTCGACGAGCATCGGCACGATCCGCCGTTGCGTGTCGAGGGTAAGCAGCGTCTCAAAGACGTGCTGGCTGATGTCGAGGCTGATCGTCGAAGTCTGCCACATTAGGTCGAGCCCCGGCGGGTCGGCGTTTGTCGCCACGCGCATCACCCCGCCGCGCTGCGGCCCCGGCTGTGCCCCGCCGGTACCGGGCAACGCCCCGACCGCGAGACCGGCTGCGAGTATGAGACAGACCACGATCCGAGCCATCTGCATCCCCCCCGCTCGCGCGGACGCTGTGGGTGTTCCCGGTCCTATGGGTTCACCCCGCCCGCGGTGGGTCCCTTCGTTCGGGGCGACCGAGCCTGTACCGCCCGCAGCAGCGTGCGGATCGGTGGGCGGCCGCGTTGACGCGGAGGGGCTGCCCTCGGGGGAGGGGGGCGGCGCACCCGGATGGACGCGGGTCCTACGGCCGGGTCGCGGACAGGGGCGGCCCGAACAGCACGGGCTTCGCGAGCAACGCCCGGAGCGTCGTCATCTTGCCGATATGGTAGGTGCGGTGAACCGAGGAGAAGATCAGCATGCCGCCGACGTCGGCGTACATCTGGCCCTCGACGGGCGTGCCCAGGTCAGCTTCGGCGGCGATCCTGAGGAGGGCGGCGTGCGTCTTGTCGAAGACCTCCCAGACCTGACCGATCGGCGGATAGTTGGTAGGCCCCCCCGTTCCCGCCTTGAACAGCCCCTCGTACTCGGCCGGCACCGTCCCGCCGCCGCCGGCCTTCTGGGCGTACTGGCCGTCGTAGAAGGCGATGTGCCCGACCTGCCAGACGACAGGCGAGAGCGTGGGGAGGGGGGAGCGCCGGGCCTCCTCCGGCGACAGGTCGGCGAGGCACTTCTTCACCCGTTCGTGGCTGCGTTCCAGCTGTAACCGCACCGCCGCGGCGATGTCCATCGTCCCGGTCACTCCTTTCGCGCTCGCGATCCCGCGTAGCGTTCTTCCACGGCCCGGATCTTGTCGATGCGCGCCTGGTGGCGGCCCCCCTCGAACTCCGACTCCAGCCATACGCGCACCACCTCACGCGCGACTTCTGATCCGATCACGCGCGCCCCCAGCGAGAGGACGTTGGCGTCGTTGTGCTGACGGGCGACCCGCGCGGTGTAGCTCTCCCAGCACAGCGTGCAGCGCACGCCGGTCACTTTGTTCGCCGCGAGCGCTTCGCCGTTGCCGCTCCCCCCCAGGACGATTCCCCGGTCGCACTGACCGGAGGCGACCGCTTCGGCGGCGGGGACGATGAAGTCGGGGTAGTCCACTTGGTCGGTCGAGTGGGTGCCGAAGTCCCGGACGTCGTGCCCGAGGTCTCGGAGCATGCGCTTCAATTCTTCTTTCAGCACGTACCCCGCATGATCGCTGGCAATCGCAATCCGCATGGACGCTCATTTCGCGGATGCGCGGAGCGCCCCCTGCCGCTTCACGCGGAGGCGCGGACCGCGGATGCCCGGCGGAGGAGGTGGTGCAGGGCGGGCTCCAGTTCAGGATGGCGGAACGCAAACCCCTCGGTCAGCAGTTTGGCGGGATGCGCACGCTGGCTTCCGAGCACCTCGCCGGCCGCCTCGCCGAGGACGGCTCGGAGGACGACGGCGGGGACCGCAACTATGGCGGGGCGATGGAGGACCCGGCCGAGGATCGCCGTGAACTCCTGGTTGGTGATGGGTTGAGGGGAGACCAGGTTGAGCGGGCCGCGCACGGTATCGCGCCTGAGCGAATAGGCGATGGCCCCCACCACGTCGTCGAGCGTGATCCAGCTCATCCACTGATACCCGCCGCCGAGCCGGCCCCCCAACCCGAGGCGGAAGATGGGGAGGAGTTTCGCCAGCACCCCGCCGGTCGAGGTCAGGACGAGCCCGGTCCGAAGATGGACCACCCGAATCCCGGCCCGCCGGGCGGGCTCGGCGGCCGCTTCCCATTCGCGGCAGACGTCGGCGAGAAAGCCGCGTCCCGACGCGCTCTCCTCCACCAAAATCTGGTCGTGGCGGCTGCCGTAATAGCCGACCGCCGAGGCGCAGATCAGGACCTGGGGTCGATGGGCCAGGTCAGCGAGGGCGCGGGTCAGGAGGCGCGTACCGCCCACCCGGCTGTCTCGGATCCGCGCCTTCTTTGCCGGTGTCCACCGGCCGCTGCCGACGCTCTCTCCGGCCAGATGGACCACCGCATCGAGGCCGTCCAGGGCGGCGCGATCGATCACGCCGGCGGCGGGGTCCCATCCGATCCGGTCGTCCCCGGCGGCGGACGGCGCACGCACCAAGCGGACGACGCGGTGACCGTCCGAGGCCAGCGCAGAGGCGAGCGCCGAGCCGATCAGTCCGTGGGATCCAGAGATGGCGATGTGCACCGAACGCACCCGGGGAGAATTTTCCGCGACGGTCCTATTGTACACCGCGGGCACAACCACCGCGGCCCCCCGTCGTCTCCGGTCGTCAGCGGTGACTCCCGGGGACGCGCGCGTCAGAGGGCCACGCGGTAGACCAGGGTCACCGTGCCGAAGGGTTGGGTCGTCGTCTGGTGCGCGACCTCCCGCCCGTCGCGCAGGATCCGGACGGTCAACTCCCCCTCCTCCTGCTGCTTTGTCACGGCGACGGCGACCGCCACCGCCGTCGTCACGGCAAACTGGGCGGGCACCTGTCCCTCGATCGACTTGGAGGCGGGAGCCGTCCCCAACGACCCCTGGAAGGTGACGCCCGGTGACCCCGAGATCTCCACCACCAGGTTGGCGGGGGCCGGCGGGGTCTCTTGATGTTCCGGCACGAACGAGGTGAGGCACCCCGAGAGAGGCAGGGCCAGCAGGAGCGCCGCGGCGGCGGGGATGCGCATGCGGGTTCTCCTTCACGTCACGCAAGGGCTTTCCTGCTTTGGGCTGGCGGACGGCGTGAGCAGGAGGTCGAGCCGCCCGGTCGGGCCGAAGGGGAGCCGGCATCGAGGGGAGGGATGGAGATGACCACCGAGCGCAGCATCGTGCTGATGCCGGGCGAGGGAAAGACGCTCTTCCTCGCCGACCGGGGAGCGACGGCGACGCTCAAGGTCGTCGCGGGGGAGACCCGCGGTCAGTTCTCGGTCGTCGAAAGCGCGCCGATGCCGGGGGCCCCCGGGTTGGGGCGGCACCGGCATCGGCGCTCGGACGAGGCGCTCTACGTGCTCGCGGGGGCCGTAACGGCGCGAGTGGGCGAACGGACGGTCCAGGCGCCGGCGGGGTCGTTCGTGTTCATCCCGCGGGGCACCCCCCACATGTTTTGGAATCCCGGGCCGCAGCCGGCGCGGGTGCTGGTGATCTTCGCTCCCGCGGGGCTGGAGCGGTTCCTGGAGGAGACCGCGGAGGCGTCCCGGGAGTCCGGCCGCCCCCCGGATGCCGCGACGCTGGCGGCGATCCGGAGAAAGCACAACACCGAGCTCGTCGATCCGTAGAACCGCGATCCCCCCGTCGCCCCGGCGGCGGTGATCGACGCGCTCCACGCCCGGGGGAGGCAGGGGCTCAGACCCGGCGGGCCGCCGCCGGGCCGAAGGCACCGCGGAGAGTCCCGGCCCGGCGCGGAATCGCACCGCTCACGTCGCCCGGAACGTTTCCTTCCGCACCGTGTACTTGTCGACGAGCCGTTCGACGACCGCAAATCCCAGTCCCGGACCGGTCGGCACGTCCACCGTCCCGTCCCGGTTGACCTCGACCCACGGCTCGATGATGTCCTCGTGGAAATACCGCCGGCTGGCACCGAGGTCGGCGGGGAGAGTGAAATTAGGGAGCGAGGCAATCGCGATGTTCGCGGCGCGGCCGATCCCGGTTTCGAGGAATCCCCCGCACCACACGGGGACCCCTCGTGCCTGACAGATGGCGTGGCAGCGCAGTCCCTCGCTCAGCCCGCCCATCCGGGCGGTCTTGATGTTGATGATCTTGCAGGCGCCGAGCTCGATCGCCTTCCTCGCGTCCTCGCCGGAGTCGATCGACTCGTCGAGGCAGATCGGCGTCCGCAGGGCTCGCTGCAGCGTCGCGTGGTCGATGATGTCGTCGTGGTCCAGGGGTTGCTCGATCATCATGAGATCGAAGTCGTCGAGCTCACGGAGCCGGGGGAGATCGCGCAGCGAGTAGGCGGTGTTCGCGTCGACCTGGAGCCGGATCCCGCCGAAGCGGTCCCGGATCGCCCGCACCAGCGGGAGATCGAACCCCGGTTTGATCTTCACCTTGATGCGCTGGTACCCCTGGGCCAGCCAGGTGTCGATCCGCGCCAGCACGGCGTCAATCGTCGGTTCGATGCCGACGCTCATCCCGACGGCGACCTTCGTCCGGGTACCGCCGAGCGCCGCCGCGAGCGATACCCCTTGCCGCTGTGCATGGACGTCCCAGAGGGCCGCCTCCAGGCCGGCCTTTGCCAGGTAGTGGCGGCGGACCGGTGCAACCCACTCGGCGGCTTCTTGAGGATGGTCGAGCGTCCGGCCGACCGCGCGGGGGATGACGAAGCCGGTGAGGATCGACCAGGCGGTCTCCACGGTCTCTTCCTTATAGTAAGGCTTCATGGTGACCGGAGACTCGCCCCACCCCTCCAGGCCGTCGACCCAGGCCCGGACGATCAGGCAGTCCTTGGCCTCGTCCCGATCCACCGAGGTCTCAAAGGGAAAGATGTAGGGGATCCGGACGTGGCGCAGTTCGATTCGCTCGATGCTCACGCGGTGGCTCCTTCCCGCTGCCCGGAGGGCAGAGCGGCGACGTGTTCGGGTGTTCGCTCCAAGAGATAGGCGGTACGACCGTCCGAATCAGGAACCGCGGCCGCCTCGGTGGCCACATACCCGCGGGCGAGGTAGTAGCGGAACGCCGCCCGCGTCGCCTTCCGCCACGATGCGGCGAGAGCGGGATCCGCGGCCTTCAGCCGGTTGAGGTTGGGGGGGATCTCGACCAGGAGGTGGGGGGTGTCCAGATCGAGGTGCGGTCGTCCCGGAGCGGGGGGAGAGGTTGGGCCGGCGGCCGCGAGCGCCCACGGGCGGCCGAGGTCCAGCGGGGCGCGGGGGACCCCGGCCAGCCGCGCGACGACCCTGGCCGAGCGCAGGAACCAGTCCACCTCGAGCCGATCGCTCGGCAGCCCGCGGTTGATCGCGTCGGTCATGACCCCATAGTAGTCCTCGTGGTAGCGGGAGGCCACCGCTCCCAGCCGGCCGAGGTTAAAGCGGGCATTCCCCGCCTGCAGGGGGTCGAAGGTCCACACGATGTGCTCGATCCCCGCCGCCAGCGCCCCTTCGCGCTGCGCGCGCTTGAGCTGGAACCCCAGCCCCGAGTCCTGATGTGTGGGGAGGACCCCGGTCATATGCGAGTGCCACAGCGGGTGTCCGTCGCGCCATCCCGGAACGGCATAGGCGAATCCCACGAGCGCGCCGTCCGGCGCGAACCCCCCCAGCACGAGCCCGCCCGCGGAGATCGCCGCGACGAGTTGGTGAAGCGGCACGACCTCACGCTCGGACATCCCCCAGATCCGCATCTGAAGGTCTTCGCACCCCCGGATCGTGTCCGGGTCGGAGATCGCGCGCACCGTGAACAACGCCCGCCCCCCCGCTCACCCCACCAGCCCGCGGGCTTCCCGCACAAAGGCGGTCACGAGCCGGACGGTGTGCTCGAAGTCGTCCAGGCGGAGCATGCCGATCGGGGAGTGAATGTACCGACACGGCAGCGAGACCACCCCCGTCGGCACGCCGCTGCGGCTTTGGTGGATGGCGCCGGCATCGGTGCCGCCGGACATCGGGCGCTTGAACTGGTAGGGGATGGCGTGCCGCTCCGCCAGCTGCTCCAGCGCCCGCACGACGTGCGGGCGAACGATGATGGTCGGGTCGGCGATCGTTAGGGCCGGGCCTCCCCCGGTGCGGGTCGGCTGGCGCTGCGGGAGCACGCCCGGAGTGTCGGCGGCCACGGTGCCTTCGAGGGCGAGCGCCAGATCGGGCCGAATCTGGTACGCGGCCGTCCGGGCACCCCGCAACCCCGTCTCCTCCCCGATCGCGAAGTTGCAGACCAAGGTCAGGTCCAGGCCCTCGCCGGCCACCGCCTCGAGCACCTTGATCATTACCGCGCATCCCGCCCGATCGTCGAGGGCCTTACCGAGCACCCACTCCTCCCCGAGCGCCTCACACGGGTGCCCGGGTACAGCGGGATCGCCGATGCGGATGCCACGCCGCGCCACGACCTCCGCCGATGTTGCGGCGACGTCGATGTACAGCGCGTCGAGCAGCACCGGCTTCTCGCGATCCTCCGGCCGGAGCAGATGGGGGGGAAGCGCGCCGATCACCCCGCGCACCACGGCGCCGGACCGCGTTCGCACCGTCACCGCCTGCGCGAGGAGCACGCGGGGATCCCAGCCGCCGATGGGCATGAAGCGCAGGAATCCGTCCTCTTCGACATGGCTGATCATCACGCCGACCTCGTCGAGATGAGCGTCGAGCATGAGGGTGAACCCCTCCCGCCCCCGTCGGGTGGCGATGAGGTTGCCGAGCGCATCGGTGCGGATCTCATCGGCGTACCCTTCGACGTACGAGCGGACGACCGACCGCGCGTCGTCCTCAAACCCCGAGACGCCGAACGCATTCGACAACAGGGCCAGGAGCGTGCGTGATTCCACCGAGGACCTCCATCTGCTCTGCGCGGGACCCGAGCCATCCTGAGAGTTCCGCCAGGGGCGGAGAGGTCCTGCTGCCCGTCGTGCGCCGCCGGCCAGGGAAAACCCGCGATCGCGCCCAATGCTCGGCATGGCCGGATTCCCTGAATGGAGGCGTGATCGCTGTGGACGAAGCGCTGAGCGCTCGGATCGACGCCGACCTGCCGTGGGGGATCGAGGATCTCCGCCGTCTCGTGCGGATCCCGTCGGTGGCCGCGCAACGGAAGGGGATCCCCGAGACCGTGCGCGCCGTGGGCGACCTGCTGCGCGGGTGCGGCGGCCGGGTGACCGTCCTCGAGCACAACGGCGCGAACCCGGTCGTCGTCGGGGAGTTTGACGGGCGGTCCCCGCGGACGCTCCTCTTCTACGACCACTACGACGTTCAGCCGGCCGAGCCGCTCGACGAGTGGACCGTGCCGCCGTTTGACGTCACCCAGCGGGACGGACTGCTGCTCGGCCGCGGGGTCTCCGACAACAAGGGCGATTTCATGACCCGGATCGGGGCGCTGCGGGCGCTCCGGGCCGTGCGCGGCGGGCTCCCCTGCCGGGTCAAGTTCCTCGTCGAGGGCGAGGAGGAGATCAGCAGCGTTCACCTCGGCGCGATCACGCGGGCTCACACCGACCTGCTCAAGGCCGACGCCTGCATCTGGGAGTACGGCGAGCGCGACCCCCAGGAGCGCATGCACATCATCTGCGGGATGAAGGGGATCTGCTACCTGCAGCTCGAGGCGTCGACCGCGCGCGTCGACCTCCATTCCTCGCTGGGGGCCGTCATCGAAGGGGCCGGATCGTGCCTGGTCTGGGCCCTCGGCACGTTCAGGGACCGGACCGGTCGCGTGCAGATACCCGGGCACTACGACCGCGTCCGGCAGCCCACCGCCGCCGAGGAGGAAGCGGTTCGGCAGATCCCGCCGGAGGTCGTCGAGGTGATGCGCAAGCGGGTCGGAGTCGACCGGCTGATCGGCGGGGTCTCGGGTCAGGACGCAATCCGCCAGCTGCTCTTCACGCCCACCTGCACGATCTGCGGCCTTTGGGGCGGGTACACGCTCGAGGGCTCGAAGACCGTGCTTCCCAAAGTGGCCCGCGCGAAGATCGACTTCCGCCTCGTGCCGGATCAAGACCCCCACGAGGTCGCCCGTAACGTCCGCACGCACCTGGACGCGCACGGGTTCACCGACATCGCGGTCACCGTCCTCGGGGCCGAGTGCCCGTGGCGGACCGATCTCGGCGATCCGTTCGTGGGCCTGGTACGGGACTGCGTCACGGAGGCGACGGGTCGGCAGGTACTGACCTACCCCACATCGGCGGGGACCGGCCCGGCCCACGACGTGGGTCCGGTGCTGGGGATCCCGCTGGTCAGCGTCGGATCGGGGTACTGGAACGGGCGCGCCCACGCCCCCGACGAGAACGTGCGCGCCAGCGACTTCCGCGAAACGATTCTCCTGATCGCCCACATCATGGAGCGATTCGGCGCCCGCGCCTAACCGCTGGGCCGGGCGGGAAGGCGGCGAAGGCCGCCCGGGGACGGCCTTCGCGGATCGCGCGACCACGCCGTCGTTAGGTCGCCAGCGTGGCCTCCACGCTCAGCGTGACGTTACCCTTCAGCGCCTGAGAGACGGGGCACCCGTCCTTGGCCCCTTCGGCGGCCTTCCGGAAGCCCTCGGCGTCGAGGCCGGGGACCCAGCCGCGCACGGTCAGGGCGCTCGAGGTGACCCGGAAGCCGGCGTCGACTTTGTCGAATGTCACGGTGGCGCTGACCTCGAGCTTTCTCGGCGGCTTGCCCGCACTGCCCAGTCCAAACGACAGCGCCATCGCGTAACAGCTCGCGTGGGCGGCCGCGATCAGTTCCTCGGGGCTGGTCTTCCCGCCCGCCGACTCCGTGCGCGAGGCCCACGTCACCGGAAGGGCGCTGAATGCCTTGCTCGAACTGGCGCTCACCACGCCCTTGCCTGACATCAAGTCGCCTTCCCAGGTCACATCGGCGCGCCTGGTCGCTGCCATCGTTTGACCTCCTTGGGGGTGTTTCGGGATGCAAACCGGCCGCCTCTAGCGTACCATACTTCACGGGTGGGAAATAACGGGGGATGCCGGAGCCGTGCGAGCCTTGGGGGCACGTTCGGCGTTGGGGACACGAGCAATGAGGTGGAGGGAGGTCCACGATGGCGGTAGAGGTGGGACAGCAGGCGCCAGACGCGACGCTCGTGAGCGGGGACCGCAAGGCCGTCCGGATCAGCGAGCTGCGTGGGAAGACCACGGTCCTCGCGTTTTTCCCGGCGGCGTTTACCGGGACGTGCACCAAAGAGATGTGCCGGTTCCGGGACGAGTACGGCAAGCTCGATTCGCTCAACGCCCAGGTCGTGGGGATCAGCGCGGACACGCCGTTTACCCTGACCGAGTTCGCCAAGCAGCACAACCTGAAGCAGATGATGCTGAGCGATTTCAACCACGAGGCGATGAAGGCGTATGACGTCTACGAAAGCAGCTTCATCGGTCTGTTGAACGGCATCGCGCGGCGGGCCGTGTTCGTGCTCGACAAGCACGGCAAGGTCGTCTACACGTGGCTGGCGGAGAAGCCCGGAATGGAGCCTCCGTACGAAGACGTGGAGGCGGCGGTCCAGAGGGCAACGTAGCCGCGCGGCGCTCGGTTCCGGCGCGGGGCGCGCTCAGGCCCGCGCGATTGTCCGGAGTCGGCGGAGGCGGCTGGCCGCGACCAGCCGATCTTCCCCCTCCGGCCCTCGGACGAGGCGGATCTCCCCGCCACGGCGGACGTCGGCGAGCGCCGTGGCGAGGAGGGAGGGCGGCCAGTCGAACAATGCCGCGGCCTCCTGCGGGCGCGGGGCGCCGGCGATCCGCGCGTACTGTGCGAGCAGCGCCGCGGCCGCGCGCGGTTGCGAGATCCCGCCCGCGCGGGCGACGATCTCCGGAAGCCACCGGTCGAACAGATCCCAGACGTAGGCGTAGTTCCCGGGGTTGTCCCCCACCTCGGCGATGCGGGCGAGCAGGAAGCGATTCTGCACCTCGGCCAGCGCCCGCAGCAGGCGCCCGCTGCTCCCCCTCCGCTGGGGTTCCACAGCGGCCCGGATCTCCCGCGTGGTGAGCGGTCCCCGCGCGGCGACGAGTTCGTACACGCGCCGCCCGAGCGCTGCGAGCCGGCCTTCATCGTACAGCCGCCGGTAATCATCCGGATCCCCGACGTTGCCCGAGAGCGCGAAGAAGTGCGGCAGGAACGCCATTGAGACAAAGGCGGGCTTTCCGGCGATGACGCGGCCGTAGAAGACGCGCTTTTCGGTGGGGAGCGCCTCCTTCCAGTCCCAGGTCCAGGCCCACCGGCGGTTCTCGCTGCGCGTGTCGAGGACTTCAAACAGGTAGGGGAGCGCTCCAGGGCCGCGGGTGAATGCGTAGCAATAGCCGATGGCCCTAATAAGCCCAATGCCGCCGATTTTGTTCGTATTCTGAAACGGCATGTCACCTGCTTCCGCAGGCTTTTGATTGCTCCACCGGAGATGGTCGGCGAGGTTCGCACGAGGCTACGAAGCCGGGAAGCGGGAGCTCTCTCGGTCACGTTGGGGAAGGCAGGGGGGGCCAACCGCGGGGCCGAAGGGTAGGGCGACCCCCGAAACCGCGGCCCGGCCCCGCCGTGCCCGTCCGCGTTGGGGGTCGGGCCGGAGGAGTGGATCGAGACCCGAGAGGAGCTCGGCGATGGAGCCCACAACGCGCACCGTCCTGTCGAACGGTCTGGTCGTCCTGCTGCGCGAGGTCCACGCGGCCCCGGTCGCCACCTTTTGGGTCTGGTACCGGGTGGGCAGCCGGAACGAGGTGCCCGGCATCACCGGGATCTCACACTGGGTCGAGCACATGCTGTTCAAGGGCACGCCCACGCTCGGCAAAGGGGAGTTTTCCCGCCTCGTCAACCGGCACGGAGGGAGTTGGAACGGATTCACCTGGAAGGATTTTACGGCGTACTTCGAAACCCTGCCCGCGGAGCACATCGGCCTCGGGATCCGCATCGAGTCCGACCGCATGTGCAACTCGCTCTTCGATCCCGACGAGGTCGCCAGCGAGCGGACCGTGATCATCTCGGAACGCGAAGGCGCCGAGAACAACCCCGAGTACGCGCTGTACGAGGAGGTCGAGGCCGCGGCGTACCGCGTCCACACGTACCGGCACGCGGTCATCGGGTACAAGAGCGATCTGGTGGCCATGACGCGGGACGATCTCGTCCACCACTACCGCACCTTCTACACGCCGAACAACGCCGTCGTCGTGGTCGTGGGGGATTTTGACGGCGAAGCACTCACCCGCCAGATCCGGGACGCGTTCGAGCCGATCGCGCCCGGTACCCCGCCCCCGGCGGTCCGGAGCGTGGAGCCCCCTCAGGAGGGAGAGCGCCGGGTGACCCTGCGGCGGCCGGGCGGGGCCGTCCCACAGCTGCAGATGGTGTTTCATGCGCCCGCGGCGACGGATCCGGACTTCTTCCCGTGCCTGTTGCTCGACGGCGTCCTCTCGGGGTTCAAGGGCCCCGGGGTGTTCGGGGGCGAGGCGATGGGCAGCCGGAGCAGCCGCCTCTATCGCGCGCTGGTGGAGCAGCAGCTCACGGTGGACGCCGGCAGTGCGTTCCGGCCCACGCTGGATCCGACGCTGTTCGAGATCGGCGTGACGCTACGGCCGGGCGTGGCTCCCGAACGCGTCGAGGCGGCGATCCGCGCCGAGCTGGACCGGCTCGCCGAGACGCCGGTCGGGCCGGAGGAGTTGGAGAAGGTGCACAAGCAGGCGCGCGCCCAGTGGGTCTACGCCGCCGACGGCGTGTCCGGGCAGGCGGTGCTGCTGGGGAGCTCCGAGATCGTGGCGGATACCGACTACCTGGCGCGGTTTCAGGAACGGCTGAGCGCCGTGACGCCGGCATCGATGCAACGGGTGGCCGGGCGGATGTTCGCCGAGCGCAACCGCACGGTCGGATGGTACCTTCCGGAGACCGAGCGCGTCCCGGAGGCGGTTCATGCGTGACATCAGCGCTCGCGGGCCGGCCGTGCCGATTACCGCCGAGCTGGTGGTCCGCCAGCCGATCGGGGATGGCTCCGTCGCGCTGATCCGCGAGAAGCACACCTATCCCGCCGTCACCGTGCTCGGGTACCTTCGCGCCGGGGCGATGTACGATCCCCCCGGGAAGGCAGGGGTCGCGCTCTTCACGTCTTCGATGCTCACCCGTGGAACCGCATCCTATACGTCCCAGCGCCTCGCGCTGCTGCTCGACTCCCTCGGCGCGACCCTCAGCGTGCGTGCGGACCTCGAGGGGGTGACCTTTTCCGCGCGATGCCTGGCCGAAGACGCGGAACGGATCCTCGAGCTGATCGCGGAGGTGCTGCTGCGGCCGACGTTTCCTCCCGACGAGATCGAGAAGCAGCGGGCCCGGATCATCACCGGGATCCGCGAGAGCCGTCTCGACACCCGGGTCGCCGCGGAGCGGGCATTCCGGGGGGTCGCCTATCCGGCGGCCCACCCCCACCACCGGATCCCGGAGGGCGAGGAGGAAACCGTCGCCGCCATCACCGGTGAGGACCTCGTCGCCTTCCACCGCCGTCACTACCGGCCCGCGGGGCTCGTCGTCGCGGTGGTCGGTGACGTGACCGCTCCCCGCATCGTGGAACGGCTCGTTGCTCTCTGGGAGGGGTGGCGCCCATCCGGTACGGTCGACGCGGTCGCGTTTCCCGCGGTCGGTCCCGCCGCGTCCGTCCAACGCCGGGTCGTGCCGATTCCCGGAAAGAGCCAGGCGGACATCGTCCTCGGCGTGCCGGGGTTCACCCGGAAGAGCGCGGACTTCTACCCGGCGATGATGGCCGATCTCATTCTGGGCCGGTTGGGGCTGATGGGCCGGCTGGGGGCGACGGTCCGGGACAAGGAGGGGCTGGCGTACTACGTGTACAGCCGGGCCCAGGCGGGGTTCTTGGCGGGTCCGTGGGCGGTGCGGGCGGGCGTGAACCCCCGCAACGTCGACCGCGCGGAGGAGGGGATCGTCCGCGAGATCGGGGGGCTGCAGCGCGAGCCGGTGCGGAACGGGGAGTTGCCGGATGCGCAGAATTACCTGATCGGATCGCTGGCCCTGCGGCTGGAGACCGACGCCGGCGTCGCCCAGGCGCTGGTGGAGATCGAGGTGTTCGGCCTGGGGCTCGATTATCTGCTGCGGTATCCGGGGTTGATCCGAGGCGTCACCCCGGAGGCGATCGGGGCGGCGGCTTCCCGGTACCTCAATCTCAACGGCTACACCGTGGCGATGGCGATTCCCGCGTGAGCCGGGTGGCGCTCGGGTTGGGGGGGACCCTGCCGGCGGGGCCGGCGGTGGAGTTCGCGCGGTACGCCGAGGACCGGGGGTTCGAGTCCTGCTGGCTGCACGAGGCGTACTGGAACCGGGATGCGCTCAGCTATCTTGCGGCGATGGCGGTGAGCACGCGGCGCCTCGGGCTCGCCACCGGGTGCATCAACCCCTACACGCGACACCCGGTACTCGTCGCGGCGTCCCTGGCGACGCTCGATGAGCTGAGCGGCGGCCGGGCGATCCTGGGGTTTGGCACCGGGTACCCCACCCGGCTCGACGAGCAGGGGATCGCCCACCCGCACCCGGTGACGGCCATGCGCGAGAGCATCGCGCTCCTCCGCCGATTGTGGGCGGGGGAGAAGGTGACCTTCGCCGGCCGGAGCTTCGCGCTCACGAACGCCCAGCTGACCGTTCGTCCCGCGCACCCGATCGCCGTCTACCTGGCCGGGTGGGGCCCGGCGATGCTGCGGGTCGCCGGCGAGATCTGCGATGGCTATCTGGCGCGGGCGCTCGAGTCTCCCGCTTCCTGCAGCCGGCTGATCGGCGCCGCGAGGCGGGCGGCGACGGGGGCGGGGCGCGACCCGGAGGCGCTGGATGTGGCGGCGTACTTTCTCTGCGCCGTGGATCGGAACCCCGCCGCGGCCCGCGAGGCGATGCGGCGCGATCCGTTCGTGGCCTATCAGTTTGCGGTGATCGACGAGGCGGTCCTGCACGAAAGCGGGGTGGACCCCGAGACCAAGCGGCGGATCGCCGGGCCGTTCTGGCGCGGGGATCTGGAGGGGGCGCGCCGGCAGATCGGCGATGCGCTGCTCGATACGTTCACCCTGGCGGGCTCACCGGACGGAGTCCTCGACCGCCTCGGCGCGTACGCGCGGGCGGGCGTGCGGCTGCCGATTCTCCAGCCGATTGCGACCGCGGACCTCGAGGTGCGGCGTCTCATCGACGTCGGCCGCGAGTTTGCGCGCGGCACCTCGGCCGCGGGGTAGGCGCGTGGGTGTCCTGCGGCGGTGGTCTTTCGCCTGGCCCTAGCGGAACGGCTCGGCGGGCAGATGCAGGAGGGAGGCCCCTCGGCGGTTCCGCCGGGAAGGGCGGGAGCCCACGAGTCCCTCCCCGCTCGCACGCGCTGCGCCCGTCGCCGATTGCACTCGACGGACCTGGCAGAAGTCGGCTCGCCCTTCCACAGGCGAGGCGGCGCGGGGTGGCAACCGAACCACGCTGAGGGAATATGATGGCTGACTCCTCACGCCACGGGAGCGAGCGTTGACGGTGGACCCCCGAACCGGGCGTCCGCGTCGCCGATCGCCGATCGCTCGGGCGACCCTCATCGCCGTCCCGGGGATCCCAGACGTCAGGCCGGGGATGTCGCTGCCCGACCTGCTGGTGCGGGCGCTGGACGCGCCGGGGCTGCGGCCGTCCGGGGGCGATGTCCTCGTCGTCGCTCAGAAGGTCGTCAGCAAAGCCGAGGGGAGCCTCGTCAACCTCGCCAGCGTCACCCCAGGCGAGCACGCCCTCCGCCTGGCCGGCGAAACCGGCAAGGACCCCCGGCTGATCGAGGTGATCCTCGGGGAATCGACCCGGGTGGTCCGCGTTTACGCCGGGGTCCTGATCACCGAGCACCGGCTCGGCTTCATCTGCGCCAACGCCGGGGTGGACCACAGCAACGTCGGGGAGGACCCCGAGGTGGTGTGCCTCCTGCCCCGGGACCCCGACGCCTCCGCCCGCGCGATCTGGGCCGCGGTGCGGGCCGCCTTCGGCGCGCCCGTCGGGGTGATCGTCAACGACAGCCACGGCCGGCCGCACCGGGAGGGGGCGGTCGGGGTCTGCATCGGCGCCGCGGGCTTCGAGCCGCTGGTGAGTCTGGTCGGGCGTCCCGACCGGTACGGGTACACGATGCGCACCTCGGTCGAGGCGGTGGCGGACGAGCTCGCCGCCGCGGCCACGCTTCTCCAGGGGCAGTGCGACGAGGACACCCCCGCGGTGCTCATCCGCGGCGTCCCGGTCTCCCCCGGAGAGGGCGGGGCCGGCCGGCTGCTGCGGGATCCCTCGCGGGACCTGTTTCGGTAGGATCCCCTCAGGCGGACGACCGCTGACTCGGACTCAGGTCACACGCCGAGATACTGCTCCCGGAGACGCGTCTCGGCCCTGAGGCGGTCCGGCGGCCCTTCGAACACGACCCGGCCCTTGTTCAGCACGTAGATCTGATCGGCGACCGCCAGCGCCAGGCCGAGGGTTTGCTCGACCAGGAGCACGGCGAGCCCCTGCTCGCGGAATTCTTCCAGAATCTCCCGCACCCGTCCGACGAACAGCGGGGCGAGTCCCTCCGTCGGCTCGTCCATGATCAGCAGCCGAGGGCCCAGCAGCAGCGTCCGCCCGATCGCCAGCATCTGCTGTTCGCCCCCGGAGAGCGCCGCGCCGGGTTGACCTCCGCGGGCGGCGAGGATCGGGAACCGTTCATAGATGCGCGCCACCGGCCACCCGCCGATCCGCTGCCCCAGGAGCAGCTGCTGGCGGACGGTAAGGGTGGGGAAGATCCCGCGGCCCTGCGGGACGAGTCCAATCCCGGCGCGGGCGATCCGGTGCGGCGGGGCGCCGACGATGTCCCGGCCTTCGAAGATGATCCGCCCGGCGCGGGGCGGGGTGAATCCCATGACCGTCCGCACCGTCGTCGTCTTGCCCGCGCCGTTCCGACCCAGCAGGCACGTGATGCCGCCGGAGGGGACCGACAAGGCCACGCCTTGGAGGATGTGGGAGTCCCCGTAGTAGGTGTGGACATCGGCAAGGGTGAGGATCGAGCGGGCTCCCGGGCGTTCGGTCGTCATGCGTCGGCCGCGGGGGCCCCCAGGTAGACTTCCTGGACCCGTGGGTGGCCCTTGACCTGACCGGGCGTGCCGGTCGCCAGCACCTCGCCGAGGTGGAGGACGGTGATGCGGTCGGCGATCGCAAAGACCACGTCCATGTCGTGCTCGATGAGCACGACCGTCTGCTCGCCCTCCAGTTGGGCGATGAGCCTGGTCATGCTCGCCGTCTCGGCGGGGGACATGCCGGAGGTGGGTTCGTCGAGGAGCAGGATGCGGGGCCGACCGGCGAGGGCGATCCCGACCTCGAGCTGCCGCTGCTCACCGTACGACAGCGCGCGCGCAGGGAGGGCCGCGCTCGACTCGAGCCCGACCCGGGCGAGGAGGGCGTGCGCGTCGTCGAGGAGACCGCGCAGCCGCGTCGCCGGCGTCAGCAACCGCCGGGTCGCCCGCGTGTGGGCCTGGACGGCGAGCCGGACGTTCTCCAGCGCGCTGAGGTTCAGGAGCAGGTTGTTTCGTTGGAAGGTTCGGGCGAGCCCCCACGCGGCGATCCGGTGGGGGGGCAGCCCCGTGATCGGCCGGGTGTCCAGCAGCACGCGGCCGGAGGACGGCGGCAGTTCGCCGCTGATCAGATTGAACAGCGTGGTCTTCCCGGCGCCGTTCGGCCCGATAATCGCGTGGCGCTCCCCGGAGAGGATGTCGAGGCTGACCCCGTTCAGGGCGACCACCCCGCCGAACCGGCGGGTCAGCCGTTCGGTTACGAGGGCCGCGCCCATCGGCCTCCCACCAGGCCGGCGAGCCCCCGCGGGGCGATGAGGACGACCACGATGAACGCCGCGCCGAGGATCATCGTCCACCGTTCCGTGTAGGAACTCGCCAGGTTCTGCAGCAGCAGCACCGCGGCCGCGCCGATCGCCGGCCCCGCCAGCGTGCCGGCCCCGCCGAGAAGCACCATGACCAAGGCTTCCCCCGACCGCGTCCAGTACAGCTCGTCCGGTGAGACGAATCCGTTGTAGTAGGCGTAGAGCACCCCGGCCAGCGCCGCCGCGGCGCCGGCGATGACAAACGCCCCCAGCTTCAGGCGAAAGGTATCGAAGCCCATCGCCCGCATGCGCGGCTCGTTCTCCCGCACGCCCACCAGGGCCGCGCCGAACGGTGACCCGGCGATGCGCCCCAGCACCGCGGTCGCGGCGCCGGCCAGCAGGAGGACCAGGTAGTAGAAGGCCGTAGCCCCGCCCACGTCCACCCCGGGGATCGCTGGCCGGGGGATCCCCGAGAGACCGTTCGTCCCCCCGGTGAGCCATGACCATTGGTGGGCCACCGCAAAGGCCATCTGCGCGAACGCGAGCGTGAGCATGAGGAAGTAGACGCCGGTGGCGCGCAGCGCGAACACCCCGATCACGAGCGCGGCCGTCGCCCCGGCGGCGATACCGGCGGGGAGGGTGAGAAAGAGCGAGGCGCTCAGGCGGGTGCTGAGCAGCCCCGCGGTGTAGGCGGCGATGCCGAAGAACGCCGCGTGGCCCAGCGAGACGAGCCCGGCGTACCCGACGAGGAGGCCGAGGCTCATCGCAAATACGGCGAAGATGAGAATTTCCGTGAGGGTCGTCGTGACGTACCGCGACGACACCAGCGGCACGAGCACGAGGCCCACCGCCGCACCCAGCCAGGCGGCGCGCCTCACCGGGAGCGCCCGCCAAACAATCCCACCGGCCGGACCAGCAGGATCGCGGCCATGATCAGATAGATGAAGACGAGGGCGGCCTGCGGCACGAGCGTCTTGCCGAAGGTGTCCACTTCGCCGATGAGCAGGCTTCCCCAAAACGAGCCGCCGAGGGTGCCGAGCCCGCCGACGACCACGACGATGAGGGTGACGATCAGGATCTCGAAGTCCACGCCGGGAAAGACCCCCTGGATCGGCGCGGCGATCACCCCGGCCAACCCCGCCAGCGCCGTCCCAAAGGCGAACACCCCGGTGAACACCAGACCGATGTCGATTCCCAGCGCCTGCGTCATCTCTTTGTCCGCCACCCCGGCCCGCACCATCGCGCCGAGCCGCGTCCGATTCAGCCCCAGCCACAGCCCCCCCGCCAGGACGGTGCCCAGCAGGATGACAAAGAGGCGGTATGCTGGGAACAGCGTGCCGAGCATCGGGATGGAACGGTCCAGCCCCGGGGGCGGCGCCAGCGACTGGACGTCCGCTCCCCACAACCACCGCGCCAGATCGGAGAGGACGAACGCGAACCCAAACGTCAGCAGGATCTGGTCCAGATGGGTGCGGCGGTAGAGCGGACGGAGGAACTCCCATTCCAGGAGGAACCCGGCGGCGCCCAGCACGAGAGGGGCGGTGAGCGCGGCGATCCAGAACGATCCCGTCCACCGGACCATCGACAGCGCCAGATACGCCCCCAGCATGTAGAACGCGCCGTGGGCGAGGTTGATCACCTCCATCAGGCCGAAGATCAGCGAGAGGCCCGCCGCCATCAGGAACAGCAGCATCCCGTAGGCGAGACCGTTGAGGCCTTGGAGGACGTAGAAGGTCACCGGGGTGAGGG
>DATEHM010000096.1:0-4158 GCA_035279545.1 bacterium | reverse complement strand
CTAGGCGCGGCGGCCGCACGTCCGCCAGCACCTGCAGCACCTGTTGGGCGGCTGCCACGGACAGCCGCCGGTTCGTTTCGTCGCTCAGCCCGGCGATGTGCGGGGTAACGATCACCCCCTCGAGGGCGTAGAGGGGATGCGGGTGCACGGGCGGCTCCGGCTCGAAGACGTCGACGCCCGCGCCGGCGATTCGGCCGGCCCGAAGCGCGTCGGCGAGCGCCGCCGCGTCGACCACGCCGCCCCGCGCGCAGTTGATCACGTACGCGGTGGGCCTGAGGAGCGCCAGTTCGCGGGCGCCGATGACGTGGCGCGTCTCATCGCTGAGCGGCGTGTGCACCGTGAGGAAGTCCACATCTGGCAGGAGCTCGGCAGATCCCGCCGCCTTTCCACCCCCGCCGCCGCGAACACTGCGTCCTCCAGGAACGGATCGTAGGCGAGGGCGCGGCTCCCGAAGGCGGCGGTGCAGATCGCCGCCACCCGCCGGCCGATGAACCCGAACCCCACGACGCCGACGGTCTTGCCGGACAGTTCGGTCCCGAGCTCCGCGCCCAGCAGGCGCTCGCGACAGGCCCACCCATCGCGCCGCAGCCGGCGGTCGCCCGCCACGATCCGCCTGGCGAGCGCGAGCATGAGCCCGACCGTGTGCTCGGCGACCGGGTTCGGACCGACCCCGGCGTTGTTGACGACGGGGATGCCGGCCTCAGTCGCCGCGGCGACGTCGATGTTGTCGTATCCCGCCCCCGCGGTGCCGATGACGCGGAGCCGGGGGGCCGCGGCGATCATCCCCCGGGTGATCCGGGCGGGCAGTCGGACGAGCACCCCATCGGCGTCCCGCAGCGCCTGCGTCAGCCGATCGGGCGGGGCGGCGGCGGGGACGATCTCCACCTGGGCGCGCCCGGCGAGGAGATCCTCGCCCGCGCGGTGGAGTATCGAGTTCAGCAGGATGATCCGAGGCACCCGACACGCTCACCCGCCTTCCGTGGAGGGCGCCACCCCACTACCGCTCCGCCGCTCGGGCGGAGATCGCCCCCATCGCCAGCAGCGCTTCGACCGTCTCGCACAGCGGCAGGCCGACCACGTTCGTGTACGATCCGTCGATCCGCTCCACCATGAACGCCGCCCGCCCCTGAATCCCGTAGGCGCCGGCCTTGTCGAAGGGGCGGTCTTCCGCGACATACGCCGCGATCTCCCGATCGCGCAGCGCCTTGAAGGTGACGCGCGTGCGCACCGCCTCGACGTGCATCCGATCGGCCGCAGCGTCGTACACCGCCACCCCGGTGACAACCTCGTGCGCCCCGCCGGAGAGCGCGCGCAGCATCCGCTCCGCGTCGCCTCGATCTCGGGGCTTGCCCAGCGCCTCCTCGCCCCGCACGACCATGGTGTCGGCGCCGATGAAGAACCGCCCCGCCGCCCCCGCGGCGCGCGCCACGGCCCGGGCCTTCGCCTCGGCCAGCCGGCGGACGCGCGCCTCAGCCCCCTCCCCCGGATGACCCTCTTCGGACACGCCGCTCGCCACCGCCTGCACCGCGATCCCGGCGGAGGCCAGGAGCTCGCGGCGCCGGGGCGACGCCGACGCCAGCACGATCTTCTCGCGACAGGTGAACACGGGGCCCGGGGCGGGTCACGCCACGCCCGCGCCGGAGAGACGCAACGCCCGTGCCAGGTGGGTGACCTGCGCGAGCGCCTCCGGCAGCGTCAACCGCCGGTAGTCGACGTCGGCGACGAGCAGCCGGACCCCCAGCGCCTCGTAGCGGGCCGCAAGATCAAGCGTCACCGGGCTGGCGAGCCCCGGACGGACGGTGAGCAGCAGATCGGCCATGGAGCGTCCGGCGCCCGCCACGTACCGGCGAAGCCGGTCGAGGCGCTCCGCCACCTGCTCGGGGGTCAGGTTCAAGGGATGCCATCCGTCGCAGACTTCGGCGACGCGGCGGAGCGCGACATCGCTCTCGCCTCCTCCCAGTACGGGCAGCCGGGAACCTTGCACCGGCTTGGGGTCCAGCCCGAACGGCGCCAGGCGATAGAACGCTCCCTCGAACCGCACCGGGTCGGGACCCCAGCACGCCTTCAAAATCCGGATCGCCTCCCGCATCCGCCGGCCGCGGTCGTCAAACGGCTGTCCGAGCAGGTCGAACTCCTCGCGCAGCCACCCCGCGCCCACCCCGAGGAGCATCCGGCCGCCGCTCAGGTAGTCCAGGGTGGCCACCGTCTTCGCGACGATCAAGGGGGGCCGCAGCGGGAGGATCAGGACCGAGGTGCCGAGGCCGATCCGGCGGGTCACCGCCCCCACCCAGCCCAGCGCGGTGAACGCGTCGAGGTAGGGAATCGTCGACGGCCAGGGGGCCTTGCGGTCCACCCGGTACGGGTAGGCGCTGGTGTGTTGCTCGGGAATCGCGATGTGATCGGTCACCCACACCGACGCGTACCCGAGCGACTCCGCGAGCGACGCCACCGCGGTCAACGCCTCGGGGATGGCGAGCGGCCCCGCGCCCGGCAGGGTGATCCCGTATTCCATGGCGGGTGAGGGTTAGCGACCCGCGGCGAAATGTCCTGCCGTCCCCGGGCGGCGCGGGAAGGGGCCCCCTCGCCCCTGGAGAATGATGTGCGGAACTCGGAGGGCGGACCTCACTCCCCCGTGGATGGCTGAGCAGACGACCCACCTCGATATCATCCGGCGGGCGTACGGCGTTGCCGTGCGCGACCTGCGGGCGTGCTACAACCCCGACGGCATCGTCGCCGGGCGCCTGCATTTCAACGCGTACTGGGCGCGGGATGGGTTCTGGGCCTCGTTCGGCGCCCTCGCGCTCGGCGATCACGCGCAGGCGCTGGCGGAGCTCGACACCTTCATCAAGTACCAGTTCGCTTCGGGGAAGCTCCCCGTCCGCGTCGAGTTCGTCGGGCACCATCTCACCGGCTACAACACGCTGAGGAGCCGCCCCAAGGTGGTGGGGCGCGCCGGCGGGATCTTCTCCGATCCGATCGACCCCACCGCGCTGTTCATCATCGCGGCGCGGGAATATCTGGAGCGCAGCGGCGACACCGCGTTCTGCCGCCGGTTCGATCCGGTGATGGACCGGGCGATGCGCTGGCTGGGGCGTCACGACCGCGACGGCGACGGGCTGATCGAGAGCTACTGGCTCGCCGACTGGATGGACTCCATCATCAAGGGCAACAAGGTGTTCAACCTGAACGTGATCTACTATCAGGCCCTGCGCGCCTTCGCGACGCTGAAGGACGTGAACGGCCAGGCCGGCGAGGCGAGGGAGGTCGGCCGCGCGGCCGACCGGGTCTTCGAACGCCTGCAGATCTTCTGGGAGGGAGACCACTTCACCGACTGGATTTGGGGGGGCAAACGCGGCGGATTCTCCTCCGACGGCAACGTCCTGGCCATGCTCTTCGGGGTGGCGACCCCGGCGCAGGCCCGCGCGATCCTCGGCCGCATCCGCGCCGGCCGGCTCGACGCCGACACGCCGCTGCGGGTGGTCGATCCCGTCTATCCCCCCTGGAAAGTCTTTCCGCTCTACTACCTCGCCGGCATCCCCGACTACCACCGGACGATGATCTGGCCGTGGTTGGGGACCCTCAACGCCGTGTGCAAGGAGCGGTACGGGGACCGGACGGGTGCGCTGGCCGACCTCGCCCGGATCGGTGAATGGTATCTTCGCCACAACGGCGTGAACGAGGTCTACGATCGGACCGGCACGCCGATCTCCCGGCGATTCTACACGGCGGAGGTCCCCTTCGCCTGGAACGCCGGGGTGTACGTGTACGCGGTCCACGCCATGGGGCTCGGCGACGGCTTCACGGTCTGAGCGCCTCTCGAACCGTCGCCCCGCCTAGGCGATCGTCACGTCCAGCCACCCGTGCGGGGTCACGCGGACTTCCTCGCCGCGGTGGGCGACCACCGTCGTGGTGTGGGACTCGAAGATCGCCGGGCCCGGGACGCGCGCCCCCGCGGGGAGGTCGTCCCACCGGTAGACGGGCACCTCCGTCCACCCCCCCACGTAGGCGCGCCGCCGCTTCGCCGGCGCGGCCGTTCCCCCTGCCGGGATCCGCGGCTCCACCGGGGTCACCGGGAGCTCGCCGACGACGGTGAGGCGGGCGTTGACCAGCACGACATCCTGATCGGCGGCGCTGTACGTGTACAGCGCCTCGTGACGG
>DATEHM010000095.1:0-7291 GCA_035279545.1 bacterium | reverse complement strand
ACGGGCTGACGGTTGGATGCGGAGGCGCGTTACCTCCGCGGAGGACAGATGCACTCGCGCGGGCGTTGGCTGAGATCGCAGGTGGTCCCATCCACGGTGGGACCATCGTATCAGACTGGTGCCACAGCGCGCAAGCGAGCGCGGAGCCGACCCCCGCCGGCGCCTAAACCGCGGAGCTGGGGTGTGGGTGGCGGGTAGGAAGCAGGTCTCGGACCGGTTCTCCGTCCCGCTGCGTTCCGAGCGCGCGCATGAACGCCTCGATGACACGGGGATCGAACTGGGTGCCGACGTGGCGCGTCAGCTCGTCCATCGCCAAGACGGGAGCCATGGTGGGTCGGTAAGGTCTGTTGGAGGTCATCGCTTCGTAGGCGTCGGCGACGGCGAGGATCCGGGCCTCCATCGGGATGTCCTCGCCCGCAAGGCCGTCGGGATACCCCGCGCCGTCCCACCGTTCGTGGTTGTGCCGGACCGCCAGCTTGATCCGCGGGGAGAACGGGACGGCCTCGAGGATGCCCGCGCCGATCGGGGGATGACGGCGGGTCTGCCGTCCCTCCTCCGGGGAGAGCGTTGACGGCATCCGCAGCACTTCATCCGGGATGCCGTTTTTCCCGAGGCCATGCAGGTACGCCGCCATCCGGATGTCCTCGCAGATCTCATCGCTCAGTCCGAGGGCCTTCGCCGTCACCGCCGCGTACTCGGCGACCAGGGTGGAGTGGCTCGCGGTGTCGGAGTCCTTGATTTCAAGCGCGCTCACCAGGGCGCGCACGGTCCCGACGGATGCCTGGCGCAGATCTTCCTGCTGCCGGATGATCGAGCGGCTCGCCGTGTTCACGATGAAGAAGAGGGAGGCGAAGAGCAGCCCGATCGCGGCCGCAGATGTTCGCCAGACAACCTGCTTGATGTCCTCGATCTTCGCGACGAGCGGCGAGGCCTGGCGGTAGACTTCGTAGGCCCCGACGGGCTTGCTGCCGCCCGCGAGCGTGATGGGCGCGTAGATTTCGAGCAGGCGCCCGTAGGCCCGCTCGCGCGCGTATTCCGGATTGGCCAGCACGCTGAGGTCGCTGGCGGGCCGGCCCGTCGTCAGCGCCGCGCGCAGCTGGTCTTCCGTCGCCAGCGGGAAGACCCGACCGATGAGCGCGGGGTTGTCCGAGTACACGATTTGGCCCTCGGCGTTCCACACTTTGACCCGGGCGATATCCCCGCCGATCACCTGGCGCAGCCGACGCTGCCATGCGGTCACGCTAGCCGGGGTCGGGTCGGCGAAGTCCTCGGAGGCGATCTGCGGGGTAATGGCTGCGGAGACCGTGTCCGCGGCCCCCCGCACGGCGTCGTCGAGGGCGCGGTCGATCATCCAACGGCTGAGCAACCATCCGAACCCCAAGGCGATACACGCCGTCACCGCGAGGCTGACGAGCGCGAATCGTCCGATGAACGTGGGTCCACCCTGCATGCCGCGATCTCTCCGCTGCCCGATTCTTCTTCCATCAAAATCTTGCCCAGAACCTCCCCGGCTTAGACGACGGGTCGGCGGGAAGAGGGGAAGCGCAGCGGGAGCCGGCGGGAGGTGGCGCGCTACGTCGGGGGCCGGCGGGCGTGCAGCGAGGCGGTCTTGCCCAAATCCTACGAGGGATCTGCCGGATCCTTGCTCGCGGAGATGGGGCGCGAAAAGTCGGGCCGCCTCGACGGGCGTCGAGACGGCGGCTGGGTGAGCGCGGGACCCGTACGCCGCCTACACGATCAGGAGTGCGTTCTGACCTCTCCTTTGTGCTCTTTGGCGCCGGCGAAACTGCGCTCGCGCGCGAGCAAGCGCTCCTTGCGCCCGAGGCCCCAGCGATAACCGCCGAGCCCGCCGTCTCCTCTGACGGCCCGGTGGCAGGGGACCACCAACGAGATAGGATTCGTCGCGCACGCCCGTCCCACCGCGCGCGACGCCCCCGGCTCTCCCAGGCGGCGCGCGATCTCCCCGTAGGTGCGCGTGCTGCCGTACGGGATCGCCCGCAGCTCCTCCCAGACCCGCGACTGAAAAGCCGTGGCCCGCACATCCACGGGAAGGTCGAGGTGGGGCTGTCGGCCCTCCAGGTGCTGCACCAGGGCGCCGACCCAACGATCAATACCGCCGTGTTCTCGGTGTATCTCCGCGCCTGTGTATTCCTCGGCGAGCGAGGCTTCGAGGCTCCCGTCGAGATCCCCCAAGTAGACGGCACAGACGCCGCGCTCGGTTGCGGCCACCAGGAGGCGGCCCAGCGGAGAGTCGGTGATCGTGTACCCGATCCGCATGCCCTGCCCGCCCCTGCGGTAGGTCCCCGGGGTCATGCCGAGGCGGTCGGGTGCCCGCTCGTACAGCCGGCTGCTGGATCCGTACCCCGCGTCGTATAGGGCTCGTGTCACGGTCTCCCCCTCTCGAATTCGTCCCTTGAACCACATCAGACGGCGGGCGTCGGCGTATTGACGGGGCGTGATCCCGAGCACCCGCTTGAACGCCCGGGTCAGCCCGTGGGGGCTCAGCCCGACCTCCCGCCCGATCTCGGCCAGCAAGATGCTGTCCCCAAGGCGCCGGTCGATGCACACGCACGCGCGCCGCACCGTCTCGACGTGCGGATCGCCGGCGGCGGCGTCTGTGGGGCGGCACCGCCGGCACGGGCGGTATCCCGCGCGTTCCGCCGCCTGCGGGGCCGGGAAAAAGACCACCTGATCCCGGCGAGGCTTGCGAGCCGCACAGGTCGGGCGGCAGTAGATCCCCGTGGACCGCACGGCGTACACGAACGCGCGGTCCGCGGTGGGATCTCGGTCCAGGACCGCTCGCCAACGCCGGTCCTGAGGGCTGGTGCCCGCGCCGTTCATCACCTGCAGATTTCGTCCCATTGGCATCGCCTCTGTCCCCACACTACGGCAACGCCGACCGGGCGTCTATCCGGGTTTTGCGCCCAAACTGGCCGTCGGCTAGAAGACCCTGCCGTTCGCCGGCACCTCGCGCTCGACGGCGAGGAGCACGACGCGCCCTGCCTCATCTGGGACGCCCAGCACCAGGACATCCGAGGTGAACCCGCCGACGCGGCGCGGGCCGAGGTTGACGGCCGCGATCACCTGGCGTCCGACGAGATGCTGGACGGTGTAGAGCTCGGTGAGTTGGGCGCTGGACGCTTTGACCCCGGATGCGCCGAAGTCGATCCAGAGTTTGTAGGCGGGCGTTCGGGCCTGCTCGTGCCGCTCGGCCCTCACGACGCGCCCGACCCTGAGCTCTAGGGCCTGCAATGCTTCGAGGGGGGTCATCCGTCCCTCCCGGATGCGGGGCGATTTCTCGCTTCATAGTATAATAAACTGTCGATGTGCGCATTCCTGCGGTTCTGGCCGGTGGTCCTTGCGGTGGTGTTTGCCCTCTCGGGAGCGCATCCCGCCGTCCCGGCGACGCCTCCACGCGTGGCCATCGTCTTCGAGCATGCGGGAGCGAGCCTTGCGGCGCTGGCACCGATCTACGCGATGCACCAACCCTTCGGGCTCGGCATCTTCCCGCACATGCGCTACTCGGCGCGGATCGTCCGCGACGCGGCAGCCCACGGCCTCACCCCTCTGTTGCATCTCCCGTTGGAGGCGCGGATCCCCGCGGACGTCGGCCCGGTGGATGGCGTCGTGGAGGTGCGCATGACCGACGCGCAGATCGCGCGCGTGGTCGACGCTGACCTGGCCAGTACCCCGGGTGTCGTTGGGGTCAGCAGCCATGCGGGATCGCGGGCGACGGCCGACCGCCGCGTTATGGCCGCAGTGCTGCGTACCATCAAGGCACACGGGCTGTGGTTTCAGGAGAACCGCACCACGCCGGACTCCGTGGCATCGGATGTGGCGAGAGGTCTCGGCCTGCGGACGGTGCTGGTCACGACCTACCTCGACGACCCGCCCGTCAATATCGAGGGGAAGGTGCGCGCGCTCATCGAGACCGCCAGGCGGCGGGGCGCGGTGGTGGCCGGTGCGCACATCACGACGGGTGCCCCGGAGGTGGTTGCCCGTCTCCTCCCGGAGTTTCGCCGCGCCGGGATTGTCTTCGTTCCCGTCACCGAGTTTCTCAGCCGTTGACCCACGGGTGCGCGGATGCGTGAGCCCCCGCGCGGGACCTCTGGCGGCGCCGGGGATGGCGCCGGCATCGCGGGGGTGCGCGGCGGCGATCCGGTCCTCCGGCGGGGTGCGCCGTGGCCCTCTTCGTCCTTGAGAATGGCGCGTTTGCCTGGGCAACCCGGCCCCAAGCGTTCTGTCTCGCCCCCTTCTCATCTCCTGCGCCGTCATCGAATTGACCGGCGCGCACGCCTGCGCACGCCGGGAGGGCGGCCGAGGGGAGGAGGCCGCCTGCGCGGGGCCGAATCAGGGGCACGATGGAGGCGACCCAATCGGGCAGGCACCGGTATGACCCGTAGGCACGCGTTCATCACAGGCGGCGCGGGATTCATCGGTTCTCATCTCTGCGAGCGGTTCCTGGCGGAGGGATACGAGGTCACCGCGATCGACAGCTTCCTCACCGGCGCCAGGCGCAACGTGAGCCACCTGGTCTCGGACCCGGCGTTTCGTCTGGTGCCGGGCGACGTGACTCAGCCCGTCGCCGTCACCGGTCGGGTGAATCTCATCCTGCATTTCGCTTCCCCGGCGAGCCCGGTCGACTATCTGGCGCATCCCATCCACACGATGAAGGCGGACTCGTTGGGGGCGTTCCACACCCTCGGACTCGCCCGAGCGCAGGGAGCCCGGTATCTGCTCGCGTCCACCTCGGAGGTCTATGGAGACCCGCTCGAGCATCCCCAACGCGAGGAGTACTGGGGGAACGTCAACCCGGTTGGGCCGCGCAGCGTCTATGACGAGGCAAAGCGGTTCGGGGAAGCGGTGACGATGGCGTACCATCGCGCGCACGGCCTCGATGTGCGGATCGTGCGCATCTTCAACACCTACGGGCCCCGCATGCGGCGGAACGACGGAAGGGCGATCCCTGCGTTCGTGAGCGCGGGGCTGGCCGGCCGGCCGATCGAGGTCTTCGGAGACGGGTCCCAAACCCGGAGCTTCTGTTACATCGACGATCTCGTGGAAGGCATCTACCGGCTCGCGACCTACCCGGACCTCGCCGGTCAGATCGTGAACCTCGGGTCCGAGGCCGAGTGCACCCTCCTCGAACTGTCCCACATGATCCAGCGAATGACGGGGGGCCGATCTCGCCTGGTGTTCCGCCCGCTGCCCCAGGACGACCCGAAGCGTCGTCGACCCGATTTGACGAAGGCCGGCCGGGTGCTCGGCTTCGATCCGCGCGTGCCGTTGGCGGACGGATTGGCACGGACGATCGCCTGGTTTGCCGAGAGCGCGCAGCAGCCGCCGGCGCCTGACGAGCGGGTGACCGACGCCGTTCGGATCTGACGCCCCGCTCCCTCCGCAACTGCCCCGGGCGGGACCCCCGCATACGGAATTTTTACACGTTCTTTACCACCCGATAGTATACTTCCATCCATCCGCGGGACGGGTTGATCCGCCAAAAGGGAGGGGAAATCGTGAGGCGACGAATCCCGGCAGCCGCAGCGGTGGTTCTGATGTTGCTCTTCGGCCTGAGCGTCGGGTCGCCGGCGCAGGCGCGGCGCGTGATCAAGATCACCATGAGCTCGTTCAAGTTTGATCCGAACCTGTTCTTCGTCAACGAAGGGGACACGGTCGTCCTGCAGTTGGAGAACATCGATCCCGAGCGCCCGCACTCCTTCAACTCGCCCTATCTGTCCACCGTGGACTTTTCGGTGTCCGGACAGGCTAAGCAGGGGGTGACGAAAGACGGTACCAAGTACGTGGAGGTCGAGCCCGGGCAGAAGGGCGAGCTGACCTTCGTGGCCAAGGACCGGGGGCAGTACGGATTCATCTGCGCCCTCTACAACCACGCGTCCCGAGGACAGACCGGCGCCTTCGTCGTGTGGCCGGCCGGGTACCACCCGCAGACGAAGTAGGGTCGCCCGCCTCTTCATCACCTTCGAAGGCAGCTCGACGGCGGAGTGCGGTACGGGCACTCCGCCGTCCGCTTTGCCCCTTCGGACGACACCCTCAAGGGCGGAATGTCGGCAGCCCCAGGGAAGCAGGAAGTTCCCCGTGGATAGTTAATGAATTCCAGGCTGAGTTGAGCGCTACAAACCCGGCGATGATGGTGGAGGACTTCGATGCCCAGACTGACGTTGGGGCAGCGATTGAAGCGGGCGCGGCTGGCGGCGGGGCTGACCCAGGAGGCGCTGGGGGCGCCGGGGCTGACCAAGGGGTTTATCAGCCTGTTGGAGCATGACCGGGCGAAGCCGTCGGTAGAGACGCTGGTGCGGCTCGCGGAGCGGTTGGCGCAGCCGGTCTCAGCGTTTCTGGATGGCCAGGACGGGGTGTCGGGGAAGGTGCTGGAGGTCCTGGCGAGCCGCGGGCGGGGCGAGCTGGCGCGGCGGCAGTACGAGGCGGCGCGGGCAGTGTTCACCGAGCTGGCGGAACTGGCGGAGGCGTGCCGGCACGGGGGGATGGCGCGGCAGGCGACGGTGGGGCTGGGAGAGGCGGAGCTGGGACTGCGGCGGCTGGAAGAAGCGCGTCGGCACCTTGAGCGCGCGCTGGCGGCGGCGCGGGAGGCGGAGGACGCGGGGGTGGAGTGCCGGGCGCTGCACGGGCTGGCGACGGTGGAGCACCGGGGGAGCCACTTTCCGCAGGCGGTGCGGTTGTACAAGGAGGCGGTCGGGGTGCTCCCGCGGCTGGGGGGCGCGGAGCCGGTGCTGGCGGGGGAGATCCACCTGTATTTGGGCACGGTGCTTGGGCGGATGGGGCACGTGGACGACGCGGTGGCGGCGTACACGGAGGCACAGGCGCTGTTCGAAGGGGCGGCGCACCCGGAGCGGGTGGGGGAAGCGCTGATGGGACTGGGGAACGTGCTGAGCACGAACGGCGACCTCGCCAGCGCGCTGGGCTTGTACGAGCGGGCGCGGGCGCTGTTCGAGCAGTACGAGGACCTGCAGGACGTCGCGTACGTGCGCAACAGTCTGGGGATCCTCATGCTGCAGACGGGGCGGGCGCCCGAGGCGTTGGAGCACTTCGGAGTGAGCTTGGCGATCAAGCAACGGCTGGGGGATGGGGTGGGGGAGTGTCGGACACTGACGGAGTTGGCGCGGGCGTATTTCGTGACCGGGGACCGGGGGCGGGCGGCGGCGACCGCGGCGCAGGCGATCGCGCGTAGCGGGGCGGTGGGACTGCCGGACGAGGCGGCGCGGGCGCGAATGGTGGTGGGGGTGCTGGCGGCGGAAGCGGGGGAATTGGAGCGGGC
>DATEHM010000094.1:0-4400 GCA_035279545.1 bacterium | reverse complement strand
CGGTGTTGTGCTCATCCGCCGCGCCTCACCGCGTCCCGGTGAGCATGAGGTTGTCCCGGTGCACGATCTCCCGCGGCGCCTTGACCCCGAGGATGCGGCCGACCTCGCTCGAGCGGATCCCCATGATGCGCACGACCTGCGCGCTCGGGTAGTTGGAGATGCCCCGGCCAACCTCCTCGCCCCGGGCGTCGCGGATCACGATCGCCTCTCCGGGCTCGAACGTCCCCTGCACGTCGACGACGCCAGCGGCCAAGAGGCTGCTGCCGCGCCGCAGGGCGTCGCGGGCCCCGTCGTCGATCACCAGCGTCCCCCGCGAGGGGAATCCGAGCGCGAGCCACCGCCGCCGGCTGGAGGCAGGACGGCGCTCCGCCAGAAACATCGTCCCGCAGGGCTCGCCCTCCAGCAGGCGACCCAGCGGCCGGGGCCGGTCGCCGTTCATGATCACCGTCGTCACCCCCGAGGCGGTGGCGATCCGGGCGGCGCTGATCTTGGTGGCCATCCCGCCCACCCCTTGGGCGGTCGGGCTGCGCCGCGCCGCGCGCAGCACGCGCTCGTCGATGTGCGCCACGTATGGGATCAGGTGCGCGTCCCGGCTGCGGCGCGGGTCGGCGGTCATCAGGCCCTCCACGTCCGAGAGCATCACCAGCAGATCGGCCCCCACCAGGCTGGCCACGAGGGCGGAGAGGGTATCGTTGTCCCCGATCTGGATCTCCTCGGTGGAAACGGTATCGTTCTCGTTGACGATCGGGACGATCCCCAGATCGAGCAGGGCCTCCAGGGTACGCCGCGCGTTGACGTACTGCCGACGGTTGGCGAAGTCGCGCTGGGTGAGCAGCACCTGTCCCACGCGCAGCCCCAGCACTTCGAACGCGGCGGCGTAGCGCCGCATCAGCACCGGCTGTCCGATGGCCGCGAGCGCCTGCTTGTGGGACAGCGTTTGCACGGGGCGCCGCCGCCCGAGCAGCCCCGCCCCCGTGACGATCGCCCCGGACGACACGACGATGACGCGGCGCCCCCGCCGGACTCCGGCGGCGACGTCCTCGGCCAGCGCGGTGATCCGGCGCGGCTCCACCATGGCTTTCCCGCCGGTGAGGCTGGTCGTCCCGACCTTGAGGACGATTCGGCGGGCCGCCCGGAGGGTGACCGCCCCCTCGGGCAACGGTGGGTGCGCTTCGGCATGCATCAAGGGTTCCCGAGTTCTGGTTCGAGCGCGGGGCCTCCTCCTGCCGTCCCGGTCGCACCCGAGCCGGGGGCGGGGAGGGGAAGGACGTGCCGGGGATCCGGGGCGCTTACTGGTACTGCGAGCCGAGGGTCAGCCGGATCGGGTAGTTCGCGCCGCTCTCTGGCATCGTCGAGATCACGAGCCGGCGATGCTCGCCGGGCGCCAGGTGGATGGTCGTCACCAGGCGGCGGTCGCCCGACCGAACCTGCGGAATGTCGAAGATGCGGCCGTCGGCCAGGATCGTCGCTCCGGCCTGTCCCCCGACGGCCTGCATGACGAGCCCCAGCATCGCCGGGAGGGGCCGGGGGTTGTCGAGCTCGACCGGGAAGGTGTAGACGACCCCGTAGTTCCCGTTGAGGACCGCCCCGGTCTGGCTCTCGCGCAGCGCATCCCGGTCGTCGCCGACCATCATCGACACGAGCGGATCGCCAACGGTGAAGGACAGCGACCGCACGAAGGAAGGGTGCTCGAACACTCCGCGCCGGTGGATCTTGTCGACATCGGGCGCGTAGCTCGCCGTCGGCGGATCGACCTCGCCGTCCAGCCGCGCGAACACCTGCAGGTTCAACCGGTCGCCGTCGATCAGCCCCAACTGGACGAGGCCGCTGGCGACCGCCCCCGGGGCGAGGTCGTGCAGAAACAACGGCACCGTTGTGTTCGGCGGGATCCGGAGCATGAACCCGGCATGGTGCCAGTACTGATCGAGGAACGCGCGGGCGGCGGCGTGCCCGATGACCAGTTCATCGCCGCCGGCATCGCCCGCCGCACCCGTGAGCCACAACTCGATCGGGGTGCGCGCCGGGTTGCTCAGGTTGACCGCGATTGTCATGTGCTGTGATGCCGACCCGTTCTGGTGATGGTAGAGCAGCCGCACCGTCTGGCCGGCCGACAGGGCCCCATCGAGCAGGACCTTGCCGAATGCCAGCGTCTCGGGGCTGTTGCTGACCAGGAGCTCCCCGGCATCCGACCAGGGGAAGCTGGCGTTCGTGATCTCCACAGGCACCGTGGTGGTGAGGGACCTCAGCCCCGACCACGACACCTGGACGACCGCCCGCAGGGCCACGTCCGCGGCCAAGGGGAGGGGCTGCAGCGGGGGGGCGGTTTGCTCGAGCGCAACCTGGCTGTCCCTGACTTCGGGCACCGCCGCCCGCGCCGTGGTCAGGATGGCCAGGCGGAGCGTCTCCACCGGCGTGGGGTCGCCGGTCACCCGGACGTGAACGGACGGAAGCGTGGCGGGCAGGAGTTGCGCGATGCCGAGCCGGGGCGGGGTCGCCCCGACCACGGCCGCCACGGCCAGCGTGAAGGTTACAATTCGCGTCCGCATCGGTGGCTCGACCGCTGCTGCGACGACAGAGGTGAAGTGTTCCTGCGATTGCGCACTCGTGTTCCTCCCAACATTCTCCGGGCAGGTCGGCTGCGCCTCGGACGCTTGCCCCGCGAACCGCGATGCGCCCGTGGAGCGGCTTCCGAAGAGGAAGCGGGGCGGACCCGGGTCGAATCCAGTGCCCCATGCATCTTATTACCCAAGTCGCGCCCGCCCCCGGACAGCCCGGCCCGACATCCATCAGGCTCGTCCGGCACGGGCCGGCGCGCACTGCCGGAGGGAAGATGGCGGTCTCGCAGTTCGTCCCGGTGGCGCTCGTCGGCGGGAATCCGGTGGCCTGCCGCATCAACAGGTGGCCGGCGCCCGTCGGCCCGACTCGCGGCGGCAGCCGACCGCGGCGCAAGGAGGGGTGCGGATGAAGGTGGATCTGTCGGGCCGGGTAGCGGTCGTATCCGGCGCCAGCGCCGGGCTGGGGCGCGCGATCGCCCAGGGGTTTGCGGAGGCGGGGGCCGACGTCGTGATCGGGAGCCGCACCTCCGACGCCATCCGGCGCACGGCGAACGAGATCGCCGGGAGCACGGGCCGGCACGTCATGGGGGTGCCGGCCGACGTCTCGCGCCCCGAGGGGGTCGACGCGCTCCTCAGCGCGGCGATGACGCATTTCGGGAAGATCAACATCCTGGTGGCCAACGCCGGGGGCCCGCCCCCGGGATCGGCGCTCGCGCTCACCGACGCCCAGTGGGATCAGGCCTTCCGGCAGAACTTGATGAGCGCGGTCTGGATGATCCGCGGGGCGGTGCCGTCGATGAAGGCCCAGGGCGGGGGACGGATCATCACCGTGATCACGTCCGGCGTCAAGGTCCCGCTGCAGAACCTGGTCTTGAGCAACGTGTTCCGCTCCGGGGTGGTCGCCCTGACCAAGACGCTCTCGTTTGAGTTGGCGCCGCACAAGATCCTCGTCAACAACCTCGCCCCCGGGCGGGTCCGGACGGACCGGACCCGGGAGATCGACGAGGCAGCGGCTCGGACCAGCGGCCGGCCGATCGAGGAAATCGAGCGCCAAGTGTCCGCCACGATCCCGGCCGGCCGCTACGGCGATCCGCGCGAGTTTGCGAACCTGGCGGTGTTCCTCGCTTCCGATCAAGCCAGCTACATCACCGGGACGACCATCGCCATCGACGGCGGGGCGACGCGGGCAATGCAGTAGCCCGCCGCGCGGGCTCAAAAGCGACCGCTCGGCTTCGACACGGCCCTCCCCCGATCGAGGCCGCTGTGGCGGGAACCGGCGATGGGGGAAGCGTCAGGGAACGTCCTCGGGCCCCCGGTCGACGTGCGCGCGGTAGAAGTCCAGCACCTTTTGGCGGTCGAGCTGGTCGAGCCACAGCCGCCAGGTCCAGGCCAGGACCGCGAATGGGTGGTCCATCTCCGCGTAGGGCACCACGACGAGTTTCGCGTACCCGTACTTGCTCTTCGGAAAATCCTTCACCATCGCATCGAACTGCGCGAGCATCTCCGGAGAGACGGGGGGCTTGTAGGCGAGCACGATGTACCCGTGCTCGAGGCTGTGGACCCAGAACCCGGGAAGCACGCCCTCCGGATAGACGCCGGGCGGCGCCGGGGTCGGATAGTGGTTCCCCGACGCGGGGGGATGTGCCCGGTATGAGATCTGCGACCCGACCGGGACGTGGGTGTTGCCTTCGTCGGCCACGCGCACTCCGATGTTCGAGCCGGTCTGGGCGGCCGATCGGGACGAACGCGCCCACCACACCGCGCCGATGATCACGACGAGGACGACCGCGCCGACGAGCCACCAGACTCCGGTTCGCCGGACGGGCCGCCGCGCGCGGACCGGCT
>DATEHM010000093.1:0-17571 GCA_035279545.1 bacterium | reverse complement strand
CCTGGCGTACGGCTGGGTGTCCCAGGCCGGGGCGATCGCCGGGGTGATCGGCACGGCCGCGCTGTTCGCGGTGGTGCACGTCCCGGCCTACGGTGTGCGGGCCCTGCCGCTCGACTTCGCCGCGGGGATCATCTTCGGCTGGCAGCGGTGGGCGACGGGGGAATGGGGCGCGCCGGCGCTCACCCACGCGACGGCCAACCTGCTCCAGATGCTCTGACGATGCCCCCACCACACCGCCGCCCGGCGGGCGTCCGGGTCTGGATCTGGGGGGCGGTCGCGGCCGCCGTCTACCTTGCGGCGGGAGCATCGACGTGGCCGCAACTCCCGACTCGCCTCCTCTACGAAGGCATCGCCCCGCCCCTGCCGTACCGCTGGGTGCGCCCGCCCGCCAACCTTCCAGAACCCAACGAGTCCCCAGAGACGGGCCAGGGGTCGATCACGCTCGGTGCAAGCGGCTCTCCCTCTACGTCCGTGGTGACGGGTGACGGGCAGGCCGGAGTGATCCTCCGGGCCGGCGCGGTCGCACCTCACGCCGGGGCCCCCTCGGTCGAGGTGACCATCACTCCGCTCGACCCCGGGACCCTGTCCCCACCCCCGGGAGGACTCCAGTTTGACGGGAACGCCTACCGTATCGAGGCGACCCACCCCGCGGGGGGATCCGCCGCCCTGCAGGCGCCCGTCACGGTGGTCCTCCGCTACCCCAGGCACGCCACGATGCTGCTTCGCTCCACGGGGACGGGGTGGACCCCACTCGAGGCCCACGTCGTCCCGGGGGCGCTTCAGATCTTCGCCAGCGCGGACCAACTCGGCGTGTTCATCGCGGCCGCGCCGGAGGGGTCGACGGGCATCCCCTCGACCACGACCCTTGCGGTGGGGGCGGCCATCGTCGGCCTGGCGCTCGCCGCCTTCGCGGCCAACAGGCGCCGCCGCCGGCCGCCGCCGCGGACCACGTAGGGTGGGCGGCCACCCTCATGCCCAGGCGGAGTACGCGATAAGCAGAACGCGCCGCTGCGCGCACCGCGCGACACCAGGAAGGCCGGGATGCGCGCTACGCCTCTGACGTCGCAAGATCGTCCAGGCCATCGGGGCTCCGCGCCAGGCGTTCGCACGCGTAGGTGGCAACTCGACGGCATACGCAGAGATTTGCCCCCAGTTCCTCACCCGAGAACACGCCATGGCAGAAGGCGGCCGAGCCCGCAGCGGAGGGCCGCAAAACGGCCGAACTTCATTGTCCGAAAATTGACAATCCGACTACTTTTTCTTGGGAATGGTGGGCTCAACCCCGGTGCCATCCAGCAGTACCCTTGTTCCCAGGCTTAGGTCTGTTCGAGTAGCTCACCTGTCCCTTCGAGGAAGAGGTGGCCGGCTCCCTTGAAAGCCTGTTCGGGGGCCCCGCCAAAATCCCCATCCCCGGGCATGGTCGCGCTGGCCCCCGATTTCTCAGGCACGCCTCCCATCAGGACCTCATGAAGATGTGTCATCCCTTGGATACGCAGAAAATGTTCTCTTGGGGGAACGCGAGTCCACCCCCGGCAGGATATCATGGACAGGAGACCTCACGGCAGAAGACGGTGGATCGAGGATGTCCAGACCCTGCAGAATCTGCGGCCACGAGAAGCGTAGCGAGGTTGACGGAGCCATTCTCAATGCCGAACCGTATGATCTGATCGCTATGCGTTTCGGGACATCCGTTTTATCGATCCTGAACCATCGCAGCCATATCTCCGGGGAGGCAGCGTCCCCAGCTTCTCGAGACGCCGCGCCAGAAACCTTGCTGGACCAGATGCGGACGTTGCAAGAAAGATGCCTTACCCTGCTGCAGGCGGCCGAGTCTTCGACTGAAGTCCGACGAGTATTCTTAGCCACCCACCAAGTCCGGGTTAACTCGAGGGGGTTGGGCGATTTGCTGGAACAACTGCAAAACGAGCGCGGGTAAAGAACCGCGCGGGTGCTCTCAGGCCTACGAATCCCTGGGCGAGGGGCACGCAGTACCGTCCCTCAAATCGCGGAGGCCGCATTTCTCAGATTCCCCGGCACCGGTCAGTTCAGCGCCGGCCGCTTCGCGGCCCAGGGGACCACGGCCTCGAACGCTGCCGCGGCGCGCAGCACCAGGGCATCCGCCAGCCGCGGACCGATGATCTGCAGCCCCACCGGCAGCCCCTTCGACGTCCAGCCGCACGGAACCGTCGCCGCCGGAAACCCGGTCATGTTGATCGGATAGGTGAAGGCAAACCAGCCCGCGGGCGCCACTTTGCGCCCGGCGATCTCTTCGTAGAAGTTGACGCCCACCGGTAGCGGAGGCGCGGCCAGCGTCGGCGTGAGCACCAGGTCGTAGCGGGTGAAGCACTGCCGAAACGCCTCCCCGAGCGTGCGTCGCCAGTTGGCGGCGTTGATGAAATCCACCGCGGTCCAGCGCATTCCATTGTCGATCATCATCACCAGACCCGGGTCGAAACGATCGCGCCACTCGGCCAGTTTAGCTCCCAACCGCGCGGCGATCGAACCGGAGAACAGGACCCCGAACGCCTCCTCCGGGCTCGGGAAGCCGGGGGTCGCTGCGTCCACCTGACAGCCGGCATCCGCGAAGCGCTTCGCGGCGGCCTCCGCGATCCGCCGGACCTCGGGATCCACCGGAGCGTAGCCCCAGTCGGGCGTCCAGGCGAGGCGGAGCCCCGATACCCCCCGGTCGACCTCGACGAGGTAATCCGTCCCGTCGGCGGGCAGCGAGCTCAGGTCGCGCGGATCGGGGCCCGCGATGGCGTTCAGCATCAGCGCGGCGTCCCGCACGGTCCGCGTCATCGGCCCCGTGTGGGAGAGCGTCTCGAGACCGCCGTAGGTGGGCGCGGCGGCGACGAGCCCCAGCGTCGGCTTCAGCCCGAAGATGCCGCAGCAGCTGCACGGGATTCGGATCGACCCGCCGCCGTCGGTGCCCACCGACAGCGGCCCGAGCCCGGCCGCCACGGCGGCGGCGCCGCCGCCGCTCGAGCCCCCGGGGGTGTGGGTGAGGCTCCACGGGTTGCGGCTCGGGCCGAACACCGGGTTGTCGGTCACCCCCTTGAATCCGAACTCCGGGGTGTTGGTCTTGCCGAGGCCGATGGCCCCTGCCTGCCGGAGGCGCTCGACCACGGGGGCATCCTCCTCGGGGATGTAGTGCTCGAACATCTTGGACCCCCAGGTCGTGCGCACGCCTTTGGTCATGATCAGGTCTTTGATCGAGACGGGAACGCCGTGGAGGATACCCAGCCGGTCCCCACGCATCACGGCGGCTTCGGCATCTTTGGCGGCGGTGCGCGCAGCGTCGGACGTCACCGTGCAATAGGCGTTGAGCGTGGGGTTGAGTCGATGGATGCGGGCGAGCACCGCGTCAACGACCTCGACGGGAGAGAGCTCCTTGCGCCGGATCGCCGCGGCCAGCTCCGTTGCGGGCGCGTAGCACAGCTCTATCGTATCCATCGTCCGATCCTCCTGGAGCGGGGTGTCAACGCCGATCATCTTCGACGTCGCCTGGGGTTCTCCTGAGGAAAGACGTCGGCAGTCTGCGGTCAATCCCCGGTGGCCACCACCCGGCGCAGCGATCCCCACGGTTCATTCTGTGCCTGCCGCCGGTCGTTTTGGGCCCAGGAAGCCTTGATGGAGCAGTGCGGTCCACACCATCGTGGTCCCGTATCAGGCGTTCCGGCGACTTCCTGAGCCAGGTCGAGAATGCCAACGCCGGAGAAATGAAGTAAGACCGGCTAGGGTCTGTGCCCAGGAGCGATCTACTTGGGAGCGTCTTTCCATTGGGTCGCTGGAAGGACATTGAGATATACAGGTGAGGAGAAAGTTGTGCCAGCCACGGACAGCGTCGTGCCGCTATGGTTTCCGGCCGTTGGGGAATGTAGAAGTCAATCTCCAAGAAGCCCTGCGGAATGACGCGTGCCGCGTTACGATAACTCCACGCACCGAGCGAATGGGTGGCGACCCCGTAATGGCCTCGCGCGCATCGCGTTGAGCAGAAGTCCTCCCCTTACTCGACGGCGAGCGGGGGCCTTGGCCTGCCGCAGGCCTTGCACAGTTTCACTACCATTCCTCTACCCCTTGGATGTATCGAGAAGAAAAAAAGGGGGAGTGCTGCTCCCCCTTCCCGTCTCTTCACCGCGTACTCGATTTGGCCCGGTTTAGCCCACGGGACGAACTTTGCTTGCCTGGGGGCCCTTCTGTCCTTGCGATGCTTCGTACTCTACCTTTTGGCCTTCGTTCAGTGACTTGTAGCCATCGCCCTCAATCCCGCTAAAGTGGACGAACAAATCCTTGGACCCGTCCTCCGGGGTGATAAAGCCGTAACCCTTTTCTGAATTGAACCATTTTACCGTTCCAAGCGCCATGAGATCCCCACCTTTATCCCATGCTACCAACCGACTTTGCAGCCCGCTGATGCTAACCGAGTATGACACGTTATGCACTTCAATGCAACGAAATGCTTTGGCAAGCCGTCGCTGGTGCCGGATTCAACAAAGCTTTTGGTCAATAGGGCACTTGCTCGCCTGTGACCTAATCCGAAGGGTGTCGCAGCAACTGATGGTCCGTTCGGCTGCTCTACCGTGAGGGACGGCCCGGCCCACCGTCTCCACCTTGGCTCGCTAACGCGCTTCTTGGACGCGGTTTCGAGGGACCACTTTGTAGGTCACGGCTCTTCGGCTCGCGGGGGACACTTCCGAAGCGGATTTGGAACAACTGCGGGCCGAGGCGCCGTACTCTAGACTACTTCTTCCGAACCAACCGAATCGATGTGACATCACGGACATCCTTGCCGTACTTGTCGGCAATGGTCGGGTGTCGGATTTTGGTCCAAACCTTAGAGGTGACATGTTGGCGATCGCCTTGCCCACGGGTGTGACGGCCGCCGATGATCGGGTGAAGCTGCAGCTGCCGATTCTCGGCCCGGTCAACAAGAAGATCGTCATCGCCCGGTTCAACCGAACGTTCGGCACCCTGGTCGCGAGCGGCGTACCCATCATGCAGGCGCTGGAGGTCGGCTGGCAAAGAGTTTCACCGTCACCTCTATCATGCACGCATTGGCTTTCGAAGTTTCGGGTCGGCCAAATCGCGGATGGCGTCTCCTAGGATATTCCATCCCAATACGAAGAGCGTGATCGCGGCGGCGGGGAACACGACTGTGTACCAGAACACGAAGGCATGCCCCGGCTGACCAAGGATCCACCTCCGCGAGAGGGCGATGAGCTGTCCCCAATCAGCGTATCCGATCTCCGTGCCGAGGCCGAGGAAACTTAGGGCCGCGGAGACAATCACGATATTTCCCATGTCGAGTGACCCGTACACGAGAAATGGGAAGACGGCATTGGGCATGATGTGCCGAAGGATGATGCGGAGATTGCTTCCCCCCAGCGCCCGTGAAGCGCTCACAAATTCGCGCTCGGCCAGCGACAGAACCTCCCCACGTACAAGGCGAGCGTAGATGGGCCAATTGACCGCGCCAATGGCCAAAATAATCTTGTCTAGACCTTTCCCGAGCACGGCCACAATCACGACGGCCAGCACGAGCCCTGGGAACGCCAGAAAGACGTCCGTGATCCTCATCACGATCTCATCGAGTGCACCACCGTAGTATCCGGACACGCCGCCCAAAACGAAGCCGAGGAGAAGGGAAAGACCGACAATGCTCAGCGTCACCTTGAATGCCGTACGGGCGCCCCACACGATACCATAGTATAGGTCGAATTGATTCTCTGTTGTGCCGAAGGGGTGGAGGAAATTGGGTGGGTGCGGCTCAATCTCGAACCCGGTGGCGGGAATAAGGTAGGGATCGCGGAGAGACGTAGGCGGTGCCACGATGGGGGCGGCGGTCGCCACTAGGGCGAAGAAGATTACCGTCCACATCGCGATGCGTGCGAGGGGACGGGTACGCAGACCCCGCAACGCTGGGGACGACCGCTGGAGGAAAGTCAGGACCACGAAAAGCAGTACGAGGGTTGCCGCGGCGGCGGCCAGTTGTCCAACAACGCGATGGCCGAGTCCATCAAGCGTCATGAATCGCCCGTCGCTCTAGCGCAGCCGGATTCTCGGGTCGACGACACAGTACAGCACATCAGCGATCAGGTTGACGAAGACGGTCAGCCCCGCGGCGAACAGGGCGAACCCGGCCACCGCTGGCACGTCCAGCTCGAGGGCCGCCGTGGCCCCCCATCGTCCGATCCCGGGATAGTTAAAGATCGTCTCGGTGATCACGACACCCCCCAGTAGCCCGATGAGGATCGAACTACTCAGCGTAACGACGGGGATCAGGGCGTTCTTGCGAGCGTGTCTGCCTATGACCCTCGACTCCGCGAGCCCCTTACTGCGCGCCGTGCGGACGTAGTCCTGGCTTAGTGCGTCGAGCATCGCCGACCGAGTGATCCGCACAAGCGTCGCTGCCAGGAAGTAGGTGAGCGTGATCACCGGGAGCACGAGGTGGCGAACCGCGTCCCCTAGGATCCACCACGTCCCATTCAGGACAGCGTCAACGGTCATCAACCCCGTATACCCATGGAACGCAGGCGATTGCGCATACAGGCCGGCCGCAAGTGAGAGCCGCTCGGGGGGGAACCACTGAAGGAAGCCGTAGAATATCAGGAGGAGCAGGAGGCCCCACACGAACACCGGCAACGAGTACCCGCAGATCGACAGGATGCGAGAGATATGGTCGATGATTCCGTCGCGGTGTACTGCCGCCGTGGTGCCGAGCATCACCCCCAGGACCACGATGAGGACAAAAGCATACAGGCTCAACTCGAGGGTCGCCGGAAAGAACGTCGCGATCGCTTGCGCTACGGGCATTCGTGCCGACTGAGAGTACCCGAGGTCTCCACGCACCAAATCCCGCACCCAATGCCCGTATTGAATGTACATCGGCTTGTCAAGATCATACTTCCGGATGATGGCGGCGATGGCGTTCGCTTGCTCGGGGTTTTGAATGAAGAGCATCGCCCTCGAGGCCGGGGGTAGTACCTGGAGAAGGGTAAAGATCAATACCGTCACGCCGATGGCGACGACGGGAAGCAAAAGAAGCCTCCGGGCGATATACAGCGTCATGCACGTGACCTCCCTCGCGACTATTTAAGCCTTGGGAGGAAGGGCTCCATGGTTGATCGCCGCTTCAGCGTCCTTGGTCGTTCGGCTGCCACTCGTAGGGCTGGTCAAACTCCATCGCATCCAGCCCAACCGGCTCGAGACCGCGCGTCCGCAACCCATCGATGATCTTTGGCAGTGCCTTGATCGTAGGAATCGGTCTCCGCAAGCGTGCCGCATCATCCTCGGTCTCCGAGCCGTCGTGGAGGTCGATGATCGAGCCGTTCCCCAGATGCGGAGAGTCGAGCACGCGACGCAAAATCTCCTCGGGATCCGTCTGTGCGTAGTCGGCGGGGTTGACATCAGCATAGACGATCTTGACCTCAGGGGATATCGCGAGCGGGGACTGCAGGACGACCGCAAAGTTGTCGAGATAATGGAACCGCAGGAACGCGGACGCCTTCCCGGTAATCGCGGTGATCACAGCCTCCGCCCGATCGAAATCTCCCAGGTCCTTGACGTGACGGTAGCTGTGGTTCCCGATGACATGCCCCGCCTCCTCGATACGCTCGACCGCGTTGGGGAACCGCTCCGCCCACTTGCCAATAATGAAGAACGCCGCCCGCACGTCCTTGAACGCCAGGATGTCCAGCACCTGGTCGGTTCGGGGGGGGTTGGGGCCATCGTCAAACGTGAGCGCAACCGTGGACCGATCACGCCGGGCGTGGGCATAGTACCGGACTCGCATTGGCACCTCCTCTTGCGCGCCGGGTCTGTGCGTGAGTCCCAGGACCGCACCAGCAAACGCACCGGTACGAGAGAGGAAGACCGCCTCGCATCGATAACAATCCACCGACGCCAAACCGCGCGGGCACGCGGCGCCGGCAACCCTTCCGGGGCGAACCGCCACTCACGCGATCACCGCAGCGATTCGGCTCAGCGACTCCACGTACCGGTAGTTAACGTACAGATGATCGTCATCGTACTCGTAGTGCTCGTGCCGGATGCCGAGGGCGGTCAGCCTGCGTGAGAGCAGGCGCGCTCCGAAATGGAGATAGTACTGGTCGCGATTCCCGCAGTCAAGGTAGATCATCCGCATCGACCGGAGCGCGTCCGCGCACGTCTCCGCCATGGACACCGGATCGAGCGCCGTCCACCGGGCCCAAACGTCGGGGATTAATTCGCCGGTCACCGTATCGACCGGCAGATCGAAGTAGTAGGGGGGCCGTTTCGGATTCGGCGAGAAACACATCGACAATGCGGCGATATAGGCACCATCGTATCGCTTCGGGAGAGCGAGGTAGTGCTCCAGGAATTTCTCCACCCCGCCGGCCCGATGCACCTGGTTGAGAAACTCCCAGAACAAGGGACGATAGGCAGCCTCGAAATAGATATCGCCGCTATGCGAGCCGACGGCGCTGAAGCTCTCAGGATGCCGCATCGCCAGCGCCAGGGCACCGAACCCGCCGCTCGACTTGCCATCAACACCGCGGTGGTCCTGCTCTCGCTTCGTCCGGTAGGTTCTGTCGATGTACGGGATCAGTTCGCCGATGATGTAGTCCTCGTATTGGCCGTTCGCCGGGGAATTGAGGTACAGGGATCCCCCGAAGCGCGTGAAGGCGTCGATCATGACGAGGATCGTCTCGGGGGCACCCTCGTTGATGACGCGATCCATGCACATCGCCAGCGAAGGGATCCCTGGGCTGCCATTCACCCCCCAGAGTGCGGTTTGCGCGAAGCCGTGGCACCAGTAGATCACCGGGTACCGATGGCTTGAGGCATCGTAGCTCGGTGGGAGGTACACTGGAATCGTCCGCACATAGGGATCGCCATGGGGATTGCCCCGCAGGGCGTGGCTCTCGAATCGATCCAGGATGACGCGTCCAATCTTCTCAGGCATATTTCGTTCCCTCACCGGCGGCCCGCCTCGTCGGACCAAGGGCATCCGCCGACCGCGACCACGCGTTGCCTGCCTGCCACCTAATGCTTAGTGATCGGATAATAGTACCATGCCAAGGAGAACATCGGGTTCGTGTACCACCCGTGCACCCAGTCGCGGTAAACGACGGGAACGGTGCCGTAGCCGAGGTAAACGACGGGTACGTCGTCGTAGGCGATCTTTTGGATCTGGTGGTATAGATCGGCCCGCTTTGCCTCGATCGTCTCGGTACGGGCCTGCTCAATCAGCTTGTCGAGCGCGGGGTTCGAGTAACCGTACTGCGGCGCATAGTTCGTCCCCGTGTGCATGTACGCAGCCACGAAATCGTCCGGGTCCGCGAAATCGACGCCGAAGCCGAGCCAGTATAGCGTGCCCTTCCGCGCCGAAATGTTCGGGAAGTAACTGGGCCCGGGCAGCGACCGGATGTCGACCTTAAACTTCGGGTTGAGGGACTCCAGGTTCTCTTTCAGGATGCGCGTACCGATGATCCGGTGGGGGCTTCCGGCGTTGAACGTTTCGGTGAACTTGAAGCCCTTGTCCCAAACCTGGCCGCTCCAGGCCTGCTTCAACTCCGCGACAGCTTTCTCCCGGTCGGTCTGGTACCACTTGTTGCGAACGTCGTATCCGAGTAGCCCAGCCGGGACAGGGCCGTTCCCCGCGATCATCTTCCCATCCCACGCGGTCCGCCAGTACGTGCCGTAGTCGAAGGCGTATGCGATCCCGCGCCGTACGTGGATGTCCGAGAAGAATTCTGGCGGGATACCATTGCCGTCCAGCTTGCCGCTCCCGATGTCGGGGTTGCCCTCCGGGTTGATCTTCATGTTCATGAAGAAGGACTGCGTGAACAGCTGTGGCACATTTTCGACGATGCGGACGCCTGCGGCGCCCCGAATCGATGCGAGATCCGCGTACCCCGCCTCGATTATGTCGGCATCGCCGGTCGTCAGCATCAGACGGCGCGCCGGAAAGTCAGCTACGACTTTGAAGACGAGTTGCTTCAGCTTGGCGGGCGGGCGCCAGTAGCCATCCCACCGTTCCAGCACGATCTGGTTGATCGAGCGGTTCCAGCTGGCCACGCGGAAGGGTCCAGTGCCGGCGTCCTTTTCGAAAAGCTCCATCTTCTCCGGACTCGGGGGGTTGTTGTACTTCGCCACGGTCGCCTTTGACCCATCCCAGCCACCGGCTCGGACCACCGCGGCCTTGGAGTGCACGAGCGAGAACGAGGCCATGATCGAGAGGAAGCCGCTGTAGGGCGTCTTGAGGGTGAACACCACATCGTTCCCTTTTACCTGAATGGCACGGTCCAGCTCATCGAACACCGCGGGGATGAACTTGCCATTGGCGTCCCGTGTGCTATCTCGGCCGATGAGGGGGGTGAGCACGATCCACGATCCGCCACTGTCCCGGTCGATCAGCGCAAAGCGCATGATCGAGTACTTGACGTCTTCCGGCGTCATCACGGTACCGTCGTGGAACTTGACGCCCTTCCGGATGTGAAATGTGTAGGTCTGGAGGTTCTTGGAAATTGTACCAGCCTGAACCGATGGCACATTCGCCGCGAGCATGGGGATGTACCGACTCGTCGAGCCGCCATCGAAAAAGATCAGCGGCTCGTACACCATGTAGGCCACCGGTTCGCGGCTGTAGATGTCGTCCGCCCAGGCGGGGTCCAGACTATCCGGTGAGTTGATCCTCACGATCACCAGGGTATCGGGATTCTTGAGCGGTTGCGCGAGCGTCGTCGCCGTGAGACTGAGCGCGACGAGTCCACACAAACCGACGACCATCCACGAGCAGGAACGAACTGCACGCATCGCTTCACCCCCTGACGGATCGTGTCCTTGGCTGGCCCCCGAAGCATTCCGCAGCCGCTTCCTTGTATTTCTCACTGTTGAGTCGCCGGCAACGGCTGCTCGGTTACACTACGCCGACCTACGAACAATGAGTCGGGGTCTTAACAGCACCTCTCGCGGCTGACGGTGGGGATCGTCGAGTCGCTCCAGAAGCAACTGGGCAGCCACGGTGCCGATCTGTTCGGTGGGCTGGGCGATCACGGTAATCGGCGGCTCAAGCGATTCCGCCAGATAGACGTCATCAAACATGATGACGGCGACGTCCTCGGGGATCCGGCACCCTCTCTCCTTGATCGCCCGGATCGCGCCGATGCCCAGCGTGTTGTTGCCGGCGAAGATGGAGTCCGGGGGAGGATCGAGCGCGAGAAGGAAACGCGCCGCATCATAGCCATGCCCAATGGAGAACCCCGTCACGTGCAAGTAGTCCTCGACGCGAGGGAGGTTGTGCAGAGCCAACCCCGTCACGAAGGCCTGGAACCGTTCTTTAGCGGGCAGCAGCGTAAGCGGCCCGGAGATGATCGCCAGACGCTTTCGACCGCGTGCCGCCAAGTGCGAAACGACCTGAAGAGTGCCGTCCCCATTATCGACCCGGACCGAGTCGAGGTCGCGACTCGCGGGACGGTCGACCAGCACGATCGCCTGACCCTGCCGCCCCAACTTTTCAAAGAATGCGGCCGTGCTGTTGTTCGAGATCACGAGCATGCCGTCCACCCGCCAATGCAGGCAGAGCGTGGCGTCCCGCTCTTCGGCGGCAACGTCCCCTTCCGTGTCGCAAAGCAGGCAGGAATACCCAGCCCGCCGGAGGGTGCGCTCCGCGGCTTTCGCAACATCGGCGAAGAACGGGTTAGTGATGTCTGGGATTAAGAGGCTGATGGTTTGGGGAGACTGGAGGCGCAGGCTGGTCGCGATCCTGTTGGGGGTGTAGCCGAGAATGCGGACCGCCTCTTCGACTCGCTCCCGGATTGGAAGCGATACCGTCGTTGAATCATTGAGCACTCGGGACGCCGTCGCCGTCGAAACACTGGCACGACGGGCCACGTCCCGCAGCGTGGGGGCTAGAAACTTCCCGACCCTGCCCTTCAATTCAACATGCCACCATGATGATTATTCATTTCGGGTGAATCGTTATCATGGGTTTTTACACTCAATATCGGCAGATTCCTGCAATGCTTTTGAAATCGTTTACTCTAACGGACTGGGGTAAGGGTACCAGGGACCCGCTGACGTTAGGGGTCCGAGTTCGAAGAACATGGTATGCTTTAGCGGCACGGATAGGTGTCTCCCCGAGGAAGGACCCTGGCCGGCGGTGCGGATCGGCGCCGCGTGGCGTATGCGGTGGGATGGTGAGCACCCCCCAGCGCCTGGGCCTAGGACCTTGTGACTCCGCAGGCGGCGGGGCATGGGTGCCCGCAGGGTGCCGCCGCTACCGGCCCGGCCACGCCACCAGGTAGAGACCGGGAAACGCGAACACGAGGGATTAGGGGTCGTTGGTTTTGCGACGCGAGGTCAGGGCGGATGGCACCACCGCGGCGGATGAGCCCATCGCGAGGTCGCCGCCGCGGCGCCGGAACTCGTCGAGGGTGAGATGCCTGGGCCAGCGCCCCAGACCGCTGATTGTAACGACCTCCCGCGTCTCCACCAGGCGGAGGATGATCGGCGCCACTCCGCCCAAGTTGGTCATGTCCGGCTGCAGCGCGTTGAGGCACAGCCGGCCGCCACCCCGGCGTCGACGACCTTGCCGCCGCGCTCCATGATGCGCGCCCCCGCATTGCCGACGAGGTAGTGCCCCGACGACACGACGTGCTTCGTTCTCAAAACAGGGGGACGCATCGTCGGCAGGGATTGGAACTCCATCGTCCTCGCCTCCTCCGCGGGTGACGGCCTGCGCCCTATTACCTCACGAAGGCAACCGGGGATCAAGTCCCATCCGAAGGTATTCCCCTGCGCCACACAGAACCATCAGCCCGCGTTCCACATCAACCGACGAGGTGCGTCGGTGAGCTCTCCGGCCATCGTCTGTGACGGCCTCAGCATGACGTTCGATCAGGGGGATACCCCGCTCAGCGTGCTCCAAGAGATCTCCCTGACCGTCGCCGAGGGGGAGTTCCTCACCCTCCTCGGCCCCTCCGGGTGCGGGAAGTCGACGCTGCTGCGACTGCTCGCGGACATCCTGGCCCCCACGCGCGGGGCGATCACGATCCTGGGCCACTCCCCCAACCAGGCGCGCCGGGATCGGGCGCTCGGGATGGTGTTTCAGCAACCGGTGCTCCTCCCGTGGCTGTCGGTCGAGGAGAACATCGCCCTCCCGCTGCGCATCGGCCGGTGGGGCGCGCGGCACCCCGGGGGCCCGGACCCCGCCAGCCTGGTGAAGCTGGTCGGGCTGGAAGGCTTCGAGCGATCCCGCCCGGCCCAGCTCTCCGGCGGGATGCAGCAGCGGGTGGCCATCGCCCGGGCGCTCGTGAACGATTCGCCTGTGCTCCTGATGGATGAGCCGTTCGGCGCGCTGGACGCCATCACCCGCGACCGGTTGAACGAGGAGCTGCTGCGGATCTGGACCGAAACCAAACGGACGGTGGTGTTCGTCACCCACAGCATCCCGGAGGCGGTCTACCTGTCCACGCGCGTCGCCGTGTTCTCCCCCCGGCCGGCCCGGATCCGCCGCTTGATCGAGATCGACCTCCCGTTTCCCCGCCACCCGAAGATGCGGGACACGCCGCATTTCACGCAGTTCGCCGCGGCGCTGCGCGAGGCGCTGGAACAGGCGTGATGCCCACCGGTCCGTCCACCGCCGCGGTCAAGGTCGGGGGATCCGCCGGTCGTGTCACCCGGCGCCCGCGGCGGCCGCAGCCCTTATGGCGGAACTACCTCGTCTCCGCCTCCGCGTTTGTCGTGGTGCTGCTGGCGTGGCAGGCCATCATCGTGGGGTTTCGCGTGCCGGCCTACCTCGCCCCCTCGCCGCTGATGGTCCTGGGGGCGCTCCACACCGAATCGCACACCCTGCTCGTCAACACCTGGCCGACCCTGATCGAGACGGTGGGGGGGTTCGTCTTGGGGAACCTCGTCGCCATCCTCGCCGCGGTCGGATTCGTGCACAACCGGATGTTCCGGCAGAGCGTCTACCCGCTGGCGGTCACCCTGCGGACGCTCCCCATCGTCGCGATCAGCCCGATCCTCGTCCTGCTGCTGGGGAACGGGTACGCCCCCAAGATCGCGATCGCCGCCCTGATCACCTTCTTCCCGACGCTGGTGAACATGGCCGACGGGCTGACCGCGGTCGATCCGCAGGCGCTCGAGCTGATGCACGTCCTGTCCGCCAGCCGCTGGGAGGTCTTCCGGTACCTGCGCTGGCCCACCTCGCTCCCCTATCTCTTTTCGGCGCTGCGGATCGCCAGCACGGCGAGCCTCCTCGGCGCGATCGTCGGCGAATGGATCGGCTCGAACTCGGGCCTGGGGTACCTCATCGTCGCCGCAACCTACGATTACCGCACTCCGCTCCTCTACGCCACGATGGCCGTCGCCTCGGCGCTGGCGCTAGTCTTCTTTGGCGTGATCTCCATCGTGGAGCGCTACGCCCTATCCTGGCGCCAACCCTCGGGGGTGGGCGCGGAGTGACGACGGCCGGGCTGGCACAGGTGAAGATCGGGATCGCGGTGGAGATCACACGGACCGTCGCCGAGTCCGACGTCTACCTCTTCGCCGGGATCACCGGCGATGACGGCCGCAACCACACGGACGAAGAGTACATGCGCACCACCCGGTACGGCGCCCGCCTGGTGCAGGGCGCCTATCTCGTCGGGTTGATGAGCGCGGCCTCGGTCCGCTGGGTCGAGACCCTGGACCTCCCCGGGGCCTCCTACGGGTACGACCGCATCCGGTTTACGCATCCGGTGTTCCTCGGGGATACGATCCGGGTCCGGTACGAGGTCGCCGCCGTGGATGAGGAGCGCGCCCTGGTCCGCTCGCAGGCGACCTGCACCAACCAGCGCGGAGAGGTGGTGGCGGTGGGGGTGCACCTGCTCAAGCTCTTCCCCGAGGACCGCGCCCCGTGAAGACGATCCGCGAGCCCGCCGCCGAGGTCCCGGTCGTCGCCCACGCCGACGTGGTGGTCGTGGGCGGGGGGCCCGCCGGACTCGCCGCCGCCGTGGCCGCGGCGCGCAACGGAGCGGAGGTCCTCCTCCTGGAGCGGTACGGATACCTGGGAGGGATGGCGTCCGGGGGCATGGTCGTGCTCCTCGACGACATGTGCGATGCGGGAGCGCGCACCGTCGCCGGGATCGCCCAGGAGATCATCGACCGGATGGTGGCGGTCGGCGGCGCGGTCGTCCCGCCGCTCGACGAGTGTTTCAAGCAGGACGTGGAGCTCTGGTGGCGGTGGGCCCGTTGGGGCTTCGAGGACTTCTACGCCCGGACGACCCCCCACCCCACGACCTACGGCGCCTCCTTCGACCCCGAGGCGTGGAAGCAGGTCGCGCTCGCCATGGCGACCGAGGCGGGCGTGCGGCTGCGCATGCATTCGTGGTTCTCGCGGGCGGTGGCGGAGGACGGCCGGGTCCACGCCGTCATCCTGGAGACCAAGGCCGGGCGGCAGGCGATCGCCGGCCGGGTCTTTGTGGATGCCACCGGCGACGGCGACCTGTTCGCGAGCGCCGGCGCGCCGTTCGTGCAGAGCAACTACATGCTCACGCTCGTGCACCGGCTGGCGGACGTGGACGTGGACCGCGTCATCCGGTTCGAACGGGAACACCCCCAGGAGGCCCACGCGCTCAACACCGCCGTGAAGCGGCTGATCGGGGGATCGTGGGATTTCTGGTGGCTGCGCACCCCCCGCGAAGGCGTCGTCTGGTGCAACTGCCCGCACCTGCACGGCCTCAGCGGGCTGTCGGTCGAGGACCTCACCCTGCTGGAGGGGGAGACGCGGCGCCGGTTCGTCGCCGCCACCGCCTGGCTGAGGACGCACATGCCGGGGTTCGAGCGCGCCTACATCCTCGATGCGGCGCCCCAGGCCGGCGTCCGGCAGACCCGGCTCCTCGAAGGCGAGTACGTGCTGACCAAGGAGGACGTCGTGCAGCGGAGAAAGTTCCCCGACGTCATCGGTCGGGGCCGGGATTACTTCATGCCGTATCGATCGATCCTGCCCAAGCGCATCGACGGCCTGCTGGCCGCGGGGCGGTGCTTCTCCGCCACCCCGGAGGCGCAGAAGCTGAGCCGGGAGATCCCACCCTGCATGGTCATGGGCGAGGCGGCCGGCACCGCCGCGGCGATGGCGATCGAGGCGGGGGTGGAGCCGCGGGCCCTCGATGTCCCCGCCCTCCAGCGCCGCCTGCGCGCCCAGGGTGCCGATCTGGGGCACCCGGCGCCGAGCGGCGCGGCGAAGATTTTGGGCGGAGAGGGCGCCTGACGATGCCCGAGCGCTCGTGGACGGAGGCGGGTATCCGCTTTCAGGCGGACGGCGCGATTGCTCGGGTGACGATCGACCGGCCGCAGGTGCTGAATGCCCTCAACCGGGCGGCGCACGACGCCCTGTCTCGCGCGTGGGATCAGGTGCGGGACGATCCCGTCCTCCGGGTCGCGGTGCTCGGCGGGACCGGCACCCGCGCCTTCTGTGCCGGCGCCGACATGAAGGACGCCGGGGAGGTGAGCGGCCTCGAGTATCTGGCGCAGGGAACGCGGCTGGGCGCGGGAGGGCTGTCGCTGCGGCGCGATCTGCTCAAGCCGGTGATCGCCGCGGTGAACGGTCTCGCCCTCGGGGGCGGCTTTGAACTAGCGCTCGGCTGCGATCTGATCGTCGCCGCCGAGCACGCCGAGTTCGGGTTCCCTGAGCCCCGGGTCGGCCGGATGGCCCTCGACGGTGGGATCGCTCTGCTGGCACGTCAGGTGCCGCTCAAGGTGGCGATGGGCCTGCTGCTGACCGGCCGCCGGATCGGTGCGCGCGCCGCGCTGGCCGCCGGACTCGTCAACGAGGTCGTTCCGGCGGCGGACCTCATGCCGGCGGCGGAGCGGTGGGCCGCCGACGTCCTCGCCTGCGCACCGCTCGCCGTCGAGGCGACCAAGCAGATCGCCCTGGGGGCGCAAGACCTCCCCACCTGGGCCGCGTCGCGATGGTTTCCCCGCGAGCTCCTCGATGCGGTCGCCTCCGACGACGGCGTCGAGGGGGTTCGGGCGTTCCGCGAGAAGCGGCCGCCGAAGTGGAGAGGGCGATGACGACCGCCGGCGCCCCCCTGCCGCTTGAGGGGGTGCGCGTGCTGGACTTCACCCAGATCACCCTGGGCCCGATCGCCACCCAGATGCTCGGCGACTTCGGAGCCGACGTGCTCAAGATCGAGCGGCCGGGGGCCGGGGACTACATGCGCTCCACCCTCGCGCAGCCCAACGGGGTGAGCTACGTGTTCCTGGCGAGCAATCGCAACAAGCGGGCGGCGACGATCGACCTCCGCCAGCCCGCCGGGCGGGAGGTGGTCGACCGGCTCCTCCGGGACGCCGACGTGCTGGTGCACAACTTCCGGCCGGGGACGATGGAGCGGCTGGGGTTGGGGTACGAGGAGCTGCGCGAGCGTCATCCCAAGCTCATTTACGCGGTCGGCAGCGGCTACGGCCTCACCGGGCCCTACCAGGCGAAGGGCGGCCAGGACGTCCTTGCGCAGGCCCTCGGCGGGGCGCTCCTCCGCCGCGCCGAGCCCGGCGCCCCGCCCGAGCCGTTCAGCACCGCCGTCTGCGACTGCGCCGCCGGGATGCTGC
>DATEHM010000092.1:0-3709 GCA_035279545.1 bacterium | reverse complement strand
AGACAGATCATGTGATGATGGTGCCCGGGAGCACAGAAGACAAATCGTGTCGTCCGATTCGTCTGTGGGAAAGATCGACAGAGTCCCGCTTCGGTGAGCGCCGCAATGAGGCGGTACACCGTGGCCCGGCCTGGATGCAGCCCCGATTGCTCGGCCGCGATGCGCAACTCTTGAGGGGTGTACTAGCGTCGCGAGGAGGCGAAGACCCTGACGAGCCGACGCCGAAGCGGAGGCACGCGGAGTCCCACCTGGCGGAGCCGCGTCCAGACCGCTTCCGGGAGCATCGAGGATGTGGCCACGAAATTGCCCGCGATATTCGACTTGCGAAACGATCCATCCTTGTTGATGTGGGCTCTTGACACCGCTTTTCATCTCCCCTTATAGTTTAAGAGATTCAGTATCGATACCAAATCTCAACAAGGAGGTTATGCGGGGACGCTGCGATGCTGTCAAGATCGGCACGGGTGGGGATGGTGAGCGGTGCGATGATGCGCTCACAGCGGGGCGCGGTGCGGGCGGCACTCGCCCAGGGCACGTAGTGTCCGACACTCCGGCGATCAAACTTGACCAAGCCTCCCTGCGGTTCGACCAGGGGCCGCTGTGGGAGGGACTCTCGCTGGCTGTGGCGCGCGGCGAGTTTCTCGCGGTGCTGGGGCCAAATGGCTCGGGGAAGACGTCGCTCCTCCGCGTCCTACTGGGCCTCCAGGCGCTCAGCGACGGCCGGGCGGAGATCCTTGGACGCCTTCCCCACCGCGGCAATCCTCGTCGCCCTCGCGCTGCCGAAGGCCGGGCGGGCCCTCGCCGTGATCGCGCAGCCCAACCCCCTCACGCCGCCTCCGGTCACGAGGGCGACTCTATCTCCGAGGAGCATCATCGTCCGATCCTTTCGTGATTCCAGCTGCGCATGGGTATTGGGCGCGATGTACGCGAGTGGATCAGCCCCTCACGAACCTCTTTGTCTCCTCCCCAGCGCGCCGCAACCTCCTCAAAGGCTTGCGCGAAGCCGTCCTGACTGGCATGTCAGGTAGGTCGCTTGTAAATGCCAGAAGTCGTGTAGCCGAATATTGAGTCGGAGTTTGAGTCGGGCCAGTCGACGCAGATGGTCGCGGTTGCGTAAGTTCGACGGATTGAGTGGACGGCCAGAGGGGCCACAGAAGAACAGACCTGCATCTCTAAACCGGGGACCTAATCTAAGGCGCCGCTCTTTCTTCCAGTGAAAGCGCCGCACGGATAGCGCAAGGAGCCCTCTGAAGGCCTCTCCGCAAAAGACGCAGAATTGGTCGCTCAACGGGATTGGTGTTTGCTTGAAACGATTCCCTTGGACCGCGCTTCGGGGGAAACATCGGGGATACAATGGCGACTGCAGACCAGGTCAAGTCGCTCATCCGAGGCCACTCTGAGGGGACCACGAGCGCTTTTACGCAATCACGATGCAGGTCGCAGCACAGGCGGCACGCAATGGGCACTCCAAGTTGGTGCAGCGGTTCCGGGACTTGGTTGATCAAGTTAGGGCCCGTGCCGTGGGTCAGCAAACGAAGCCTGTCCCCTTGGTCCAGCCACGGGGCGACCTCGCTGACCTCCTTACTGCGGCCTACCCAAAGACACGGCTCGCGATTTGCCCCGGTCGGGAAGCTTCTCCTTATCGAGTTCTCGGCCGGGCCATACGGTTCTCTGGAAAGTTGTCGCGTCGATGCGGATCCCGGGGGAGCTCACCGCGGGAGCAGGAAGAATAGGTATAGAGGCTTACGCCCGACGACTTGATTTTGACGACGGCTGGTATTTTTCTGCCGCCCCGTCGCGATTATGCGAAACTAATGATGCCGTAACAGCGGGGGGGGACAGCGATGACCAAGCCCGAGGCAACGTCTTGGACGGATTCCGCGGTCGCGTGGCCGGCGCTTCCGCTTGATGCCTGGAAGGATACGTGCGACACCATCCACATGTGGACGCAAATCGTCGGCAAGATCCGGCTCGGACTCGCCGCCCCAATTAACCACTGGTGGCACTGCACGTTCTACCTGACGTCGAGGGGGCTGACCACGTCGGCGATCCCGCACGGGTCGGGGACTTTCGAGATGCGGTTCGACTTCCTGGGCCACGAGCTGGTGATCGACGTCTCCGACGGAGCGACCCGGCGGCTCAGACTCGCGCCACGCAGTGTCGCCGATTTCTACGGGGACTTAATGACGACACTCCTGGGGCTCGGGATCAGCGTGCGTATCTCGCCGATGCCGAACGAGGTGCCGGATCCGATTCCGTTTCCCGAGGACACGCAACACGCGTCCTATGATCGGGAGTATGCCACCCGCTTCTGGCGCATTCTTGCGTCCGCTGACACAGTGCTGAAGGAGTTCCGGGGGCGGTTCATCGGCAAGTGCAGTCCGGTGCATTTCTTTTGGGGTAGCTTCGACCTGGCGGTCTCGCGATTCAGCGGCCGGCTAGCACCTCCGATCGAGCATGCCGAAGCGATCACTCGAGAAGGGTACTCGCACGAGGTGAGTAGCGTGGGCTTCTGGCCAGGTAGCGGCAACGTGCGGGAACCCGCGTTCTACGCGTACACGGCGCCGGCACCGCCGGGACTTGAGCGCGCGGCCGTCCAGCCGGCCGGGGCGATCTACCACTCGGACCTCGGAGAGTTCCTCTTTCCGTACGAGCGCATGCGGGAAACCCGATCGCCGCGGGCATCCCTGCTGGCCTTCGCGCAGAGCACATACGAGGCTGGAGCGAATCTAGCACATTGGGATCGGGCGGCCCTGGAGCGCTGATCCAGCATCAGCGGGCCGACTACCGAGTGGGGGAGGGCACATGGCCACATGCGACCACATGACTCAGATTCATCGGGTGACCCCGTCAGGGGAGGGGTGCAAGGAGTGTCTGGAAATGGGCGACATGTGGGTGCATCTCCGGCTCTGCCTGACCTGCGGACACGTGGGGTGCTGCGACGACTCACAGAACCGCCATGCAACCAAGCACTTTCATGCCACTCAGCATCCGATCATCCAATCGTTCGAACCCGGAGAGAACTGGCGCTGGTGTTACATCGATCAGATGATGCTCTAGTCTCTTGAGTTCAAGGGAGGCGCCCACCAAGTTGACCCACGCCGCGCCGGGGGAGTGAACCAGCTGAGCGACGGCAATTGCTCGCCCGCACGCCGGCAGGATACGCTGGGTCTTCGTGAAGGTTGGTCCAGTCCATGCGGCTCGATGAAGTAGGTGACGCGAATACGCTGGTTATCCACCTGCGCGAGACGATGAGGCCGGTGAGCGTGCACCACTACCTCCCGCCCGCTGAAGGTCTTCTTCCGATGGTGCGTCGAGACAGGCCTGCTGACGCACAACCCGTTGCGTGGCATTACTAATACAAACGCATTAAATAACGTGACATTCTCGAACAGGTGTGCTATGCTGAGCGTACATGAAAGCCCTCTCCATCACGCGCGACGATGTGACCTCGGAGGCGTTGTTGCGCCTGGCGACGGAGACACCGGGGGCGTGGCTCGGTGTGAAGATCGCGGTCGTCCTGCTCGTCCGGGCCGGGTATCGCCCCAGCATCTTGACGGCGTTGTTTGGCATCAGCCGAACAACATTGACGTCGTGGGTGCATCGGGTCAATCAGCGGGGGGTGCACGGGCTCCTCGAGCGCTCCCGACCTGGGCGGCCATCGCAGCTGACCCCGCGGATCCGTCGCCAGGTCGATGCCCATCTCGCG
>DATEHM010000091.1:0-9121 GCA_035279545.1 bacterium | reverse complement strand
GACTGGGACGTGCATCACGGCAACGGGACCCAGGGGATCTTCTACCGCGATCCCGACATCGTCTGCTGTTCGCTCCATCAGGAGGCGTGGTATCCCGGGACCGGGGCGGTGGAGGAAGTGGGCGACGGCCCGGCGGAGGGCACCACGATCAACATCCCCCTCCCCGCGGGGACCGGCGACGGCGGGTACCAGCACCTGTTCGAGGAGGTGGTGCTGCCGCTGCTGCACGCGGTAGCGCCGCCGCTGATCGTGGTGTCGGCCGGATTCGACGCCCATCACGCCGACCCCCTGGGCGGGATGGTCATGACCGCCCGCGGGTTCGGCCGGCTGGCGCGGTCCGTGCGCGAGGCCGCGCCGGCGACGCCGATCGTGCTGCTGCTCGAGGGCGGCTACGACCTGAGCGCGCTCGCCCACTCGGTCGCGGCGACGTTGGAGGGGTTCACCGGCATCGACGCCCGCGCGGAGGAGGGGGAGGCCGAGGTGCGCGAGGGGCCGTTTGCCGCCGCCCAGGCCCGGGCGCGCGCGGTGCGCAGAATCGTCGGCGCGTACTGGACGCTCTGACGCGCGCGCCGGACGTCCGTCACCCGTCTCGCGGGTGTCGGCGGTGGTAGTCGACGATGCCCTGCGCGGAGACTTCCAGGTGGTCGGCCAAGGCCCGCTCGACCGCGGCGGTCCAGGCCACACCCCGGGCCGCCAGGTCCCGCTGGACGTGCTCGACTAGGCGCGGGTGAACCTGCTCCCACCGTGGGGGCTGGGGGCCGGAGTTCCCCAGCGCGACGAACGCGCCCACCTGGTCGTGGAGACGCCGGCGGAGCGTTTCGCCGTCGCGCGGGTAGCGGCCGAAGTGCGAGAAGAGGACCCCCTCCGGGCGCAGCGTGCGCAGCAGGTCCGCCGAGCGCAGCATGGCGTCGGGGTCGAACTGGTTCGGGGCGGTGTCGGGCAGCACGTAGTCGGAGGCGGCGTCCGCGAACCGCCCCCCGAGTTCGTCTCCCGAGAACAGGCAGCCGGCCCCCCCGTCCAGGATCATGTGCTGGTGTCGGGCGTGGCCGGAGGCATCGAAGAAGCGCAGCCGGTGGCCGCCGCCCAAATCGAGCTCCGCCCCGGGTTCGGGGACCAGCAGGCGCGCTTCCGGCACCGGTTCGGGCAGGCCGAAGTACGATTCCAGGTTGTCGCCAAACACCTGGCGGGCGCCGGCCACCAGCCGGCTGGGGTCGATGAGATGGCGGGCGCCGTGGCGGTGCACGACGACGCGTGCCGCCGGCGCGTGCCGCAGCAGGGTGCCGATGCCGCCGGCGTGGTCCAGGTGGATGTGCGTGACGATGATATAGGCGAGATCCGCCGGCGCGATGCCGAGGTCCGCCAGCGCGCGCAGCCAGACCGGGGTGCTGCGGGCGGCGCCCGCCTCCACCAGCGCCGGGCTTGGCGCGGCGATGACGTATCCGGAGGTGTGGTGGGCTAGACCCCGGTCCCACAGGTCAACGCCGCGCACCCCGGGAGCCTCCTCCGCGTGGGGGAGATCGCTGATCATTCGAGGATCCCACCTTCGCCGGTGTGCCGGCGTCGCCTCCCGCCTTCCTGCCGCTACGGGTGGCGCAGGAGGTGATCGAGGAGCGCGTTGGCGGCCGAGTGCGGATCGATCGCCTGGCTCTTGGCCTGCCGAAGGATCTGGCCGAGTGCCGTGTGTCCATCGAGTCTGGCTCGCAGATGAACGGCCAGGCCCCGTTCGACCAGGTCCAGGACCTCTCGCTCCGCCCGTCGGGCGCGGCGGGCGGCGAGCTCGCCGGAGGCGTGCAGGTACTCCCAGTGCCGGCGGGTCATCTGCCAGAGCTCCTCGACCCCGCTGCCGTCGCTCGCCACCGTCTCGAGGATCGGCACGTCCCAAGGGGGCGATCCCTGAGCGAGGTGGTGCAGCTCGTGCAGCTGGAGGACCGCTTCCTTGGCGCCCGGGCGATCGGATTTGTTGACCACGAGCAGGTCCGCGATTTCCAGAATCCCGGCCTTGAGCATTTGGATCGAGTCGCCCAGTCCCGGCGCCGTGACCACCACGACGGTATCGGCCACGCGCATGATATCCAGCTCGCTCTGGCCCACCCCGACGGTCTCAAGCAGCACGATGCCAAAGCCAAACGCATCGAGCAGGTGCGCGACATCGCGCGTCGACCCCGCCAACCCCCCCAGGTACTCGCGGGCCGCCATGCTGCGGATGTAGACGCCGTGGTCGCCGCTGTGGCGAAGCATGCGGACCCGATCGCCGAGGATCGCCCCCCCGCTGAACGGGCTGGTGGGATCGACCGCCACCACGGCCACCGTGCACCCCGCCGCGCGGGCCATGGCGATCAGGTGGTCGACCAGCGTGCTCTTGCCCACCCCGGGGGGGCCCGTCACTCCGATGCGGTGCGCCCGGCCGATGCGCCCCCAGACCTGGTGGATGACCGCCGCGGCGGCCGCCGGATCGTTCTCGATGCGGGTCACCAGGCGCGCCAACTGGCGGCGGCTGCCGAAATCGATGGCCGGCTCCCCTGGCCCATCGGCCGCGCGAGGCGGGACGGGCCTCAGCGGCACAGCGTGGCCTCCCCGTGCCGACGAGGGGCCGCGGCGGGAGCGAGGAGCGGGGAGGGTCCGAGCGGCACCACCGGGACCCCCAGGATGCGGCCGCGCATCAGCTCACCGACTGACCGACCGCATACTTTCCTCGTAGAGGGCCCGATTGTCCACGACCCGCCTGGCCTTGAACTCGGTGCGGGGCAGAGTTCCCGGCGGTTCGAGCCTGACGATTGGTCGGATGCCGATCACAGACCTGAGCCGCGAGGCCGCGCGCTCGCGCAGCGCCTCGAGGACGCCGGGCATCCCCTCCGCCTGACGGGCCCACGCCCGGCTGTACTCGACCCTGACGATCAGCTCGTCCATCGCCAGGTCCCGGCTGATCACCATCTGGAACTCTCCGCCAAATCCCTCCACCGCCCGCAGCACATCCTCGATCGCGCTGGGGTAGATGTTCGCGCCGCGGACGATGCACATGTCGTCGAGGCGCCCGTAAATGCCGCGCGGCAAGCGGGGGTACGTCCGCCCGCACTCGCAGGGGTCATCCACCCAGCGCGTGAGGTCCCCGGACACCAGCCGGATCATGGGTTGGGACGTCCGCTCCAGGTGCGTGTACACCGGCGTGCCTTCCCGTCCAAAGGGGACGGGCTCGAAGCGCTCGGGGTCGCAGACTTCACAGTAGACGATGTCCTGCCACAGATGCATCCCGCACCGGTACTCGCATTCCGCGTTGCTCATCCACGGCGTCATCTCGGCCATGCTGCCGCTGTCGATGCAGGCGGCGCCGAAGGCGTCCTCGATCGTCCGTTTGGTCGCCGGGATGCCCGCCCCCGGCTCGCCGGAGAAGAACATGATGCGAAACCCGAAGTCCCGGGGATCGACCTGTTCCCTCGCCGCCACCGCCGCCAGGTGGAGGGCGTAGGAGGGTGTTCCATAGAAGCCGGTCGGCCGCGTATCCAGCAGCCAGCGCACCGCCATCAGCGTCTGGCCGGGGAGCCCGGCCCCGAACGGGAAGCAGGTGGCGCCCAGCCGCTCACCGCCGACCAGCGCGCCCCAACTTCCAACGTAGAGGCTGAAAAACGATGCGATGAAGAGGGTGTCCCCCGGCCTGAGGCCCATCCCCCACATGATGCGGGCGTGGGCGCTGGCGATGCGCCGCCAGTCGTCCGCGCCGATCGCAAACACGGTCGGCTTGCCGGTGGTTCCCGAGGTGCCGTGGATCCGGGCGACCGCCGGGCGGTCGATACAGAGGTACCGGCCGAACGGGGGGTGCTCGCTCTGCTCTCGGCGCAGCTCCGCTTTGGTCACGACCGGGAAGCGGTGCAGGTCCGCCAGCGTCCGGAGCCCGTCCGGATGCACGCCGGCGGCGGTCCACTTCTCACGGTAAAACGGCGAGCGCTCCCACGCCCAGCGGGTGATCGACTGCAGGCGGCGCAGCACCAAAGCATCTCGTTCCGCCGGCGGCATGGTCTCCCGCTGGGGGGACCAGCACCGCTCCCGAGCGTCGGGAAAGAAGCGCTCGTCGTAGACGGGCGGCCAGCGCCTACTCTGGTCCACGGGGAGCCCTGTCGGCCGGGACGTCGGGGCCCGGCCGGCGCAGCGCGCGGTCGATCCAATTGACGATCTCATCCGTCGCCGTGTCCTGGTCGAAGACCGCCGCCGCCCCGAGGTCGCGCAGCTTTTGGCGATCGGCGACCGGGATCACCCCGCCGACCACCACCTTGATGTCCGCGGCGTCGTCGGCCCTCAGCTGCTCGAGGAGCGGTGGCACCAGCGCCATGTGGGCGCCGGAAAGAATGCTCACGCCGATCACGTCGACGTCTTCCTGCACGGCCGCCAGGGCCACCTCTTCCGGCGTCCGGTGCAGGCCGGTGTAGATGACCTCGAAGCCCGCGTCGCGGAGGGCCCGCGCCACCACTTTCACCCCCCGGTCGTGGCCGTCCAATCCCACCTTGGCCATGAGAATGCGCACCGGTCCCCGGGGGCCGGCGCGCTCCGTCCGCTCAAAAGACGGGATGCTCAACGTAGGTCCCGAACACGCCCCGCAGGGCGTTGACGATCTCCCCCACCGTGACATCGGCGTTGACCGCGTCGATCGTAGGCGGGATGAGGTTGTCGTCGCCGCGAGCCGTAGCGGTCAGTTCCGCCAGGCATCGTTCCACCTTCTGGGGGTCGCGCCTGGCCCGGATTGCGGCGAGCCGCTGCTTCTGCCGCTCTTCCACGTCCGCGCCCACCTCCTGCAGCCCGAAGGGGATGGCCTGGGTCTCGACGGGGTCGACGTACTTGTTGACGCCGACGACCGTCAGATCGCCGCGTTCCTTTCGCCGCTGGTAGCGGTACGCGGCGTCGGCGATCTCGGCCTGGAAGAAGTTCTGGCTGGCCGCCTCCACCGCGCCCCCCAGGCCATCGATCCGGGCGAGATAGGCCCGGATGCCTTCCTCGATCTGGTTGGTGAGCGTTTCCAGATAATAGCTGCCGGCCAGCGGGTCGATCGTGTTCGCCGCCCCCGTTTCGTCGAGGATGATCTGCTGCGTGCGCAGCGCCACCTTCATCGCGAGTTCCGAGGGGATCGCCAGGGCCTCGTCCATGCCGTTGGTGTGCAGGCTCTGCGCCCCCCCCAGGACGGCGGAGAGGGCCTGCAGCGCGGTGCGGGCGATGTTGTTCAGCGGCTCTCTGGCGGTGAGGCTGCTGCCGGCGGTCTGGCAGTGGAAGCGCAGGCGCATCGACTCCGGGCTCCGCGCGCCAAACCGGTCGCGCATCGTGGCGGCCCAGATCCGTCTCGCCGCCCGGAACTTGGCGACCTCCTCGAAGAAGTCCCGCTCGGCGATGAAGTAGAAGGCGAGGCGGGGGGCAAACTCGTCGACGGCCAGGCCCTTCCGGACCACTTCCTCCACATAGGCGATGCCGTTGGCGAGGGTAAAGGCGGCTTCCTGAATCGCCGTCGCCCCCGCCTCGCGGATGTGATACCCGCTGATGTTGATGGGGTTGTAGCGGGGAAGGTGGCGCGCGCTGTAGATGATCAGGTCGCGCACGATGCGCATCCCCGCCGGGATGGGATAGAGCCATTCCTTTTGGGCGATGTATTCCTTCAGGATGTCGGCCTGCACCGTGCCGGAGAGCGCATCCCGGGGGACCCCCCGGCGCTCCGCCAGCGCGAGGTACATGGAGAAGAGGATCCACGCGGTGGGATTGATCGTCATGGACACGCTGATCGCGCCGATGTCGATGCCGTCGAGGATCTCGTCGAGGTCGTCCAGGGTGTCGACCGCGACGCCCTCCCGGCCCACTTCCCCCCGCGCGCGGAGATCGTCGGAGTCGTAGCCCATCAGCGTCGGCATGTCGAAGTCGATCGAGATCCCGGTCTGGCCCTGAGCGATCAGGTACTTGAGCCGCGCATTGGTGTCGGCGGCGATCCCGAACCCGGCGATCTGGCGCATCGTCCACGGTCGGGATCGATACATCGTCGGGTAGGGTCCGCGGGTGAACGGGTAGCGGCCGGGGAACCCGATGCGTTCGGCGTAGTCGAGCCGGGCGAGGTCTTCGGGGCCGTAGATCCGCTCCACGGGGAGTCCGGACAGGGTTTCGAAACGCTCCCGGCGCTCGGGCGCCCGCGCCAGGGAGGCCTTCAGTTCGGCGGCCGCCCACTCCCCTCTGGGGTCGGTGAGGGCGGGGTCGGGAGGGCCCGCCGGGTGTTTGATCGTGGCCACCGAGCACCTCCTCGGGCGCAACCGCACGGTCCCCCGGTGATGCGCGGATCCGGGATCCAGGCAAATTCTAGCCCGGCGCCTCCGCCGCTGTCAACGAATCACCGCCGGGGATCAGCGGGCTCGCGGATCGGTGCCGCCGAGCCCCGCGACGACCTGCGCCAGGACGGAGTAGTCCTTCTCGCCGAGCCCCTGGTTCATGGCGACTTGGTAGAGTTGCGCGGCCAGGCTGCCGCCGACGAGCGGCATCGCCACCGATCGGCCGGTCTCCATCACGATGCCCATGTCCTTGTGGTAGAGTCGGGTGCGGAAGCCGGGCTCGAAGTTTTGGTCCAGCATGCGCTGCCCGTGCAGCTCCAGCACCCGGCTCTGCGCAAATCCCCCCAGCAGTGCCGCCCGCACCTTGGCCGGATCGACCCCGGCCTTGCGCGCCATCGTCAGCGCCTCGGCCACGCCCAGCAGGGTGAGCGACAGGACGAGCTGGTTGCAGGCCTTGGTGACCTGGCCGGCGCCCGACTCCCCCAGGTGGACGATCTGCCTGCCCATCCGCTCGAACACCGGCAGGACCCGCTCGAACACCGCGGGTTTCCCCCCCACCATGATCGAGAGCGTCGCCTCGATCGCGCCCTTCTCGCCGCCGGACACCGGCGCATCAAGCATCTCCGCGCCCCGCTCGGCCAGCTTGGCGGCCATCTCGCGGGTCGCCACCGGCGAGATCGTGCTCATGTCCACGACGACGCTGCCCGCGCGCACCCCCTGGAGGACGCCCTCCGGGCCCAGGATCACCTCGACGGCGTCCGGGGTGTCGGCGACCATCGTGATCGTGATGTCGCTCTTGGATGCCACGTCCTTCGGCGACATCCCCGCGTCGGCCCCGCGCTTCACCAGCGCCGCCATCTTGCTGCGGGTGCGATTCCAGACCGCGATCGGGTACTTGGCGTCCAGCAGGTGGCCGGCCATGGGACGCCCCATGATGCCGAGGCCGATGAAACCGATGCGCTCGCTCACTAGGGTCACCTCGCTTGGGTGCGCGCATGCGCGGGTTGTCGTGCGGGCACAACCTCAATGCGCCGCGGCCGGTGGGGTTTCCTCCAGTCCCGCCTACGGCTTCCCGTGCCTCGTGCGCGGACGCGGGGACTGGACGGGTGCGGTATGATGGAGTTTGGCTATGGGAGCAGACCGCCGACCGCCGCAAATCGGTGTCCCGCCGTCCGGCGAGGCCCAGCACCTGATCACGCTCCTGGAGGAGCTGGCGGGGACGATCCTGGAGGCCGCCCGGACGCTGGCCGCCACGCTCGACGGCCGGCTGGCGTCGACCGAGGCCTGGGAGTGGATCCGCGATCTGGAACACAAAGGGGATGCGATCGCGCGGGATCTCTTCGAGGCCACGACGGCGGGGGGCGCGCTGCCGTTCGGCACCGAACCCCTCAGGGCGCTGACCGGGTATCTCGACGACGTGCTCGATGCCATCGAGGCGGCGGCGGCGCGCCTGGCGATTCATCGGGTGAAGCGCGTGCTCCCCTGCGCGCGGGAGATGGGCCGGAACGTGTTCGAGTCCGCCCAGGAGCTGGGGAAGGCGATCGGCCAGCTGAAGGGGATGCACGACGTGTTTCCGCACACGCGGGCGTTGCACACCCTGGAGAACCGCGGAGACGATCTGCTGCGGGAGGCGATCGAGCGGCTGTTCTCGGGGCGGGCGACGGCGAAGGAGATCATCAAATGGAAGGATATCTGCGAGAACCTGGAGGTCAGCACCGATCGGTGTGAGGACATCGCGAACATCCTGGAGACGATCGTCGTGCAGGCGGGGGCGGAGGACACGCTCGTCGCCAACCGGGTGGTGATGGACATCGAGGAGCGCACCGTGGCGGTGGCGGGGGAGAGCGTGTCCATGTCGGCGAAGGAGTTCAACCTCCTGCACCTGCTGCTGCGCCATCTGGGCAAGATCGTCCGCCGCGAGCGGCTGCTGCAGGAGGTGTGGGGGGACGACTACTTCGGCGACACGCGCACCCTCGACACCCATATCGCCTGGCTGCGCAAGAAGGTGGAACCGAAAGGCGGGGTGCGGATCACCGCCGTGCGGGGCATCGGCTACCGCCTCGACGCGCGGATGTAACGTCTGTTCTTCGGCGCTAATTTCGCCCACGCTTCACGCCCGCTTCACCTCTCGTTGACGTCCGTCGCCTATGCTGGGACCGCACCGGCCAGATCGCGTCACGGCGGCCGGCGAGAGAGAGGTGAGCTGATGAATCTCGCGCTCGGGACGCCCCCCGTGCCCGCCGTTCCGCAGAGGCCGGTCCCCATGGCCTGCGCGAAGCGTATCGCGCTGATCGCGCACGACAACAAGAAGGCGGATCTCCTGGAATGGATGCGGTTCAACAAGGAGCTGCTGGCGCGCCACGAGCTGTGCGCGACGCGCACGACCGGCCGGCTGATCGCCCAGCGCCTGGGCCTGTCCGTCGCCGAGTGTCACCGCGGGCCGTTGGGGGGCGATCAGCAGATCGGGGCGAAGATCGTGGAAGGGCGCATCGACTTCCTGATCTTCTTTTGGGACCCGCTCGCGCCCCACCCGCACGACCCCGACGTCCGGGCGCTGCTCCGCATCGCGGTGGTCTGGAACATTCCGGTGGCCTGCAACCGCGCCTCGGCGGATTTCATGATCTCCTCCCCGCTGATGGCCGACGCCTACCACCGCCTCGTGCCTCCGTACGCTTAACACGGTCTTCACCTCCCCTTCACCGAGGCATCGCACACGCCCGGCCCGGCGGCGGTATCGTGTCCGTGAAGGACCTCGGGGCGACGGGCACGGGCAACCTCACCGAGGCCTCCGAAGGAGGGGTTGAATGCAGATCGCTCGACGATGGCAGGTGATCCTC
>DATEHM010000090.1:0-3864 GCA_035279545.1 bacterium | reverse complement strand
CCTCGGGGGACGGGCGCGCTTTGATCGCCGCCAGCAGGCTCTCCAGTTCCTCGCGGCCTCGCCGCACCACCGACCGCACGTCGGCCTGCGCCTGCTCGAACAACGCGCGCCGCTGGACGTCGAGGCGGCGCGCATCCTCCTCCACCCGCGCCTGCCGGACCGCGAGATCCTGGCGGGCGCGGGCCACGGTCTCACGCTCCCTGGCGAGGGCCTCGCGCTCGACCTCGACCGACCGCAGCACCTGGGTGAGGTCGGCGTCCTGCCGCGACACCGTGCTCCGCGCCCGCGCCACGATCCCCGGATCGAGCCCCAGCCGCTCCGCGATCGCGAGCGCGTTGCTGTGGCCGGGGGTGCCGATCAGCAGCCGGTACGTGGGCCGGAGGGTGATCTCGTCAAACTCCACCGAGGCGTTCTCCATGCCGGGATGCGTATACGGCATCGCCTTCAACTCGTTGTAGTGCGTCGTGACGGCGGTGCAGACGCCCGACGCGTGCAGCGCCTCGATCAGGGCCCGGGCGAGGGCGACGCCCTCGGTGGGGTCGGTGCCGGCCCCCACCTCGTCGAGCAGGACCAGGGCGCGGGCGGCCCCGGGAGGGTCCCGGTCGAGGGCGCGGAGGATCTCCACGATGGCGGTGAGATGCGAGGAAAATGTGGAGAGGTTCTGCTCGATGCTCTGCTCGTCTCCGACGTCGGCGTAGACCTGGGGGAACACCGCCACCTCGCTGTCCATCGAGGTGGGGATGTGCAGGCCGGCCTGGGCCATCAGCGTCAGGAGCCCCACGGTCTTCAGGGTCACGGTCTTCCCCCCCGTGTTCGGCCCGGTGATGATCAGCGTCCGAAATCGTCCGCCCAACTGCACGTCCACGGGGACGACCTGCCCCGCGAGCAGGGGGTGCCGGGCGGCGCGCAGGTCCAACCGCCCCTCCGCGTTGAGCCGGGGCGCCGATCCCGCCATCTCCAGGCTGAGACGCGCCTTGGCCGCCGCCAGGTCGAGCGCCGCCAGTTGCTCGAGGGTCAGGGCGAGATCTTCAGCCACTTCGCCGACCGCGCGGCTCAGCGCGGCGAGAATGCGCGCCACTTCCTCGCGCTCTTTTATGGCCCGCTCGCGGACCGCGTTGCCGAGCGGGACCACCACCAGCGGCTCCATGAAGACGGTCACGCCGCTCGACGACTGGTCGTGCGCCACCCCCGGGAACTGGTTGCGGAACTCCGCCCGCACCGGCACCGTGTACCGGTCGCCCCGGATCGTGATCAAGGACTCCCGCAGCATCCGCACGATCGCCGGGGTCCGCAGCACGCCCTCGAGCCGGTCGCGCAGCCGCGATTCCGCCGTCCGCCGCTCACGCCGAACCTTCCCCAGCTCGGGGCTCGCCGCGTCGAGGATCTCGCCGTCCGGGCCGATCGCCCGACCGATCGCCTCCTCCAGGTCCGAGAAGACGACGATGGACTCGGCCACCTCCGCGAGCATCGGGACCTCGGCTCGCCGCCCCAGCACAAACCCCTTGAGGGTCCGGGCGACCACGAGGGTGTCGCGGATATCGAGCAGCGTCTGCACGTCGAGGCCGCCGCCGATCGCCGCCCGGTGCACCGCATCGCGGATCTCGCGGATCCCTTGGACCGGGAGGCCGCTCCCCGTCTCGGCCAGCCCCCGCGCCTCGGAGGTTTCCCGCTGTGCCCGCGCCACCTCCGCGAGCACGGGGGAGGGGCGCAGGGCCAGCGCCGCCTCGCGGCCGAGCGCCGAGGCGCAGCGGGCGGCCAGCCGGTCGGAGATCGCCGAGAACTCCAGGACCCGAAGCGACCGGGGGGTCAGGGGTGTCCCCCGTTCCCCAGCGCGGCGAGACACGCGGGGGCGACGTCGGTGAGATCGTGCAGCCCGCTCCCCATCCGTTCCCGCCCCGCCCCGGCGAGGAGCGCCGGCACGGGGTTCAGGGTATGCCCCTCCGTCCGCTCGTCCTCCAGGTTCCCGTGGTCGCTGGTGAGGAAGAGCAGGGTGTCCGCCAAATCGATCGCGGCGAGCGCGGCGCCGAGGAACCGATCGAGCCGCTCCACCACCCCCCGGCGGTCGGGAACGCGGCCGTGGCCCGCCAGATCGGTCTGGAAGAACTCGAACAGCGTAAACGCGTGGCCGGCGGAGATGTCGGCGAGGTGGCGGCCGGCCTCTTCCGGCGAGATCAGCGGGACGGGATGGCCCCACTCGCGGGGGCGCGCGTTGGTGAGGTCGTGGTACACGGCCCGGCCCTCGCGCAGGTCGCCGACGCCCCTGAGCGGGAGCCCCGCCTGAATGGCGTTGAGGGTGATCGCGGCGTGGCGAAGGCGCCGTTCCTCGACGGCGGCGAAGTACTCCGGCGTATAGGCGTTCGCCAAGGTCGCCTTCACGCCCGCCGCGCGCAGTCGCGGGAACAGCCCCCGCTCCCCAAGGAGGTGCTGCAGGGCCTGCGTCGGGTACGCCGTCACGTGCCGGCCCGCCAGCGCGGCCGCGTTCTCCCCGGTGAGGAGCGCCACCTGTCCGGTCGCGCTCTGGGGCAGGCCGGGGACCCCCAACCGGGCGTCGAGGGGCACCATGACGACGCGCTCGGTCCTGACCGGGTCGCGCCCGGCCAGCGGTCCTCCCAGGATCCGGCGAAGCGCGGGCGTCTCGGCCCGGACCAGCGGGTTCGCGGCCGGGTCGGGATCGCCCAGCCCCACCCCGTCAACAAACACCATGAGGATCCGCACCGCCCGCATGATACCACAAACGTGGGCCGGGGGTGCCGCCGAGCGGGGGAACGCCGCTGCGGGCTCAGCGCGAGAGACAGGGAGACCCCCGCAGCACGTACCGCCACCGCCGCTCGGTGGCGACGGAGATGCCGATGCGGGGGGTGGCCACGATCGGCTCGGCGCGGTGGCCGCGCGCCAGGAACAGCGGCCCGGTGACGAGGTCCGCGCCGTTGTGAGCGACCGTGATCCCCATCGCCTGGGTCAGCCGGCCCGGTCCGCTCCCCAGCAGCCGGACGATCGCGGTCCCGCGGCGGCGCTGCATCACCGCGATCCCCTCGACCGGTTCGAGGGCGCGCAGGAGCACCGCGCCGGGACGGCCCAGGCGCTCGGTCACGACGTTCATGCAGGCGTGGATCCCGTAGCTGCGATACACGTACGCCGTCCCCGGCGGCTCCCACATCACCGCGCTCCGCGGCGTGCGGCGGTAGGCGTGGCTCGCCGGATCGCGTGGTCCGAGGTAGGCTTCGACCTCCACCAGCCGCCCCACCACCCGCCCCGCGGGCGCGTCGTGGACGAGGTAGCAGCCGAGCAGGGCCCGGGCCACGGTGAGCGTCGGGCGGGCGAAGAACGCGCGGGGCAGACGCGCTAGCCGGCGAGGAAGTCGACGAGTTGAGTCAGCGGCCACGTATTGATGACGCTCGGGGCCTCGACCCAACCCCGCCGCGCGGTGCCGATGCCATACTCCATCGCCCGCAGATGATCCTGGCGATGCGCGTCCGTCCCGATCTCGAAGAGGGCGCCGTGATCGCGGGCCAGCCGCACGTGCGCGTCCTTGAGATCCAACCGGTCGGGCGACGCGTTGATCTCGAGCACCGTCTCCGTCTTGCGCGCGGCCTCGATCACCGCCTCGAGGTCCAGTTCGAACGGCGGCCGTTGGCCCACCAGCCGCCCGGTGGGGTGCCCCAGGATGTCCAGGTGGGCGTTCTGCATCGCGGCGATCACCCGGCGGGTCATCTCCGCCTCCGTCATCCGGAACCGGCTGTGCACCGATCCGATCACGAGATCGAGAGTTTTCAGGACCTCATCGGGATAGTCCAGCGACCCGTCCGGGAGGATATCCACCTCCGACCCGATGAGGATGCGCATGCCCACCTCATCGTTCAGCTT
>DATEHM010000089.1:0-8682 GCA_035279545.1 bacterium | reverse complement strand
CGCGCTCCAGGGCGCGGCTGCGCCGGACCAGCCCGTAGAGGTAGAGGAAGATCCCCGTCCAGACGACGGCGAACGCCCAAAACAGGTAAGCCACGTCAGAAACCCTCGTCGGCGAGCACCGCCACCTGCGCCTCCAGCAGCCCGAGGCGGAGCCGGGCCCGGAACAGCACCGCGTAGAAGAGGCTCCACGCCACCAACCCGGCGAGCAACGCCCAGGCCATCGACGGCGCAAGGCCGATGCTGTGCGCGGTGAAGATCACGGGAGAGAGCGCGCGCAGGTACCGCGCGGAGAACCACACCAGCGGCACATCGACGAACCCGACGATCGCGAAGACCGCAGCGAAGCGGGCCCGCCGGAGATCATCCCCAGCCACGCTGCGCAGCATCAGGTACCCGACGTAGATCAGCCAGAGAATCAGGTAGGTCATCAGCTGCGGATCCCAGGTCCACCACGTCCCCCACACCGGGCGGGCCCACAGCGAACCGGTCACGATCACCAGCGTGGTAAACAGCACCCCGATCTCCGCCGCCGACGCGCCGACCGCGTCCCATTCGCGGCGGCCGGTCCGCAGATACTGCAGCCCCGCCCAGCAGGCATGCCCGAACGCGACGAAGCCGATCCAAGCGAGCGGCAGGTGCACGTAGAAGATCCGCTGGATGTCTCCCATCACCACTTCGGTTTGTGCGAACAGGAACGCCCCGAACAGGGCGGAGAGCATCGTGACGAATGCCGCCCACGCCAACAGCCCGTCGACGGACCGGGTCACCTCATCCTCGTAGCCACGGGAGCACGCATCACCACGATGATAGCAACCCACGGCGGCAGTTTCAACGAACGGGACGAGGGCGATCCGCACGGCGCCGGGCCAGCTCCCGCCGCCTCAGATGCTCCACGGCTCGTCCGAACGGGCCCCCGTACGCGTTCGTCGGCACACGGTTTGGGGCGACGGCCGATGGTGTCGCCGCTGCGGGGCGAACGGCTTGGCGTCCGAATCCGCACACCGGCAGCGGCTCCGAAGGGGGCACCGCGACGTCCGCCGGGCCCGTCCCTCCGGGGCGTCACATCCGGGATGAGATCATGCGCGCGGCCGGGAGGCGGGTGGAAGCCGGTCCGGCCGCGCTCGCGGCGCCCGACGGGGGGCGCGGCCTCGCATCGACAGGCCCGGATCGTCCCCGCTCGCCCGCGGGACGCCTCTTTGCGCTATCGATCACAGCGACTTCAAGAACTCGACCAGGTCGAGGATCTCCCGCTCCGTCAAATGAAGCTTTCGCGTCGCATTGTAGTGTTCGACAACCGATTGCAAGGTCGGAAATCGGCCGTCGTGGAAGAATCCGCCCTTCTGGTGCGCCCACAGGCCACGGAGCGGTGTGGTCCGGTACCGCCGATCGGGCGACCGGTTCGCCTGGAAATCGTCAATGCCCATCTCCGCCGGGGTGTGCATGTTGTACCCCGGCTCCGTATACAGCGGCGGCACGTGGCAGGAGGCACACTGCGCTTTCCCCTCGAACAGCACCCTTCCCCGAGCCGCCCCGTCCTTGTCGTATGAGCCTTCTGGGGGCGCCGGTGCCGGAATGGCCAGTTGATAGAAGTGCAGTGCGGCCAGCTTCGCGGTGATCTCGTCGGGGGCAGTCCGAACATTGCCGTAATGGGTTTTCGCCGCGATCGGGAACTGCCTCGTATTGTTCAACCGGGGATCGAAGAAGGTCCCCGTCCCATGCATCTGGGTATTGGCCACGTACGCGTTCCAGTACGTCACCGAACCCCATCCCGTGTAGGTTGCGAGATTCACCCCGGCCAGCCCAAACGCGGCCGGGAGGAGGGTGGCCGCGGATCTGCCATCGGGACGCAGGCCTTTGCCGTCCTGGATAAGCTCGGCGTCATATTTCCCCGGCCCCCAACTGTTGAGCACCTTCAGCACCGTGGCGGTATCGACGCCCAGCACGTCCCCGATGACCTTCACGTTCGGAGCCAGCGCCACGATGGCCCCCACGTTCAGATCGCGGTTGGGCCAGCCATCCAGGCGGTGGCCGATCCCGGCAGTGAACGCGTTGTCGACGGTGGAGTGACAAAAGGCGCACTGGACGCCCACCGACCGCAGACTTCCGTCCGGCTGAAAGAATCCAGTCACGCCCACGACCGCATTGAGCTTGAGGAGGGCGAGGGTGGTGGCGGGATCGTCGAGGTCAACCTTCCCGGCTTTGACCTGCGCCACCAGCACCGGTGGGAGCGCGTCCATATCGACCTTCAACCCCACGGCCAGGGCCGTCTTCGGGCTCACCCCAGGTCCCACGCCGCCGTGCTTCGCTCCTTCGATGGCCTGATGCAGCTTGAGCGTATCTCCAAACCAGGCCTCATCGCCGAAGGTGTCAAAGCGGAACGTTCTTCTGCCCTCGTCAATCATCCGCTGCGCATTCTGGCCGATGACGCGGTCGAAATCCGTCAGCACGGGGGCCTGTGCGGTGGCGATGGGCCGGATGGGGAGCCGGCCGGGGATCAGCGTAAGTGCGATTCCCAAGCAGACCACGACGAACGCCCCCAGGAGGAGAATCCTGTGCTTCATCACGACTCACCCCCGGCTGTGAAGTCACTCACACCCGCTCGCGCCCTCTTTCCTCGGAGAGGGTATCTCGGGCGCTAGACTCTCTTCATCTGCCCAAGCGACCGCCGCGGACACCGGGCAATCACCGGAGCATCCGGCAGGAAGATCTCAACGCCTGTCGGCGGGCTCTGGCGAAGGGCAGCGTAGCATGAGATGCGGAGAGGCGTTGTTGCGCCGACAACAGGGGCGCCAGCGGGTGCGAACCGCTCCGCCCTCTTCCGGCGGAGCGCGGGGCGCTTAGCGTGGTCGTTCGGGTGGAACCTCGCCCGGGCCGCCCCCACTCCTCGCGGGCCGGGCCCGGTCCCGCCTGCGGCAGATGCTGCAGGACCTCCGCCAGTGTGGGGGAGCGGAGATGATCTCCTCCGGCGGGGAGGGCGCCTGGGGGCGGATGCCGACGGCATTGATCGCGGCGCCGCCGATGAGCAGCGCGGCCCCGACCAGCATCGCCAGGTGAAACGCGGCAACCGATGCATCGCGGGCCGCGGTCTCCTCCTCGGCCGGGACGCCCTTCGGCACGGGGTTGAGGGGGGAGATCTGCCGGCGGACGGCGGGCGATGAGGTATCCAATCCCGGGACCCGCGCGGCCATCTGCGTGTAGAACCCCGCGGTGATCGCGACGAAGATGAGGGCCCCGGCCAGTTGCGGGCCCACCTCCGAGATCGCGTTGTTGATCGCGGAGGCCACCCCGGAGTGGCGTGCGGGCACGGACGTCATCAGCGCCGTCGTTAACGGCGCCACCATGATCATGATGCCGACCCCGAAGACGACGAGCCCGGGGAGGACGTCGGTGAGGTAGGCGGCCGGCGGCAGGAACGTCGCGGGAGTGCCGGGGCGAAACATCCAGGGTTGACTCTGGGCCGAGACGCGTGCCAGCAGCAGCACTCCTCCCGCCATCACGGCCGGCCCGGCGGCCATGAACCACCGTGGACCGTATCGGGACGCCAGGGTCCCGAAGCGCGATGAGAAGAACACCAGGAAGCAGACCTCCGGGATGTACGCCAGTCCGACCGCCGAGGCGGTGTACCCCAGCGTTCCCTGCAGGAACAGCGTCAGGTAATAGAACGTCACGGAGAGCGCGCCGTAGATCACGAAGGTCGAGAGGTTGGTCACGGTGAAGTTGCGCGAGCGGAAGAGCTGAAGCGGCACCAGCGGGTGGCGGGCACGCCGCATCATGAACGGAAAGAGCAGCATCGCGCCGCCGCCCACCGCCAACATCGCAAACGCCAGGGGATCACGCCACTCCCGCTGCTGACCGTAGATCGCGCCGACCGCCAGGCCGCCCGTGGCCAGGGCCCCCACGAGTGCACCGGGCACGTCAAACGCCCCGGAAGCCTCGTCGTCACGGCTTTCCCGCACGTACCGGCGCAGGACCCACAGCGCCAGGACGACCAACGGGACGTTGATCAAGAACACCATCCGCCACGAGATCGTGTCGACCAGCAGCCCACCGACGAAGGGACCCAAGGTGCTGATGGCGGCGGAGGCGGCCGCCCAGACACCAAACGCCCGACCCTGCTCCTCCCCGGTGAAGGTCGCCGTAATGAGAGCCAGCGACCCCGGCAGGAGGAACGCCCCCGCGGCCCCCTGCAGGACGCGGAAGAGCACCAGACTCTCCATGTTCGGGGCCAGACCGGAAAGGACCGACGTCACCCCAAAGCCCGCGACCCCAAGGGCAAACACGCGGCGGCGGCCGTAGAAATCGTTCAGGGCCCCCGCCAATATCACCAGCGCGGTCAGCGCCAGCGAGTAGCCGTTATAGATGTACGACTGCCCTTCCAGGACCCCGAAGAGCCTAGTGGGGAGTTCCTGCCCGATCCGGGGCAGCGCCACGGTCACCACCGACGAGTCGAGCGACACGATCCCGGAGCCGAGGATCGCCGCGGCCAGGGTCCCGGTCTTGGAATTCATCGCGCCTCCCCGGTCCCGGCGATCGCACTCAGCGTGGGGAGGGCAGCCGCCCGTTGAGGTCTTCGGGGCGGATCGGCCCGGGCTCGGCGATGAGCGCTCGGGCCGCCTCGATCTGGTCCCAGACGTTCCAGAGCAGCACCCCGCGGACCCGCCCCTGTTGAACGTAGTACACCACACCCTCTCGGTAGGGATCCTTCCAATCCGCGACGGTTTCCAGCCGCGGATCGAGATCGCCCACCGCCTCATACCCCAGATCGAAGAGATCGGAGTAGAAATACGGGAGGTGGCGGTAGGGGGCTCCCTGCCCCCCCATCAGGAGCCCCGCGGCGCTCCCCATCGCGTTGGCGTTGTCTTCGTGCTCGACGCGGAGGCGCTTCCCGAGCACCGGGCTGAAAAACGAGGCAACGTCCCCCGCGGCATAGACGTCAGGGTGGGTGGTGCGGAGGCCCTCGTCCACCACGATGCCATCGTGCACCTCCAACCCCGACTCCCGGGCGAGGTCGGTGTTCGGCGTGATGCCGAGCCCCGCCACCACCCCGCCCACGACCCATTCGTGACCACTCTGCGCCACGAGCTTGAATCCGGTCCCCGCGGGCGTCACCGACACTACCCGCTCGCCGGCGCCGAGCTCCACCCCCTTCTGCCGGTAGTAATCGTTCAGAAACGTGGAGAGGTCCGGCGGGAACATTCGGCCGCCGATGCCTTCGCCCGGGAACAGCATCACCACGTCCTTCCGGTTCATCGCCAGCGCGGCGGCGATCTCAGAGCCGATGAACCCGCTGCCGATGACCGCGAACCGCTGCGCCCGCTCGGTCAACGCCCGCAGCTGCGTGTAGTCGTCCAGCGAGCGGAAATAGACGACGGCCTCACCGCCGGCTGGAAGGCGGCGCGGAGACCCCCCGGTCGCGAGCAGCAGCTTGTCCCAGGTGTAGTCCGTCCCCCGATCGTCGCTGACGCGTTTTGATTTGACGTCGAGGCTGCGCACGGTTCGGCCGAGGTGGAGGTCCACGCCCTGACGATCCGTCCGGCGCCAGATGCTGTCGAGGGATTTTCCCTTCCACAACGCCTTGGAAAGGGGTGGCCGGTTGTAGGGCGGATGGGGCTCGGTGCCGATGAGCCCGATGGTCCCCGCGGGATCGGCCTGGCGAATGCCGCCGATCGCGGCGTCCGCCGTCATCCCCCCTCCCACGATCACGTACCGATAATGCGGCATCGTCACCATCCCCCCCACAGAGGCCCGGCCGGTGCGGCGACCATGAGGCCGGCGCGTCTCAACACGGCCCTGACGCGACGCCAATGGATCACGAGCGTCCCCCGCTCCCCGCCCAGCAGCCCCCGACGCCTGTACGCGTTGATCAACACGCTCACGGTGCTTCGGTTCAACCCGACCATCCGGGCAAGATCCCCCTGGGTTAACTTCGCCGGCAGCGTGTATCGATCCCCGGGCCCCGGCGCGCACCGATCGACCAACCCCGCCAGCAACGCCAGCACGCGGAGGCCGGGATCCGTATGCACCAGCGCCTCGAGGCGCGCCTGAGTCCGCCGCTGCTGTTCGACGAGATGGCACATGTAATTGAAGCAGACGACGGGGTCGACCCGCATCAGCCCAAGAAAGGCCTCCCGCGGCATCGTGCGGACGGCCAACGGCGAGACTGCTTGCGCCGCGGCCGTCCAGCGATTGTCCGGGCCGATGAAGAAGTCTCCAAGCGTGTCGCCGGACGTGAGGACGTCGAGGATGCGCTCCTCGCCGTTCGGCGAGATGGCGCTGACCTTTGCGGCGCCGACGTCTAGAAAGTAGAGGGTGTCCGCCCGCCCCCCCATGTGCACCACGAAATCGCCCGGGCGGAAGCGCCGAACTCCCAGACGGGCGGACAACCGGCGAAGTGGCTGGCCGGCCAGATTCTGAAAGAGCGAAACGCGATCTCCACCATCCCCCGTCTTTTCGGAACCAGGCAAGGATCCCCCCGCCGACCGCCGACATCCCTGCGGACCGCCCCGGCCGTCACGACCAGCGATGATGGTGTATTCGTATCACGGAATGCGCTGTTATGTCAATAATAACTGTCGTAATATGAATTATTGACGCGGTCGCCGGATCGGGCTATGATAGATAGACCAATGCAGGAGACTCGTTACCGAATCGTGGAGCGGCTCCGCGTCAAGGGCAGCCAGACCGTCGAGGAATTGGCGGCGGCTTTTCGCCTCACCCGGACCGCGGTGACCAGCCACTTGGCTGCCCTGCGGGGGGACCATCTGGTCCGCCGCAGAGGCCTGCGGGGCGGGATTGGAAGACCCAGCCAGGTCTACGAGTTGACGCCGGCCGCGGATCACCTGTTCCCGAAGGCCTACGATGATTTTGCCGTCTCGCTGCTTGAAGAAATCAGAAAACGACCCGGCACCCTGCCGAGCCTCCTCCGCAGAATCGCCGGCCGATGGATCGCCCGTGACCTGCCTCGTCTTGAAGGATCCACCGGCCGCCAGCGCGTGGAGCGGGCCAGGGAGCTCCTGGCGGAACGGGGCTTCCTGCCGACGATCGAGCGTACCCCGCGCGGCACCCTGCTGCGCGAGCACAACTGTCCGCTGATGCACCTCGCGCAAACAGATCCCCACGTCTGCGAGATGATCCACCAATGGCTCGAGGCGCTGTTCGCGGCTCGGCTGGATCGGGTGCAATGCCTGCGCCGCGGCGACCCCTTCTCCGCCTACACGATCGGGGACGCCCCCCCCGCAGCCCGCCATCGGCGGAGCCCCGCCCGCTACGTCCACTCCCGGAGGGACAGGTCATGGCGTTGATCAAGCTTGCGGACGTCGCCGGAGTGCCGGTCGGAACGGGCACCGTGGTTCGGGCGGCCGGGAAGGTGATCGCCCTGTTCAACGTGGACGGGGTGTTCTATGCGCTGGCGAACGAATGCACGCACATGGGCGGGCCCCTGGGGGAAGGGGCGGTGAACGGAACGGTGGTCACCTGTCCCTGGCACGGCAGCCGGTTCGATATCCGGACGGGTCAGGTGGTGGAACCGCCCGCCCGCCGCCCCGCCGTCACGTTCCCCGTGCACGTTCGGGAGGGCGCGGTGTATGCGGAACTGCCGTAGGTGAGGGCGTTGCGGTAGTCCTCGAACGCGCCCCTACTCTTCCACCACGTATTCGAACAGCCAGATCCCGAGCACCAGGAACACGACGTCCACCGCGCCCAGCAACTTCGCGGAGCGGAAGAGGTCGGCCAGGGGCCGCCCGTCGAGCACCGCGCCGATCCCGGTCAGCGAGAAGACGATCACCGGGAGCACCACCGGCAACAGCAGGACCGGCAACAGCACCTCGCGCAGGCGCGTCGCCGCCGTCATCGCCCCCAGCAGGGTGCCGATCGCGGTGAACCCGACCGCGCCGAGGCCCAGGGGCAGGACGAGCCATCCGGCGTGCCGGCCGAGCGGCATGGAGAACAGCACCGCGAACGCGGCGACCACGACGATCTCCAACACCACCACCAACAACAGGTTCGCGCCGAACTTCCCGAGGAAGAGCGTGCCCCGGCCGACGGGGGTGAGCAGCAGGGCGTCGAGCGCACCCCGCTCCCGTTCGAGGGCGTGCGATCGGGCGAGCCCGAATGTGGCGGCGAACGCCACCGTCACCCACAGCACGCCCGGCGCCGCGGTCGCCGCGAACGCGGGGGACGGCGCAAACGCCAGGCTCATGATCACCAGCGCGAGAAAGGCGACGAGGCTCATCGAGGTGAGGAGCTCCCGCGTCCGCGCTTCGATCACCAGGTCCTTCCAGATCAAGGCCGCCAGCGCCCTCATCCGACCCCCTCCGCCACCGCGTGGAGATACCACGCGCGCACCGCCTCGACGGGCATCCCGCCGATCGGACGCGGGGAGGTGAGCCGTCCTTCGATGAGCACGGCGGCGGAGGCGGCCACGCTCAGAGCCTCCGCCGGGCTGTGCGTGGTCAGGATGACCGCCCCTCCCCCGCGGAGGAAGTCCCCGAGGAGGCCGCTTAGGCCGGTGGTCCCCTCCGGGTCGAGCCCGCTGAAGGGCTCGTCGAGCAGCAGCACCGCGGGGCGGTGCAGGACGGCGCGGGCCAGCGCGGCCCGCTGCTGCACCCCGCGCGACAGCCCGCGCACCGGGTCGGCGCGGCGCCCGATCCCGAGGAGATCGCAGACCTCTCGGGCGCGGTCGCG
>DATEHM010000088.1:0-4028 GCA_035279545.1 bacterium | reverse complement strand
GTACGCCTCTTCAGCCGTGACGAGGTTGCGGAGGTCCGACTTCATGGACGCCGCATACGCCTTCTGCTTGGTGTTGGCGAACTTCGGAATCGCGATCGCGGCCAGGATGCCGATGATCACGACGACGATCAACAGCTCGATAAGGGTGAAACCCTTGCGGTTCATGCTTCCCCCAAGAGAAGTAGACGACGCCGAGAGCGATCCAATCCCGACGTCCCTTTTACGCAACGGACGTGCCAGATCGGAAAAATATCTCGTTAAATCATTAATCGACATATAATTACGCAGAGCCTGGGGGATCTGGGGCGGGGTCATTTTCCCTCAGGGAAGCCCGCAAAGTGCAAGGTGGTCTCCAAAACGCCTGTCCTCGCCGAGGTGCTCACCGCGCTATAACGTAAGGCCAATGAATGAGTTGAAAGACATTTGACTTACGTCCCACAACGTAACATCCCGACAAACCGACCAAGTCACCATGCCGCCCACACCGTTCCTCCTCTCCACCCTTGGCTATCCGTCCCTCCGATCCGCCAAGGGGGAGTCGATTCGCTTCAGGACCCGGAAGCACTTCGCCGTGCTGATCCGGATGGCACTGGCGGGGGGTCGCCGGTGCTCACGCGAAGAGTTGATGGAAATGCTGTGGCCGTCAGTGCCGGCCAAGCATGCCCGGCACTCCCTCGCCCAAGCGATCACGGTCATCAAGTCCAAGGTAGGGCCGGAGTCGGTCGTGGCGGCCCGAAATTCGGTGTCGCTCTCCGCGGGCTCCGTGGACGTCGACGCCCTCTCGCTCGACCGTGGCGGCTGTGACGTCGGCGGTTCGTTCCTCGATGGGTTCGACATCCCAGGGGCCCGTGGCTTCGAACAATGGAAGGACGAGTGGACGTCCAAGCTCCTCCCGAAGATCCGGGATTCCCTGGTACACCGTATGGATGCCGCACGCCGCCTCGGTGACTTCCCCACCGTTGAACGTCACGCCCTGACGCTGCTCCAATTCGACACCCTCTCGGAAGACGGGGTCCGCGGCGTGATGGAGGCCCGGGCCTGGGTCGGCGACCGGAGTGGCGCGTTGAAGGCCTACGAGACCTACGTGGGACAGCTCGGCGAGGTCCTCAGCGCGCAGCCTACACCCGAGATGGTGCGCATGGCGACGCTGTTGCGCGAAGGCCGTCATTCTCGTCGTTCGAGCGCGGTTTCGGAACCCTACGGGCGCCGCGAACGACGGATGGAGGCCGAGACCATCATCGGGCGAACGCGGGAGTTTTCGCTGTTGTTCGACAACTGGATCGAGATAAAAAAAGCGACACCTCGCGTGGTCATCATCACCGGCGACGCCGGGATCGGCAAGACGACGCTGACCAACACGTTCCTGTCGAGCTGCCAGCTGGAGGGCGCGGTCGTCGCCCGCGTGCAGGCCTATGACGCCGAGCGGGAGCTGCCGTTCGCCGTGCTGTCGGAGCTGGTGCGGCAACTGGTCGTCCAGCGCACGATCGGGGGGGCCGAGCCGGAAGCTCTGGCCGAGCTGGCCCGTATCTGCAGTGAGGTGGGGACGTCATTCCCCGGCGTGCCCAAAGCCCCGGACTGGGCCGCTGAGGTAATCCCGATCCGGTTGGCGGACGCGCTGCTCAAGTCGGTGAACGCCGCGGCGGACGAGAGCCCGGTGGTCCTGGTGGTCGATGACGTGCACGCCGCCGACAGCTCCAGCGCGGCCATCCTGCACATGCTCGCAAGGAAACTTTCGCGAGCCCGGTTCATGCTCATCCTGGCTGGGAGACCCGCCGAGCTTCGTCAGGCCGCGGCGGGCGCGCTCGTGGATGATTCGAGTATCAATGCCCTGTCCACCGTCGAGGTCGGTCCGTTGTCGGACGAGGCGGCGCGCGAGCTGGTCACGAAGCTGGTCCAAGCCGCCACGACGCACGATGCGCCCGTGGGCCGGATCCTCGAAGCGGGCCGGGGGAACCCGCTCGCGCTCGAGCTGCTCGCGCGCGAGTGGGTGGACCACGGCCCCGAGTCGCTCCTGCGTGACGTCGAGGCCATCAACACCACGCCGGCGCCCCGCATCGGAATTCCGACGGCCGTGCGGAACGTGTTCGAGCGTGAAGCCCGGCGGCTCGACCTCGCCGTCAGGAGTGTGCTGGACTTCGCCGCGGTGCTCGGCCGGCGGCTGCACGAGGTTGAGCTGTACCAGGCCGCGGGGGTGACCCCGATCGCGGCCTCCAACGCTCTGGCAAGGCTTATGGAAGAGGGCTTTCTGCGGGAGGTCCAGGGTGGACTCGAGTTCCGGAACGAGCTGATCCGGGCGCAGGCGTACTATGCGATTCCCGCTTCGGGGCGGGAGCATCTGCATCGGGCCGCGGGGGAGGCACTGAGCAAGAGTGCGGACAAGCGAGGCCAGACCGACCTCGAGATCGCGTGGCATTTCATTCGAGGGCGGGCGATCGAGCGAGCAGTTGCGTTCGGCCTCAGCGGGGCGGAAGGATGTCTTGAACGGGGGGCGCCACATGAGGCAGAGGAAGTCCTGAAGGCAATTCCAGTAGATGTGTCGGGCGCCTCGCCAGGCGCCTCCATACTCCTTGCTCAAGCACTACTCGATCAATCGAAGGCTGAGGAGGCCACTCCACTTCTCGATGGTCTGCGCCTAGCGGATAGTGTTAAGTGCGGCAATCAGGCTCGGATCGCAGCCATGCGGGCCACAGCTGAGTATATCCTGGCTAGGGAGAACGGCACCAAGCACTCCGAAGCAGCAGAAGAAGCATTCCGTGTGGCGAGGGAGGTAGGGGATGCTCGCCTGGCAGCTCGGTCCCTTTTTCTTCTGGCCCGCATGCACGGCGAAATGGGAAATGAGGCTGGGTTACGACAAACCAAGATCATCGTGGATGGGTTACACTCCCTTCCAGAATACGCGGAACAGCCCATGCTTCACTTGGCAGCTGGCTACTGTGAATTCATGGACGGCAGTGCCAAGGTTGCTGGGACCCTGGCAGAGAAAGCCCTAGCCCTTGTCGAAACCAGTGGGCGGCAGGCAGACCAAGTAACGATCCTGAACGGCATCGGAGTCTGCCGGACCCACTCTGGAGACCTGAGAGGAGCCCTCGGTCCCCTGAACAGAGCGTATGCTATGGCTATCGCACACGGCGACGACGGCGCCGCATGCACAGCCGCCACGAACCTCTCGATGGTTTTCAACAACCTAGGCGAGGAAGATGCTGCGATCAGAAAGGGCGAAGAAAGTGTGGCACTGGCTGACCGAGTTCTGGGCCACCCGCGTGGGATATTACCACTCACAAACTTGGCGAGTGCCTATTTGTTGGCGGAGCGAACAGCCCTTGCCCGGGACATCCTCGATCGCGCCGCAGCCCAGATCCGTGGGGAAAACCACTGGGAGCCAAGGCTGGTGCTTCTGGATCAAACGGCCTGCCTAGCCCTGACCCTTGGTCGCACCGACGAAGCCCTAGAGCACATAGCCAATCTCATCGAATTGACCGGGTCAAACCCTTTCCCACCCAATCCCGGGGCCTTCGAACGACTTCGGATATTTCATACATTCCATACTGAAGGGCCCAAAGCTGCGTTTGAACGCGCGGACATCGCTCTTCGCAAGTTTGCAGACAAGGACCTCATGTTCTATTTGGACGCAGCCTGTTCACTGGCGTTCGTCGAGAAGGCCAGCGCGCGCGCCTACTCGCTACAGACGAAGAAGGCCCTCGGCTTGCTCGAGAGCCTAGGTTTCTCGGGAATGAAGAGGCACCTCAAGCACCAGGGGTTCCTATCCTAGGAGCAGTCGTGGCCTCTTCCCGGTTCCGGCGGTGTTGAGGACTGCCCGGCTTGCTGGAACGGTCGACTGCAAACCGACCCCCAAAGGTGGCTACTGGGCTAGTTGCGGGCACGTCGGATTCCGCGGCACCAATCATCCGACGGATTGACGTAGATCTAATCAAGACCTCAGCGATTCTCGGGTCAAATTGCCGTCCTGAATATTTCCGCAACTCCGCAACCACCTGTTCGAAGCGCAGCGCCCTACGGTACGGCCGGTC
>DATEHM010000087.1:0-5561 GCA_035279545.1 bacterium | reverse complement strand
GGAGGTGGCAGAGGTGGCGCTCCTCGTTGGCGACGGAGATCGGACGCAGCTCGCCCGCGCAGCACAGGCGGCCGAGGTGGCGGTCCGCGCCACCTGCCGCGCGCGCGACTTTGTGAACGAGCCCCCAAATGTCCTCACCCCCACGGCCCTGGCGGAGGCCGCGCGCGAGCTCGCCAAGAACGCGGGGTGCGAGTGCCGTGTGATCGACCTCGAAGACGCCCGGACGATGGGCATGGGGCTCTTCGCCGCGGTGGCGCGGGGCAGCGCCGAGCCGCCGAAGTTCATCGTCATGGAGTACCGGCCCGGCGGCGCGCGCCGGACCGTGGCCTTGGTGGGCAAGGGGATCACCTTCGACAGCGGCGGGCTGTCAATCAAGACCGCCAGCGGGATGCGGACGATGAAAGGGGATATGGCGGGCGCCGGGGTGGTGATCGCCACAATGGGCGCGCTGCGCGACCTCGGGGTCACCGCCCGGGTGCTGGGCATCGCCGCGGCGACCGAGAACATGATCAACGGCGCGGCGACCCGGCCCGGCGACATCGTCCGCGGGCTCGGTGGGAAGACGGTGGAAATCACCAACACCGACGCCGAGGGGCGACTGGTGCTCGCCGACGCGTTGGCGTACGCCGTGCGCGAGGGGGTCGACGAGATCATCGATCTCGCCACGCTGACGGGCGCCTGCGTCGTCGCCCTCGGGGATTGGACCGCGGGGGTGATGGGCAACAACCAACCGCTCGTCGATCGGCTGCTGGAGGCGGCGAGGGGGACCGGGGAGCAGATCTGGCAACTGCCGCTGTACGAGGAGGACCTTGAGGCGATGCGGGGGGAGATCACCGACCTGAAGAACTCGGCAGGCCGCGAGGGCGGCGCCGAGCGCGCCGCCGCGTTTCTGCGTGAGTTCGTCGGCACGACGCCGTGGGCCCACCTCGACATCGCCGGCCCGGCGTTCGCGGAGACCCGCCCGCCGGTGCCCTACCTGCCGGCCGGCGGCACCGGATTCGGAGTCCGGACGCTCCTCCGCTATCTGACGTCCCTCCCCTGACCGCCGCGCTCTCCACCGCAGTGCGCAGGGCTGATCGCGGGGCGATGCCGCCGCCGGGCGGCGGGCGAGGCGAACAGGCCCGGCGGTCCGTTCGTCCCGCCCGGACCCCCGGCCAAATTCTCGGGACCCGGCGCTAGGATCCCCGGATGCCGCTCACGGCGCTCGGCCTCGTCCTCACCTCGGCGCTGCTGCACGCGACCTGGAACGCCATCGTCAAGGCCGGGGATGACCGGCTCGTCGCGGCCTGGGCCACCACGGCCGCGGGCGCGCTCCTGGGGATCATCCTCCTCGCCGCGCGGGGCCTTCCGTCCGCGGCATCGCTGGCGTTCGTCATCCCGAGCGGAGTGGTGCACGTCGCCTACATCGTCGCCCTCTCCCGCGCCTACGATTACGGGGATCTCTCGTTGGTCTATCCGGTCGCACGCGGGATCGCGCCCGTGCTGGCGACCGGCGGGGCGGCGGCGGTGTTTCGCGAAAACCTTCCGGGTCCAGCGTACGCGGGGGTCGGCCTGATCGCCCTCGGCGTCCTCCTCCTCGGCGCGCTCAGTCGCCGCGCCGGCGTCGCCCCGCGGGGACGCGCCCTCGCCTGGTCGCTCGCCACCGCGCTGTGCATCGGCGTGTACACGCTCATCGATCGCCAGGGCGTTCGCCTCACCTCGCCCGTCAGCTATATCAGCGCGCTCTTTTGCATCCACGCCTCGCTGTTCTGCGTGTACGTCGCCTGGCGCCGTCGGGCGCTCCCCTGGCGGCTGATTGCCCGCAGCCAGTTGGGAACATTCGGCCTGAGCGGCGCGTCCAGCCTCGCCGCCTACCTCCTCGTGCTGAGCGCGCTCACCATCAGCCGGGTCGGGTACATCGCCGCCCTTCGCGAGACCAGCGTGCTGATCGCGGCCTGGGTGGGCTGGCGCCATTTCGGCGACCTCCAGGGACCGGCGCGACTGGCGAGCTCGGGGATCGTGGCCGTGGGGTTGGTGCTGCTCGTCGCCGCGCGGTGAGGTGGGTTACCGGGCGCCCAGGATCGTGACCAGGATCGGCACGAGGCTCGAGAGCACCGCCCCGTTGATGAACGCGACCAGGACCACCTCCGGGCCGGCCGCCCGGACGACGACGGCCAGGGTCACGTCCATCGTCGTGGCGCCGCCGGGAGCAATCGCCGCCGCCCCACCGAGGAACCGCGCGATCAACGGGATGACGAGGATCGCCAGAAGCTCCCGCGCCACATTGGAGAGGAACGCCAGCGCCCCCGTCTCGAGGTTGACGAGCCGCGTCAGCATGATCCCCGAGAGGCTGTACCAGCCGAGCCCCGCGCCGATGGCGCCCGCGTGCCGGAGCGGGAGGTGCAGCACCCAGCCTGCCACCCCCGCGCCCCCCAGGCTCCCCACCGCGATGCCGACCGGCACGAGCAACGCCCGGACGCCGAGGCGGCGGATCGCGCGCCAGGCCGCCCTGCTCTGACCGATCTCGATCCCGATCGCGAACAGCACTACGCCCAGAAATACTTCCGCCAGCGTGTCGAGGTACGCGACCAGGCCGTGGGGGACCACCCCCAGTGTCCCGACGCCGATCCCCGCGCTCACCGCCGCGGCGACCGCCCACGCGCTCATAAGGGCTCGATCGCTCCCCGCAGCAGCCAGACCACGAGGACGCTTCCGGCGATCGTCAGCGCGGCGAAGACGACGGCCTCAGCTCCCAGAACCGGCAGGCGGCCCATCAGGAGGGGGTCGGTCCCTACCCGCACGCCCAAGGTGAACAGGATGAGCACCACGCCTGCGGTGACCAGGGTGCGGGCGCGACGCACGACGCCGTCCGGCAACGCGCCGCGCCATCCCAGCAGGACCCCCGCGACGAAGGGGGCAACGATGAGCCACATGACCTCAGACTATTCGGGCCGGCCCTCGCAGTCAACACCAGGGCGCGGCCGGGGTGCCCGAGCCTCGGGCGCGGGTCAGCGGGCCGGAACGGGGTTTTGGTCGGGAGCGCCGGACTCTAAGAGGACGAAATACGCGCAGTTGCACGGTTTCTGGCGTCCGGCATGAAGCGCGGCACAGCGGGTCGCGATCGCCCCGACTTGGGCCGCCTGCCGTCCGTGACACTTGTCGCACACGTAGACGCCGCTCGCGGGCCAGGGCAGACCGGCCTTCGCGCGCACAGGCTTCAACATACGCCACCCCGTGGTCTCGTCTGATCTCAACCCTAGCACAACGGCGGCCCGCCCGCCCGAAACCCCGCGTCGACCCGCCGGACGCCCATGGAGGGGCGGGGATACGCAAGAGATCTCACACCCGCCGCGGCCGGCCACGACGGCGGATCGACCCTGCGGGCCGCGCGGAGGCGGCGACCAGTCGCGGGTGGCTGGCGGGCCCGGGCCCGTGCTAGACTGAGGACATGTTGCCCGTGCGCGCCTCGCCGAAGGCGACGGACCCGCGGCGGCGCCGGTGAGGCGCACCTTCCGGACCTTTCAAGACCTCGCCGCGCTGGTTGCGGTCGCCTCCGGCCGTGAGCCGGCCGACCTCTACCTGGAGGGGGCAGCCCTCCTGAACGTCTACAGCGGTGAGGTCTACCCGGCCAACGTTGCCATCAAGGGGCAGCGGATCGCCTACGTCGGCGGGAACCGGACCATGATCGGGCCGCAGACGCGGGTCCTCACGCTCCGCGGCAAGACCCTCGTCCCGGGCTACATCGAGCCCCACACCCACATCACCGGCATGTCCACCCCTGAGGAATTTGCCCGCGAGGTGCTGCGGACCGGCACGACCACGCTGGTCGCGGACACCCTGCAGATCCTGCTGCACACCCCGCCGGACCGCGTCGCGCCGCTGCTGACGGCGCTGGCGGACCTTCCGGTCCTGATCGTCTGGTCACTCCGGCTCCACGGCTCCTCCCCCCTCCAGGACGAAACGATGTTCTCCCCGGAGGAGATCGAGCGGCTGCTGGGGGTGGAGGTGGTGCGGGTGGTGGGTGAAATCACCCGGTGGCCAGCCGTCTACCACGGCGACGACGACCTGCTCCACAAGATCGCCGCCGCCCTCGCCGCCGGCCGCCGGATCGAAGGCCACGCCCCGGGCGCCTCCTATGAGCGGCTCGCCGCGCTCGCCGCGGCCGGCTGGTCGTCCGACCACGAGGCGATCACAGCCGACGAGGTCGTCCACCGACTGCGCGCGGGCGTGTACACGATGCTGCGGCACTCATCGCTGCGGCCCGACCTGGCGACCCTCGCCCCGGCCGTCACGGAGGCCCGAAGCCGCTCGGGGCGCTTGATGCTCACCGCCGACGGCCCCGAGGCGGTGACGATCGTGGAGCGCGGGTACATGAGCCACGTGATCCGAGAAGCGATCGAGGGGGGAATCCCGGAGATCGCCGCCTTTCAGATGGCCACGATCAACCCCGCGGCCTACCTGGGGCTGGACGAAGAGATCGGGGGAATCGGCCCCGGGCGGCGCGCCGACATCGTGGCGCTCGACGACCTGCGCGACCCCACCCCCCATCTCGTGCTGGCGCGCGGCGAGGTCGCCGTCCTGGACGGACGTGTCCAAGCCGCGATCCCCGCTTTCCCGTGGAACGAGTATTTCCGGCCGCGCTTTCGACCGACCTGGACCCCGCAGCCGGACCTCTTTGCGCTGAGGGTGGCGGCCTCCCCCGATGGGGCCGCGCCGCGCCGGTTCCCGGTCATTCGCCTCGAGAACAGCGTCATCACTCGCAAGGTCGACACCCCGATGTCGGTGCGGGATGGCTGCTTGGTGCCGCCCCCGGATGCGGTGCGCGCGATCCTCCTCGATCCCGCGGGGGGGTGGATCGTGCCCGGGGTGCTCGCGAACTTCGTCTCGCGCCTCGGCGGGCTCGCCAGTTCGTTCAACGTGGTGGCGCACCTCCTCACCCTCGGCCAGAACCCGTCCGATATGGCGCGGGCGGCGCGGCGGCTCCTGGAGATCGGGGGCGGGATCGTAATCGTGGAGGACGGCAAGATCGTGCTGGAGATTCCGCTTCCGATTGGCGGGGTGATGGCACCGCGGTCGCTCCCGGCCATCGCCGCGCAGGCCGCACCCCTCTACGCGTTCCTGCGGTCCCGCGGGTACCCGCACCAGGACCCACACTACACGTTGCTCTTTTTGCCCCTCGACTCCCTTCCCGACATCCGCCTCACCTACCGGGGGGTCTGGGATGTGCGGCGAGGGAAAGTGCTGGTTCCGCGCCAGGACCTCCCCGCGCCCGGCTCGATCCGCTAGGCTGCGTCCGCGCGTCCCCCTCCCCGCGCGCCGGGGCCCTCCGCACCTCTCCCGCCGGCGCGCCGGCAGGGCCACGAAAACGCGACCGCGGCAGAGGCTCGGGGCCTCTGCCGCGGTCATTCGCGTCAGGTCGACGTGAGAGTGGCTAGGTGTGTTTCCGAGAAATGACATTCGAACAGGACTTTAGCGTGCTAAAGTGGAATTTCTTTTCATGCCGGATAAAGAATATCGCCCCTATCATCCCGATCAACTCCTTCTGCTGCCCCCGTCGCTGCGCGATTGGCTCCCGGACGACC
>DATEHM010000086.1:0-21678 GCA_035279545.1 bacterium | reverse complement strand
CGCCGGCGAGACGACGGGCGTCGACCTCGATCTCGTCCTCGCCCGGTGGGGGCGCCTGATGGACGAAGTGAAGCAACGCACCCGCTCCGTCCACGCCTTTCTCTTGGAGAGCGCTCCCAGGGCGGTCGAGGGGTCCGATCTCGTGCTCGCGGTCCGGCACAAGTTCCACCTGGAGAACCTCCACGAGATCAAGAACCGTCGGCTCGTCGAGGAGCTCCTGGCCGCGGTGGTGGGCGTTCCGCTCCGGCTTCGTCTGGTGCTGGCAGAGACCGCGCCCCCGGCCGAAGCCGCCGCGGTCGATTCCCCCCCGCCGGGCGATGCGCTCGTCCAGGAAGCCGTGCGCCGGTTCGGCAACCCCGTGCGGGAGATCCGGCACCCCGAGTGACCGGCTGGCGAGCGCCCCGCCATGGCTCGCCCGGAGTGGAGTGAGGCATGTTCAACATGCAGAAGATGCTCAAGCAGGTGCAGAAGCTGCAAGCGGACATGACCCGGGTCCAGGAAGAGTTGGGGCGTGAGCGCGTCGAGGCCAGGGCCGGCGGGGGCGTGGTGCGCGCCGTGGCGACGGGGCAGGGCGACCTGGTCGAGATCGCGATCGATCCGAGCGTGGTGGACCCGGCCGATGTCGCGATGCTGCAGGATCTCATCCTCGCCGCCGTCGGCGAGGCCATCCGAAAGGCCCGCGATCACGCCGCGGAGCGGATGAAAGCCGTGACCGGCGGGCTGCCACTGCCGCCCGGGCTCCCCGGCCTGGGCCCGTGAAGCCTGAATGTTTACCTATGCCCCTCCGCTGGCCCGCCTGATCGAGGAGCTGAGCAAGCTGCCGACGGTCGGCCCCAAGACCGCGCAGCGCCTGGCGTTCTACATGCTCTCGATGACGGCGCAGGATGCCGAGGCCCTGGCGGCGGCGATCCTGGAGGCCAAGCGCCGGATCCGCAACTGTTCTGTGTGCGCGAACATCACCGAGGCCGACCCGTGTGCGCTGTGCACCGACCCGCGGCGCGATCAATCCGTGATCTGCGTCGTGGAGAATCCCCGAGACGTCGCGGCGATGGAACGAAGCCGGGAGTTCAAAGGGCTTTACCACGTGCTGCAGGGCGCGATCTCGCCGTTGGACGGGGTGGGCCCGGACGACCTCCGCATCGCCGAGCTGTTGCGGCGTCTTGCCGGGGGCACGGTGCGGGAGGTCATCGTCGCCACCAATCCTCGGGTCGAGGGGGAGGCCACCGCCCTCTATCTCTCCAAGGTGATCAAGCCGCTGGAGATCAAGGTGACCCGCATCGCGCACGGCCTGCCGGTTGGCGGCGACCTCGAGTACGCTGACGAGGTCACCTTGGCGCGGGCGCTGGACGGGCGGCGCGAGTTGTAGCCTCGCCCGGCCTGGCGCGATCGCCGGGGTGTCGATCCGGAGGGGATCCCGATGCCGCTTGCGATTGACCCGCGGAAGTCGTTCCCCCGGCGGTTCGTGCCGGCACGCGCCGACGCGGGGCGGTGGGAGGAGATCGAGCGAATCGGGACCGCGCTGGCGCGCCGCAGCCCCGGGAGCGTCGAGGGGCTGCGGCGGTGGATCGCGGAAGCGGGCGAGTTGGCCGCCTGCGTGTCGGAGGCGGGAGCCCTGCGGTACATCGCCATGACGTCCCGGACCGACGATCCGGAACGCGAGCGCGCGTTCCTCGACTTCGTCCGTGAGGTGCGGCCTCGCTGGAGAACGCTCTCCCAGCGGCTGGACGAGGCCTACCTGCGCAGCCCCCACCGGGCCGCGTTGCCCCCGTATTACCACCTGCTCGACCGCAAGGTGGAGACCCGCGTGGCCCTCTACCGCGAGGAGAATCTCCCCCTCGAGGTGCGGGAGGAAGAGCTGGGACAGCAGTACCAGAAGCTGCGCGGCGCGATGACGGTCGTCTACCGCGGGCGCGAGCATACCCTGCAGGAGATGGCCCGGTACCTCCAAGATCCCGACCGTGCGATCCGGCAGGAAGCCTGGGCGCTCACCCAGGAACGGTGGGGCGCGGATCGGGAGGCGATGGAGGGCTTGTTCGATCAGCTCCGCGAGGTGCGGCTGGCGATCGCTGGCAACGCCGGCTTCGCCTCGTACCGCGACTACGCCTTTCGCGCACTCGAACGGTTCGACTACGGTCCGGCGGAGTGCCGGCGGTTCCAGGACGCGGTCGCGGCGCAGTTTGTCCCGCTGGCCGGCCAGGTCGTCCGGGAGCGGCACCGCCTCCTCGCCGTGGACACGATGCGGCCATGGGACTTGGACGTGGACCCGTGCGGCCGGCCTCCGCTCGCCGAGTTCGGCCGGACGGCGGACCTGCTCGACCGCTGCGAGGCGGTGTTCGGGATGGTGCGGCCCGAGTTCGGGGAGTTCTTCCGGTTCATGCGCGAGGAGGGACTCCTCGATCTGGAGCGGCGGAAGGGGAAGGCGCCGGGGGCGTACCAGCAGACCCTCGCCGAGCGGCGCGTGCCGTTCATCTTCGCAAACGTCGCCGCCGCGGAGGACGTGCGCACCCTGCTGCACGAGGCCGGCCACGCCTTTCACGCGCTGGCCGCGCGGGAAGAGGGGCTGCTCACCTATCGGGACGCCCCTCTCGAATTTGCGGAGGTGGCGTCCCAGGGGATGGAGCTCCTGAGTGCGCCTTACCTCGGCACCATCTATCCAGACGCCCGGGACGCCCGGCGTGCGCTCCGCGTCCTCCTGGAAGGGGTCCTCATGCCGAAGGGGATGCCGTGGATCGCCACCGTCGACGCGTTTCAGCACTGGCTCTACACGCATCCCGACCACACCCCGGCGGAGCGGCGTGCCGCGTGGGTGCGCATCTACCGGCGCTTCATTCCCTGGCTCGACTGGTCGGGGCACGAGGATGCCCTCGCCTCGTCCTGGCACGCCCAGCTTCACATCTTTCTCCTGCCGTTTTACTACATCGAGTACGGCGTCGCCCAACAGGGGGCGCTGCAGGTCTGGCTGCGCGCGAGCCGCTCCACTCCGACCGAGGCCGTCGAGGGATACCGGGCGGCGCTAGCCCTGGGGGGCAGCCGCCCGCTGCCCGATCTGTTTGCGGCGGCCGGGGCCCGGTTCACCTTCGACGAGGAGACGATGGCGCCGCTAGCGCGGGCGTTGGGGGAGGCGTTGGCCCAGACTCCCTACGGGTGAGGGGGCGTAGCCTTCGGCGAGGCGTGGCCCCACGGAGAGACGCGGGCACGGCGCTCTGCGCCGGCGATCTCCCGGATCCCCGGGATTCCCGGTCTTCAGGGTGGGGGGACGCTGCCCTCTCCGCGGTCGCCTTGCCGCTTCGACTGAGCTTTGGGTATACTTGAGCCAGGTGAGGTCATGGAATACGTCAGCCCAACCCACGGGAAGCTCAGCTTTGAGCGGATGTTCATGCACATCGTGGACTACATGCAGGAGGAGCCTTCTCAAAAGTACCATTTGATCATCGGGACCGACTCATTGTTGGGGGACGACACCTGCTTCGTCACCGCGGTGATCATCCACCGCGTCGGGCGGGGAGGACGGTACTTCTATCACAAGTTCCGCAACCGAAAGATCGAAAGCCTCCGGCAACGCATCCTCTATGAAACGTCGCTCAGCCTGGAGACGGCCAGCCAGGTCAGCGCGCAGCTGGCCAAGAACGGGTACAGCGAGCTCCCGGTCGAGATCCATCTCGACGTCGGGGACCGCGGCGAGACGAAGCGCATCATTCGCGAAGTCGTCGGCATGGTCCAGGGCAGCGGCTATGCCGCGATCACCAAGCCCGACAGCTACGGCGCCAGCAAGGTGGCGGATCGAGAGACCGGGAAGCCGCGGACGGGAGACCGTGCGCGCGCCGCGGCGTCCGGGGGCGCCGGCGGATCGGGAGGGGCGTTGGGGTCGTGAACCCGCGAACGTTGGTCGATAAGATCTGGGACGCCCACGTCGTGCGGCACCAGGAGGGAGAGCCGGACCGGCTCTATGTCGATCTCCACCTCATCCACGAGGTGACGACCCCCCAGGCGTTTGACGGCCTGCGCATGCACGGGCGGCGGGTGCGGCGGCCGGATCTGACGTTTGCCACGCTCGACCACAACATCCCGACGACATCCCGGACCGAGCCGATCACCGATCCGATCAGCCGGCGGCAGGTCGAGGCGCTCGAGCGGAATTGCCGCGATTTTGAAATCCGGCTGGAGGGGCTGCAGAGCCAGCGGCAGGGGATTGTGCACATCATCGGGCCCGAGTTGGGATTGACGCAGCCGGGGATGCTCATCGTCTGCGGGGACAGTCACACGGCGACGCACGGCGCGCTGGGGGCGCTCGCCTTCGGCATCGGCACCTCCGAGGTTGAGCACGTACTAGCCAGCCAGATCCTTCCCCAGCGGCGGCCGCGGACCATGGAGATCCGCATCGACGGCGCGCTGCCGCTCGGGACGACCCCCAAGGATCTGATCCTCGGCGTGATCCGGCGCATCGGCGTCGGCGGTGGAATCGGGCACATCGTCGAGTACACGGGATTGGCGATCCGCAGCCTCTCCATGGAGGGCCGGCTCACCGTCTGCAACATGACGATCGAGGGTGGGGCCCGGGCCGGGCTGATCGCGCCGGACGAGACGACGTTCGCCTACCTCGCCGGCCGGCCGTACGCGCCGAAGGGGGCCGCCTGGGATGAGGCGGTGGCGTTCTGGAAGACCCTGCCGACCGATCCGAGCGCCACGTACGACAAGCGCGTGGTCCTGGATGCGTCCACGTTCGAGCCGTTCGTGACCTGGGGAACCAACCCGTCGCAGTCTGAGCCCGTGACAGGCCGCGTGCCGGATCCCGCCTCCGCGCCCGACACGGAGGCGCGGGGGGCGATCGAGCGCGCGCTTCAATACATGGCCCTGCGGCCGGGGGTGCCGATCCAGGAAATTGCCGTGGACCGGGTGTTCATCGGATCGTGCACCAACTCGCGCCTGGAGGACCTCCGGGCGGCGGCCCGCGTCGTGGCGGGACGGAAGGTGCATCCCAAGGTGCGGGCGATGGTGGTGCCCGGATCGCAGCAGGTCAAGGCGGCGGCGGAGCGCGAGGGGTTGGACCGCGTCTTCACGACCGCCGGCTTCGAGTGGCGCGAGGCCGGATGCTCGATGTGCCTGGGCATGAACCCCGACATTCTGGGGCCGGGGGAGCGATGCGCGTCGACCTCCAACCGCAACTTCGAGGGGCGTCAGGGGCCGGGAGGCCGGACGCATCTCGTTAGCCCGCCGATGGCCGCGGCGGCGGCGATCGCCGGCCACTTCGTGGATATCCGGGAGTGGAGGGTGTAGCGAGATGGACCCGTTCATGACGCACACTGGCGTGGTCGTGCCGTTCGACCGGGCCGACGTGGACACCGATCTGATCATCCCGGCCCGGTATCTTAAGCGGGTGGAGCGGACGGGGTACGGTCAGTTCCTCTTCTACCCCAAGCGCTTCCTGGCCGATGGGGCCCCCGATCCGGAGTTCGTGCTCAACAAGCCCCAGTACCGCGAGGGCACGGTGCTCGTCGCCGGGCGGAACTTCGGGTGCGGGTCCTCCCGGGAGCACGCCCCCTGGGCGCTCCAGGACTACGGGTTCAAGGTCATCGTCGCGCCGTCGTTCGCCGACATCTTCGCCAACAACTCCGCTCAGGTGGGCCTCTTGACGGTCGAGCTGCCCGAGCGGCGGGTCCGGCAGATCCTCGACACCGCGAGCACGCGGGAAGGGTATCAGCTGACGGTGGACCTCGAGGCGCAGACCGTGACCGACAGCTTCGGGCACACCGACAGGTTCGAGGTCGACGCGTTCAAGAAGCACTGTCTCTTGAACGGATTGGACGCGATCGGGCTCACCCTGCAGCACGAGGCCGAGATCGCCCATTTCGAGGCCGCCCGGCCGGCGTGGATGCTGCGGGTGACGGGCTGATCCTCAGCACGGCCCGCCCCCCGGTGTCACCGCTCGCTCCCCCTCTATCCGCAGCCACCCGGCTCGGCGAGCCCGACCACCGTCACGGTCGCGTGGATGCCGCCCCCGGTTGGGTCAGGTGCGCGGCGAACCGTTTCCGCAGCACTTTCTTGTCGAACTTGCCCACGCTGGTCTTCGGCACTTCATCGATGAAGACCACGGCGTCGGGCACCCACCAGGAGGCAAACTTGGCTTTGACGTGCGCGAGGACGTCCTCCGCGCTGAGGGTCCGCCCCGCCTTCACGACGACGCAGGCGAGCGGGCGCTCCTGCCACTTCGGATGCTCGACTCCGACAACCGCGGCCTCCGCCACCGCGGGGTGTGCCATGATGGCGTTCTCCAAATCGACCGAGGAGATCCATTCGCCGCCGGACTTGATCACGTCTTTCATGCGGTCCACGATGGTTAGGTACCCTTCCGCATCGGTTGTGGCGACGTCGCCGGTGCGGTACCATCCGTCTTTGAACGTCTCCGCGGTGCGCTCGTCGCGATAGTACTCGTCGGCGATCCACGGCCCCCGCAGCCAGACCTCGCCCATCGTCTTGCCATCCCACGCCACATCGGCCCCGTCCCATCCCACCACCCGCATCTCCAGCCCGGGGACGAGCAGCCCCTGCTTCGCCTTCACCGCGTACCGGCGGTCGCTGTCCCAGTCCGCCATGTAGCTCTTGAGGCCCCCCACGTGCGTCAACGGGGCCGCTTCGGTCATGCCGTACCCGTGGATGAACCGAGCCCCCAGCCGGGTCTCCACCGCCTCGATCAGCGACCGAGGCGCCGCCGCGCCGCCGCAGAGGATCCGGGTGAGGCTGGAGAAGTCGTAAGATTCCTGGTCGAGGTGCCCGAGCACCCCCATCCAGACGGTGGGGACCCCCGCGGCCACGGTCACCCGCTCCCGCTGGATCAGCTCGCAGTACACCCTGGGGTCCGGACGCGCGCCGGGGAGCACCAGCTTCGCCCCCATCCACACCGCGGAAAAGGGCAGCCCCCACGCGTTGACGTGGAACATCGGCACGATGGGGAGGATCGTATCCTTTTCCGAAAGGGCGACGGTGTCCGCGAGGCCCCACGCCATGCTGTGGAGCCAGAGCGCGCGGTGGGTGTAGGTGACCCCCTTCGGCATGCCGGTCGTCGCCGATGAGAAGCACATGCCCGCGGGATCCCACTCGTCCAGGTCCGGCCACTGCCCGAGCGGTTCGGCCGCCGCGATCAGGGTCTCGTAGGATGCGACGTGGGGCAGCGCGGTCGACGGGAGGTCGACCCCGTCGTCCATCACGATCACCCGCTCGACGGTCCCCAGCTGGGGGGCGACCGCCTCCAGGAGCGGGAGCAGATCGGCGTCGACCAGGATGATTTTGTCCGCCGCGTGATTGATGATGTGCGTGAGGTGGCCCGGGGGAAGGCGCAGGTTGAGCGTGTGCAGCACGGCGCCGATCGAGGGGACGGCAAAGTAGGCCTCCAGGTGGCGGTGGTGGTTCCAGGCCAGCGTGCCCACTCGATCCCCCTTGCGGACGCCGAGCCGCTGGAGCGCCGCGCTCAGCTTGCGCACCCGCCGGCCGTAGTCGCGATAGGTGTACCGGAAGATGCCCGATGGGGTTCTGGACACGATTTCCTTCCGGGGGAAGACCCCCTCGGCTCGCTCCAGCATCGCCGGCAGGGTCAGCGCGTACCGCATCGTCGTCATGGGCCGCCTCCATCCACCTTCAGGCCCGAGGATGCGTTGGGTGGGGGCGCGACCCGGCCCGCGACGATCGCCAGGCGCCGGATGAGGTGCGATGACGGACGATGCCAGCGAGGCCCTAGGATCAGGGCCGTCGTTCGTCTGTGCGCGTCGGGACTCCTGCTTCCTCAGCACGGTCGCGTTCGGCGCGGGAACATCGACGGCTCGCGTCGGATCTTTGGTCGCATCGGGGTGACGCAGGAGGGTCACCGCAGGCGGCGCGGCGCCCGTGCGAACGGCCGAACCTCACGACGTGCCTCCCCCCATTCCTGCGGTTCCGCGTGGGGTGAGGCTATCGCGCCGCCTTTGCGGCGCCGGGATGCAGCGTGGTCCGCCCGCCCATGTAGGGGACGAGGGGAGCGGGGATCCGGACGCTGCCGTCGGCCTGCTGGAAGTTCTCGACGATCGCGATGATCGTCCGCGGGCACGCCACCGCCGTTCCGTTGAGGGTGTGCACGAAGTCGATCCCGCCCCCGTCCCGCCTGCGGAACCGGACGTTGAGGCGGCGGGCCTGGAAATCCGTGCAGTTGCTGCACGACTGCGTTTCGCCGAACGCGCCGCGCCCGGGCATCCAGGTCTCGATGTCGTACTTGCGGGCGGCGGGATCCCCCAGGTCGCCGCCGGCAATGTTGACGACGCGGTAGGGCAGCCCGAGCGCCTGCCAGAGTCGCTCCTGCGTGCCGACGAGGTACTCGTGCTCCTCCCACGACCGCTGGGGATGGCAGTACGAGAACATCTCCACCTTGTCGAACTGATGGACGCGGAAGATCCCCCGCGTGTCCTTCCCGTGCGCGCCGGACTCCCGGCGGAAGCAGGTGGAGATCCCGCAGAACCGGATCGGTAGGTCGGCTTCGTTGAGCACCTCTCCGCCGAGCATCGATCCCAGCGCCATCTCCGAGGTCCCCGCCAGCGCGAGGTCCTCTCCCTCGATCCGGTAGACCATTTGCTCGTCTAGGGAGGCGCCCCCCATCATGCCGATCATGTTCTCCCGCCTGACCAGCACCGGGGGGATCACCGGCGTAAACCCCTCGGCGATCAACCGGTCGACCGCGAACCGAATCACCGCGAGCTGAAGCAGCGCGCCGTCCCCCCGCAGAAAATAGGACCGCGATCCGGAGACCCTGGCGCTGCGCTCGATGTCGAGGAGGTCGAGGGCCGCGCCGAGTTCCACGTGGTCCCGCGGCTTGAAATCGAACTCCGGGGGGGTCCCCACCACCCGGAGGGTCACGCTGTCGTCCGGGCCGCCCTCCGGAACCGAGGGGTGGGGGAGGTTTGGGATCTGGAGGAGCACCGCCTGGAGGCCGGCTTCGGCCTCCTGCAGCGGGGGCTCCTGCGCCTTCACCTGCGCGGCGATCCGCTTCATCTCCTCGATCCGCTCGCCGCGCGCCGCCCCCGACAGGTTCGGGATTTCCTGCGAGGCCCGGTTTTGGGCGGCCCGCAGCGCCTCCACCTGCTGGACGAGCTCGCGCCGGCGCCGGTCGGCATCGAGCGCCCGGTCCACCAGGCCGGGGTCTGCGCGCTTCTTACGGAGCCCGGCCCGGAACAGGTCGGGCTGCTCGCGGATCAATTTCAAGTCCACCATCTCTGCCGCGCCTCCACGCGCTCGCTGCCGGGCGCTAGAGTTGCACCGCCCTCACGTGGGAGATGCCGCCCGCTCTTTGAATCTCTTCCAGAACCGCCTGGGGCGCCGGCGCGTCGAGGGTGAGGACCATCAGCGCGGTGCCCCCGGCGTCCCGCCGTCCCACGTGCATGTTGGCGATGTTCACCGCGTGCCGGCCGAGGATCGTCCCGACCGCGCCGATCATCCCCGGACGATCCTCGTTCCAGACGAAGAGCATGTGCTCGGCCGGCACCAGGTCAAGCCTCCAGCGATTCAGGCGGGTGATGCGCGCCTCCCGGTGCCCGAAGAGCGTCCCGCCGAGGCGCAGCGGTCCGTCGGGGGTTTGGGCCTCGGCGACGATCTGGCTGGTGAAGTCCTCGCAGAGGTCGGTCCTGGCTTCGCTGATCGCGAGCCCGCGCTCCTTGGCGATGACCACGGCGTTGACCAGGTTCACCGTCCGGTCGGAGGCGCGGTGCAGCAGGCCCGTGAGGTACGACGCGGTCAACGGTGGCGTGTCCATTCGCGCCACCTCGCCCTCATAGGACATCGCGACGGCGCTGAGGGGTCGAGCCGCGACCTGGTGGGTGAGTTCCCCGAGCCGCCGCGCCAGGTGCATGAACGGATCGAGGCGGCGCCACGTGTCCTCGCCCAGCGCCGGCGCGTTGACGGCTCCGTGCACCGGCTCGCCGCGAAGGGCGGCGAGGACCTGGTCGGCGATGTCGACGGCGATGGTCCGCTGAGCCTCGAGCGTGGATCCGCCGAGGTGGGGGGTGACCACGACGCGCGGGTGCGTGAGCAGCGGATAGCCCTCCGGCGGCGGCTCGTGCGTAAAGACATCGAGTGCGGCGCCTCCCACCCGGCCTTCCTCCAGCGCGGCCAGCAGCGCCTCTTCGTCGATGAGGCCGCCGCGCGCGCAGTTGACGAGCAACGCCCCCGGCTTCAGCGCGGCCATCTCTGCTCTTCCGATCAGGGCTTTGGTGTCCTGAGCGAGGGGCACGTGGAGCGTGAGGACGTCGGCCCGGTCCAGGACGTCGTCCCACGCGCCCAGTTCAACGCCCAGGCGGTGCGCGCGCTCCGGCGTGATGTACGGATCGTAGGCGAGCACGCGCATGCCGAAGGCCGCGGCCCGGCGTGCGACCTCGCTGCCGATCTTGCCGAGCCCGACGACGCCGAGGGTTTTCCCGAACAGTTCGGAGCCGATGAATTTCTCGCGCGTCCACCGGCCTGCCACCAGGGCGGCCTGGGCCTGCGGGATTCGCCGGACCAGGGCCAGGAGCATGGCCAGCGTGTGCTCGGCCGCCGCGATCGTGCTGCTCTCCGGGGTGTTGAGCACGAGGATGCCCTGCCGGGTGGCCGCCTCGACGTCGATGTTGTCGACCCCGACCCCCGCGCGCGCGATCACGCGAAGGCAGGTCGCTCGCTTCACGGCCTCCGCGGACACCCGGGTCCGGCTGCGGACGATCAGCGCCTCCACCCCGGGGAGCACCCCCGCGAGTTCGTCCTCGCTCAGGCCCGACCGGATCAGGAGGTCGCCGGACTCGCGCAGCCGGGCGAGGCCCTCCTCGGCCAGTCCATCGGCGACCAGGATGCGCATCGCGGTTCCGGCGCCTAGCGCCGCGCGGCGGTCTCGAGCGTCCGGCGTGCCGCCGCCAGTCCCGCACCGGTGGGGACGGGGTGCCCCAGATCGTTCAGCGTCCGTCCGAGGACGTCCAGGCCCGACAGGAGCATCTCGGGGAGGGTGTACCCGAGGTGTCCGATCCGCACGACGGTGTGCTCGAGAGGCCCGATGCCCCGGCCGAGCAGGACGTCGTACTCCTCCCGTGCGCGGGTGCCCACCGCCACGGCGTCGACGCCCTCGGGCATTCGCACCGGGGTGACCGTGTCCACCGCCCAGGCGTCATCGGCCAGGGTGTGCAGTCCCATCCCGCGGACCCCCGCGCGCACCATCCGGGCGATCCGGCGGTGGCGCTCGAAGACGTGTTCCAATCCTTCTTCGTGGATCAGGCGCAGCGCCTCGTGCACGGCGTAGGCCACCGTCACAGCGGTGGTGAAGGCCGTGCTCGGCAGCGCTCTGTGCACCTCGGTCCGCCCCCGGCGCAGGTCCAGGTAGAACCGCGGCGTGGAGACGCGGTCCGCGGCCGCCCACGCGCGGTCGCTCACGCTGACGAACGCCATGCCCGGCGGGCTCATCAGCGCTTTCTGCGAGCCGGTGACGACGACGTCGATGTTCCACGCGTCCGTTTCCAAAGGGATCGCCCCCAGGCTGCTCACCGCGTCCACCATCAGCAGCGCCGGATGGTCCCCCAGCACGCCGCGGACGGCGTTGACGTCGTTGTGCACGCCGGTGCTGGTTTCGCTTTGCGTGACGAGCACCGCGCGGTATTCTCGGTTGGCGTCCGCGCGGACCCGCGCGGTGATCGCGTCCAGGGGAACGGGCCGGCCCCATTCCGCGCGAACGCGGTCGACGCGGGCGCCGAAGGCCTCGGCGATCTCCGCGAACCGCTCGCAAAAGTGCCCATTGTTGACCGAGAGCACGCGGTCACCCGGCGCGAGGAAGTTGACCACCGCGGCCTCCAGCCCGCCGGTTCCCGAGCACACCAGGGGGATGATGTCGTTGCGGGTTTGGAAGATGTCCTTCAGGCCCGCCAGCATTTCCGCCATGACGCGGCCAAAGGTGGGGCCCCGGTGGTTGGTCATCTGTTGCCCCATCGCCTGGAGCACGCGGGGGGGAAGGGGGGTGGGGCCGGGGATCAGCAGGTTGATCTCGCTCATGTCCATCGCCTCCTGAATCGCAAAAGTCACTCGAAATAGCAACGCTCCCGCCACCAAGGAGGCGAGAGCGCTCGCGGTGCCACTCCTCATCCAGGCCGAATCACCGCACGGCCTGGTTCTTGGACGCGCTATCGGGCGGACCCGGCAGCCTTACGGCCTGCGCCGTGCGGCTGCGGCTCGGGAGCGGACTCGGCCGGACCTCTCCGCCGGATTTCACCAGACCCGGCTCTCTACGGGACCGACCCTGGCCGAGATGTCTCCGTCGTCACCTGACGAACTGATGTGCCGGAGCTGATGATAGCATCCACGCCCGCGGGCGTCAATGTTCTGTCAATGCTCTGTCAATGCTCTGGAGGGGTTCTCCCCCATCCGGGGCCGTCCCCGGACGATCGCGGAGGAAGGGCTAGGCGGGGGGATGCGGGGGCGGCGGCGTCCCGTAGGGGGCCTCGGCGCCGGCCGGGGCCACCCCGGCCAGCGCCGGCCGGCGGATCGCTTCCAAGAACGCCTGAGCCACGGGGGGCAGCGCGTGGTCGCGGCGCTGGATCAGCGAGATCGCCCGCTCAACGCGCAGTCCCTCGACCGTCACGATGCACAGCCGTCCGGCGGCGACCTCGAGCTCGACCGCGCACCGCGAGAGGATCGAGACGCCCAGGTTCGCGGCGACGGCCTGCTTCACTACCTCGGCGCCCTCGAGCTCGAACACCGACGTGACGTGCACACCGGCGCGGTGGAGCGCTTCGTCGACGGTCTCCCGGTTTCCGGAGCCGCGCTCACGCAGAATGAACGGCTCGCCGGTGAGGTCGGCGACCCGCACGCTCGGGACCGAAGCGAACCGGTGCGATGGGGAAACGATGAGGGCCAGCGTATCGGTCAGGAACACCGAGGTCGCGATGTCGGGGAGGCTCACCTTGCCGCCGACGACCCCGAGATCGAGGTGGTGTTGCAGAAGCATCTCCTGGATCCGACGGGTGTCGGTGATGCGCAGCGCGATCGCAATGTTGGGATACAGCTCCTTGAACCGCCCCAAGAGGGTCGGCAGCAGGTAGGTGCCGGGGGTGGGGGTCGCGCCGAGCAGCAGGCGCCCACGACGCAGTCCCTTCACCTCGTCCATCGCCACCCGCGTCTCGTCGATCAATGACAGGATCCGGGCGGCGTAGTCGTCGAGGACGCGGCCGGCTTCGGTCAGCCGCACCGACTTGCTCGCCTGCGCAAATAGGTCGATCCCAAACTGCCGTTCGAGCTCGCCCACCTGGATGCTGACCGACGGCTGGCTGATCGAGAGTTCTGCTGCCGCGCGCGAGAAGCTCCCGGACCGCGCTACGGTGTGGAAGATCTTGAGCTGGTGCAGGTTGATCGCCATCGAACCTGTCACCATATTACTATAAATCCGCCCGGGCGACAGCGGATCGATGCGCCTGCCCCGCTCGGGCCGCGGGCCGCCCGACGCTAAGGCCCACCGCCCCCCCGGAATTCCTCAATGGGGCCCACCCCGTCCGCGAGAAGGCCGGGCGCGGCCGCGCGCTCCCCCGCCGGGGGCCCACCCCCGCCCGGCGCACGGGCGGGTCGTGCCACGTACCCAATGGCCCGATAGATCTCCAGGTCGTGACGGAGGGTCTGCGCGTACCGGTGCCCGACCGGATCTCGGAAGGCGACGTGGGCGGCGATTTTCGTCGGCTCATTTCTCGCGAAATACGCGGCGCTGGTGTCCAGGAACGCGGTGATCGTCTTTTGGGGGGCGAGGTACTCGATGTTCTTGAAGAGCGGCAGCGCGGAGATCTCGCGGTCGCCGCCGGCCCCGGTCAGCCGCTGGTCGAACCTGACCGATACCCGGAGCGCCGGTCTGGTCCCGATGTTCTTGACGGCGATGAAGAAGAGGCCCTCCTCGAAGAGGAAATCCACGATGACATCGGGGCGGCCCGGGGGGGCGTCCGGTGCCGCCCGCCGCCTCCCCCGGGGACTCCGGAGGCGCGCCGCCGCCCTACGGGGCACGCTCGATGCCCTCGTGCGCGATCTCGAGGGTCTCGATGGCGACCTGGGCGCCCTCGCCGGCCAGCGCCGGCCCCTCCCACCTCGCCGGCCAAGCGCGGACGAAGTTCCACCGCACCTTGGGCGTCCCGTCCTGGGCCAGCAAAATGATCGATCCGCTCTTGCGCTGAATGTTGCCCGCGACGACACCCCGAAACCATTGGTACAGCTCGTCCGAGTCGGTGATCCCCCAGCGGAGGACGATGTTGCTGTACCGGACGAGGCCGGGCAGCTTTCGGACGGTGCGGGGCTCGCCTCCCTCGCGGTAGGTGATGACGTCGACGCTGGCACCGAACCCCACGCACTCGGTGAAGCCCGCCTGCGTGATCCCCTCGATCTCGACCAGGAACCTGAAGTTGGCATACGGGTCCATCGGCACGGCCCTTCCCCTTCCTGGAGCGATCTCGCGAGCCCGACGAGACGGCCGGCGGCCATTCGCCGCGACCGTGTCGAACACCGTTCGCATCGGGATGGCGCGGGCGGGATCCGCCCCTGCCGCACGCGGGCGGAGCCCCCGGGCCGTGTTCAGGATGACGACGCCCGGTCCACCCCAGGTAACATCTAGCGCTCGGCCCCCGGGTTCGCAATCCGCGTTTCCGTGGGCTGGGCGGAGCCTTCGTCGGATGCTCGCCCGGCGCGTGAGATTTCGGGGTGGGGAGCACGCGGAGGGCCCCCGGTGCCGTGCCGTTTCCCCGTCCGGCGTGGGCGGTGGCCGGCCGGGGCGTAGAGCCGTCCCCGGACCTTCCATACGGCCGCGGATGCTACAATGGGGACGACGTCATGCACGGAGACGACGGATGAATGACCGTGACCGGATCCGGCTCACCTCGATGGTGGCCTGCGCCGGCTGAGCCTCAAAACTGAGTCCGACCGACCTGGCGCAGGTCCTGCGCCACCTCCCTGCGGTGACCGATCCTGCCGTCCTCGTGGCCACGAACACGGCGGACGACGCGGGCGTGTACCGTCTTGCCCCCGATCTGGCTCTCGTGCAGACCGTGGATTTCTTCACTCCCATCGTGGACGAGCCGTACTGGTTCGGGGCGATCGCCGCGGCGAACGCACTGAGCGATATCTACGCGATGGGGGGGACGCCCCGGATCGCGCTCAACATCGTCGGGTTTCCGCGGGCGAAGCTGTCGATCGATGTTCTCGGGGAGATCCTTCGCGGCGGCGGGGAGAAGTGCGCAGAGGCCGGGGTGGCGATCATCGGCGGCCACACGATCGACGACCCCGAGCCGAAGTACGGGCTGGCGGTGACCGGGACCATCCACCCCGACCGGATCGTCACCAACGCCGCCGCCCGGTCGGGAGACCGGCTGGTGCTGACGAAGCCCGTGGGGATGGGCGTGATCACGACGGGGATCAAGCAGCAGCGGACGTCGCGCGCGACGATCGATGAAGCGATCCGGATCATGGCCACGCTCAACCGGGCGGCCGCGCAGGCCATGGTGGGCGTGGGGATTTCCGCCGCGACCGACGTCACGGGGTTCGGGCTGCTCGGCCACCTGCACGAGATGACGCGCGCCGCCGGGGTGCGGGCTCGCGTCCGGCTCAGCGCTGTGCCCGTGCTGGAGGAGGCGTGGATCCTGGCGCGGGAGCGGGTGATCCCCGCGGGCACGCACCGGAACCGTGCGAGCCTGGGTGGGGCCGTGGTCTGGGAAGGGATCGACGAGGAAGGGCAGATCCTCCTCTGCGATGCGCAGACGTCCGGCGGCCTCCTGATCGCCGTGCCCGCATCGCGGCTCGACGCCCTTCTCCGCGCGCTTCGCGCGGGGGGAATCTCTGAGCCGGCGGTCGTGGGCGAGATCACCTCACCGGGGGAGGGGGAGATCACCGTGGTGGTGGAGTAGTGTGGGGGGAGCCGTCTGGACCGAGGGTGGCCGATGCCGAGGCCGGCGCCTACGCCGACACGGCCAAGGAGGACAGCGATGACACCGAAGACCGGGCGCGTCGAAACGTCCCGCCAAGCGGAGCTGCTGGAAAAGGCCGGACGGTATCTGGCCGGCGGCGGCCTCGGGTTGTTCGTCCTGCCGCCCGAAGTGAACCTCGTCATCGCCGAGGGCCACGGCAGCCACGTCACCGATGTGGATGGGCGGGACTTCATCGACTACCACCTGGGATCGGGCCCGGCCCTCCTCGGGCACGGGCACCCCGAGATCGCGGCCGCGGTGCAGCGCCAGGTAACCAAAGGGTCGACCTACTACTTCCTCAACGAGTCCGTGATCCGGCTGGCGGAGCGGATGGTCGAGGCGATCCCCTGCGCCGACCACATCCACTTCACCGGCTCCGGCACGGAGGCGACGTTCTTCGCGATGCGGCTTGCCCGCGGCGCGACCGGTCGGTCGAAGGTGATGAAGTTCGAGGGCGGCTGGCACGGGATGAACGACTACGCGCTGTGGGGCACCGTCCCCAAGCGGCCCAGCCGCTACCCGGACGCCGAGCCGGATTCGATCGGGATCCCGGAGGCGCTGCGGGGGCAGGTGCTGGTGGCGCCGTTCAACGACGCGGAGAAGGCGGTGGAGATCATCGACCGGCACGCCGCGGAGCTGGCCGCGGTGATCGTCGAGCCGCTGCAGCGAGTGCTGGTCCCGGTCCCCGGGTTCCTCCAGGCGGTTCGCGAGGCGACCGCCCGTCACGGGATCGTGCTGATCTTCGACGAGGTCGTCACCGGCTTCCGGATCGCCTGGGGGGGCGCCCAGGAGAGGTACGGCGTCGTCCCCGACCTGGCTACCTACGGGAAGGCGATGTCCGGCGGGTTTCCGATGGCGGCGATCGCCGGTCGCGGCGAGGTGATGAAGCATCTGGATGCCCGCCGGACCGATCGCGCGCACCTCGTTTGGGCGAGCGGGACGCTGAACGGCAACCCGATCAGCGCGAGCGCCGGAGTCTGCGCCCTGGACGTGCTCAGCCGCCCCGGCGCGTACGAGCACTTCCACGCGATCGGCGGCCGGCTGCGGCGCGAGATCGAGGCCCAGGGGGCCCGGCACGGCGTGACCGTGCAGACCCCGGGAGAGGACGCGGTGTTCGGGGTCCGGTTTACCGCTCGGAAGCCGCTGCGCAACTGGGAGGATCTGCTGACCTCGGACACGCAGCTGAACTTGAAGTGGTCGATCGAGTTGCTCAAGCGGGGGATCCTGGTCAACCCGAACGAGAAGTTCTACCTCTCGCTGGCGCACACCGACGCCGATGTCGACCGGACGCTGGAGGCCTGCGACCAGGCGTTCGCGGCGATCAGCCGGTAGTCGCCGGCCCCGCCGGACGGGGCGGCTGGGGCATCCAGGGGCCGGGCCGGCCACGACCTCGGCCCGCGCCCGGCGACCCGAGGTAGGCGCGGGCGTAGGCGAACAGATGCTGCTGCGCGTACCCGCTCATCGGCCCGAAGCGGGCCCGCGCGAACGCCTGGATCTCCCCGGCGGTCCGCGCCCGGCCGCGAAAGTACAAACGCTCCACCGCGCGCTTGACCCACACGTCCACGGGAAACACCGCCGTCTGCCCGAGCCCGAACAACAGCGTGCAATCGGCGACCTTATCCCCGACCCCGGGAACCGAGAGGAGTTGCTCGCGCGCGTCGGCGAGGGGTTGGCGGCGAAGCGCCTCCAGGTCGAGGCGTCCGTCGGCGACCAGGCGCGCGGCGGCCCGGACGTAGGGCGCGCGGTACCCCAGCAGGGATGCGGCCAGCGTCCGCGCGGAGGCCGCGGCGAGCCGTGCGGGGGTGGGAAAGGCGTGCCGGCCCTCGGTGAGCGGCTCGCCAAGTGAGCGCGCGAGACGTTCGATCGACTGGCGGATCTTCGGGATGTTGTTGTTCGCGGAGATGATGAACGAGACCAGCACTTCCCACGGATCCTGCGCGAGGACGGCGATTCCGCGGGTGTGCGGGAGCACCCACGAGAGCGTCGGATCCCGCGCCAGCGCCGCTTCCACGCCGATCAGTCGGCCGGGGCCCGTGAGGAGTCCCAGATAGGACCGCAGCCCCCGCCGCGCCGCGCCCGTGGGAGGGGAGAGGAGCCACAGTCCGCGCTCATCCTGCCGGATCCGAAGCACCTGGCCGCCGATCACCCCGACCGCCGCCGGACCGCTTTCGGCGGGCTCCCACCGCCACCGGAACGCCTGGCCGGACTCCAGGGTGCGGGCGAGGTGGATCCCCTCGGCCTCGGGGAGGTGGATCGCCACGGCTATCCCCGGTGGGCCCGCGCCGTGCCGCCCGCCCGGCCGGGCCTCGGCGAGGCAAAGACCGGCATGGGTTAGATCCCGCGCAGGTCGATCGCGTCGACGATGAACTGCGACCAGGTTTCCAGCCGGTCGTACGCCGCCCGGATCTCGTGCAGCGCGGCAAACGCCCCCGCCAGTTTGGTCGTCTCGCGCACCCGCACGTCGGGGGCGGGCAGATCCGCGACGTAGACGAGCCCGAAGTGCACCCGGCCCACCGGCTCGATGTCGTCATTGATGACGCCGACCGGCCGCGCCTGCCAGCCGGCGGGGACCTCAACCTCCTCAGCGAGTTCGCGGCGCATCCCCGCCTCCACGGGGTCGACAGCGTCCCCGACGTCCTCCGGGTTGATGTGACCGCCCAAGCCGACGGAGAGCTTCTCCCGGAGCCGGGCTTCCGATCCTCCGCGGGTCCGCCGGACGAGGAAGATGGTCTCGCGATGCCGGAGGACGACGTAGGGGATGATCTGCTTCAGGCTGGGATCGTCCTCGACCCGCGCCCGCGGGGCGAAGTGGGCGTGCGCCGTGATCACCGCGAGATATCCGGGGACCGCCTCGGTGGAGAAGCCGTGAAAGCCGCCGGCGGGGAACAATCGGGCGCGCGGAACCACCAGCACGTCTTCGGGCATGCGTCTCCTCTAGGCGCCTGGTTACGCGCCGGCGGGCCGAACCGCGCGCTCGCCGAAGACGAGGCCCTCTTCGGCCGATTCGTTGTGCAGCAGCTCTCCACGGTACTCCCGCGGCGACCGGACGTCGGTCAGCGGCTGGTGGTCCTTGAGGTGGCGCAGCACGTCCTCCCGGAAGACGCGGATCGCCGCGTCGGTTCGGTCGGGCGCCGCGTATTGGGTCTGCGGATACGAGGGGACGTCCTTGACCAGCGGGCGGCGATCGGTCTCCCACTTTTTCCGGCCGCCGTCCATCACCCGCCAGTCCGGGTGATTGGACGCCCACCAATTGTTCTTATCCCCGTAGAACACGATGGTGGTGTCCCCGGCGATCCCGAGCTTCGACATGAGGCCGGCGAACGCCGACCGATCGAGGTAGTCGCGCACCAGCGGGTCTCGGAGGTCCGTGTGCCAGTCGATCTTGAGCGCACCCAGGATGTGGCCGATGTCGTAGAGGAGGATGTCTTCGTTGGACTCCAGGATGCGGGCCTTGGGATCGCGAGCGTGCTCCGCGACCCAATCGGCGGTGACCAGAACTTCGGGGTGGGCGTAACCTTTCCGCTGGATGCTCGGGGTCGGCGTGGCCTGCGCCATGGCGATCCTCCTTCGGGAGAACGGTACCGAAATCTTCCACCGACTCGATTGTAGACGGACCCGAAAAGGGGGTCAAGGCGGCGCGGGCGGCTTGCGCGACGCCGGGCCCGCGGCGGGCGCCTCACGCGGTGCGGAATTCGTAATCGACGATGCTGTCGGCGTCGTCGTTCAACGCGCGAACCTTTCCCATGAGCAGCCCGCCCTGGGGCGCCAGGATGTGGGGAAGCATCAGCGGGATGTCCGAGACCACGGGAAGGGTGGAGAGCTCAGCGAGGGAGACCCACCGCAGATCGCCCTCGTTCGTCGCCACGGGGTCCGCGGGGCCGGTCGGTCGATCGGCGACGAACACGAACAGCACCCACTGGCCGCCGGTTTCCTGGACGACGACGGTGAGGATTCCCCGGAGGGACGCCCCGGGGAGCCGGATCCCGGTTTCCTCATGGACTTCCCTGAGGCATGACTCGTACGGGTCCTCGTGCGGCTCGATCTTCCCGCCGGGCGCGTTGTACAGCCCGTCGTTGGGGGGTTTGGTGCGGCGGAGGAGCAGGACGCGATCACCGTCGCGGATGAAGCACAGGGTCCTGAGGTAGATGGGGTGCGCGGCGATCCTCCGCCGGCGTCGACGCGGCCGCCGCCGGCGCTAGCGGGCCTGCAAGCGGGTCAGGTGCGCCTTCGCCCACCCCGAGTATACCGTATCGTAGTAGGAGCCGTGAAGCGCCAAAGCGGTTTGGAAACTCCGCATCGCGTCGGCGGTGCGCCCTTCCCGCTCGTACACCCGTCCGAGGGTGATGTAGTAGAGCGCGTAGTTCCGGTCGAGCTGGATCGCGCCCTGCAGCTCGCGGATCGCCTCCTGGTCGTGGTGAAGCAGGGCCAGCGCGGCGCCGTATCGCCAGTGAAGGTCCGCGCTCATGGGATTTTGATCGACGAGGTCCTTGATCTTGGACAGCTGAATCGGGGAGGCGGGTCCCCATTGAAACGCGGTGTCACCCCGAGGTTGCCCGTTGAACGTGACGTCGAGGTGCCAGGTGCCGAAGCGGTCCTCCAGGTCGGTACCCAGGATGTACATCGGCAGGGCGACATCGAACTCTTTGGGATTCCCTCGATGGGAGGGGATCCTCGCGTTGATCGTGTACGCCGGCCCGCCTGGATCCGCGAGGCGTAACGTCACATCGGCGTCCGGGGGGAGCGGCTTCACCTTGACGATCGCGTAGGGGAGATCCGTGTCCACAAAGCTCGTCGTCGGATCGACCGGCGTGACCAGGCCGGATCCGAAGATGGAGCTGGTATCTTTGATCCCGCGGGCCAGCGTGACCGTCACCGTCTGTGTGTCAGCGGCGGTCTGGGCCGGCGGCGGCTGGGCGGGCGCGGGCAGCGCGAGCCCCTGGAGGATCAGGGCGGCGCCGGCGCCCAGGGCGAGCGCGTGAACGGTTCGACTCGGCCAACGCATGATGAACCTCATCAGCTCCTCGCGATCATGCGGGCGATCAGTGCAGGAACAGGTGCCCGGTGGCCACGAGGATCAGCAAACCCAGCAACAGAAAGACCACGATGTGCACCTCCTCGCCCGGTCGCCCGGGCGGTGCTTGTCCGCTGGCTACTATTATACCCACGATGCACCCGATCCAAACCCCGGCGCCCCAGCCGGCGGGAAGCCTGCGCGGACGGGGCGAAATCTTGCAGCCGGCCGAGCCCGTTCGGGGAAGGGGTCGGCCCGGAGGGATCCGATGCCGACCAAGCAGATCATCACCTCGATCAAGCAGCTCCGGGGAAAGGAAGTCGCGAAGGGGGTGACGATCAAGCCCCTGGCGGGAGACCACGTGATGCTGAACTATGTGGAGTTCGTTCCGGAAGGGGAGGTCCCGCTCCACTCCCACCATCACGAACAACTCGGCCTGATCATCGAGGGCGAACTGGAGATGCAGATCGGCGACGAGCGGCGGACGCTCCGCCCTGGAGATACCTACGTGATCCCGGGAGGTATTCAGCACAGCGGCCGGGCGGGCCGCGGCGGCGCGCTGGTGCTGGATGTCTTCTATCCGATTCGGGAGGACTACCTCAAGCTCTTTGCCTAGCCCCCGGGCGTGCCCGCGCGCACCGCGGCGCCGCGCGCACACCGGGGCGCGCGCGCCTGCCCGCGGCTAGGTGTGTGTCCGAGAAATGACATTCGAAC
>DATEHM010000085.1:0-6861 GCA_035279545.1 bacterium | reverse complement strand
GTGGAGGGGATCGCCTGGGGGTGGGTGGAGGTGACCGGCCGGGCGGCCCACGCCGGACCCACCCCGGTGGAGGATCGCCGGGACGCGTTGGTTGCGGCGAGCCGCATCATCCTGGGGCTCAGGGCCCTCACCGCCGAATTGCCCGGGGTGCGCACGACCGCGGGCCGGATCGAGGTGATCCCCAACACGATCAACGTCGTGCCCGGCGCCGTGCGGGTGACGACGGACATGCGGGCCCGCAGCCCGGAGGTCCTGAACTCCGCGGTGCGCGGGCTCGCGGCACTGTGCGATGCGGTCGCCGGGGGCGACGGGGTGGAGGTTCGCGCCTCGGAATTCTGGCGAAGCCCCCCCACCCCGTTTCATCGCGCCGTGACCGGCGCGGTGGCCGCCTCCGCACGTGAACTCGGGTACTCGATTCGTCGGCTGTGGGCGGGCGCGGGCCACGACGCGAAATATGTGGCGGACCGGTATCCCGCCGGGATGATCTTCGTGCCGAGCGCCGGCGGGCTCAGCCACAACGAGGCGGAATGGACGCCCAAGGATGACTGCGCCCGCGGCGCCGCCGTGTTGCTGGGGGCCGTGCGGCGGCTGGCCGAGGCGACGTGATGGTGCGCGCCGCGCACCTGACGCGGCTGCGCGGCGGAGCCTTCGACGTCCTGGTGATCGGCGGTGGCATCACCGGCGCCGGCGTCGCCTGTGAGGCGGCCGCCCGCGGGCTGTCGGTCGCCCTGATCGAGCGCGGCGATTTCGCCCAGGGGACCAGCAGCGGGTCGACCAAGCTCATCCACGGCGGCCTCCGCTACCTGCCGATGCTGGACATCGCCCAGGTGCGGGAGGGCCTGGAGGAACAAAATCGGCTCCTCCGGAACGCGCCCTACTTGGTCCGGCCCCTGCCGTTTGTGCTCCCCCTCTACCGCGGGTCGGTGCGTCCGCTCGGCCTGTCCTTCCCGCGCCCGCTGCGGGCGGGTCTCCCCCTCGGCCTGGCGTTCGGATTGTGGGCGTACGACCGCCTGGGGGGCCGCGACAGACTGCGGGGCCACCGCCGCCTGGCGCCGGCGGATGCGTCCGCGCTCGTGCCCGCGCTGCGGCGGGACGGGATGCGCTGCGCCTTTCTCTACTACGACGCCCAGACCGACGACGCGCGGCTCACGCTCACGGTGCTGCGGACGGCGGTATCGCACGGGGCCGTGGTCGTCAACTACGCGGAGGCCGTCGGCGTGCGGGCCGAGGCCGGCCGCTGCGCCGGCGCGGATGTTGTTGACCGCCGCAGCGGCGCCCGCTTCGTCGTCTCCGCGCGGACGACGATCAACGCGGCGGGGGTCTGGGCGGAGGCGGTGGCGGGCCTGGCCGCCCCCCCGACGTTTCGGATCCGGCGGGCCAAAGGCGTGCACCTCGTCCTCAGCAACGCGCGCCTGGGGATGCACCGGGCGGCCCTCGTGCTGCCGGAGACGGATGACGGGCGGATCGCGTTCGTGGTGCCGTGGCAGGGCGCGCTCCTGCTGGGGACCACCGACACCGAATGGCGCCGCGCCGACGACGAGCCGGATGTGGCGCGGGACGACGTCGCGTACCTGCTCGGCCACGCCTCCCGCTTTCTCACCGTCCCCCTCCATGCCCGCGAGATTCTCGGGGCGTTCGCCAGCCTGCGGCCGCTGGTGAGCCTGGGGGCCCGGCCGAGCGCGCGCCTCTCGCGGCGCCACGAGGTGGTGCGGTCGGCGGAGGGGTTCTACTCGATCATCGGCGGGAAGCTCACCACCTATCGTCGGATGGCCGAGGACGTGATGAACGCGGCGACCGGCCGGCGGGCGGGGACGCCGTCCCCCACCCGCACGCTGCCTCTGGTCGGGGCCGCCGGATTGCGTCAGGCGCTGCCGGCTCTGCGGGACCGCGCCCGGCGGCTGCGGCTGCCGCGGCGAACGGTGCTGCACCTGATCCGGACCTATGGGACCGAGGCGGCGCGGGTGTGCGACCTGGTCGCGGAGCGCCCGGCGCTCGGCACGCCGCTGGTGGAGGCGTGCCCCCACATCGGCGCGGAGGTGGTGGTAGCGGCCCGGCACGAGATGGCCGGGACGCTCGAGGATGTGCTGCTCCGACGGACGCGCCTCGCGCATCTGCTCCCCCGGCAGGGGGCGGAGATCGCATCGCAGGTGGCGGCGCTGATGGGGGACGAGCTGGGATGGCCCCCCGATGAACAGGCGGACCGGGTGGCGGAGTACGCGCGCGCGGTGCGCCGGCTGGCGGCGCCCGGGGCGGCGATTCCCCCGCAGGCCGTGCGCCCCGCGGGCGGCGCGCCGGGCGCAGAACGGGGCGGAGGAGGCATGCGATGAAGGCGGTCATGAAGACCGCGCGCGGGGCGGGTCACGTCGAGTTGCGGGACGTTCCGGAGCCCGAGCCGGGTCCCGGGCAGGTCCGGATCGCGGTCGCCGCGGCGGGGATCTGCGGGACCGACATCCACATCTTCCGCGAGGAGTTCCCCAGCCGGCCGCCCGTCATTCTCGGGCATGAGTTTAGCGGCCGGATCGATCGGGTCGGCCCCGGCGTCGAGGGGATGGCCCCCGGCGATCCCGTCGTGGCCGCGACGGCGGCCGTGCGGTGCGGCCGCTGCCGGTACTGTCTGACCGGCAACATCCTGATGTGCGAGCGCCGGCTTTCCATCGGACACGGGGTGGACGGAGCGTTCACCCGTTACATCGTCGTGCCGGCCGACATGGTCCACCCGATCCCGCACGGCGTCGACCTGCGGCACGCGGCCCTGGCCGAGCCGCTGGCGGTGGCGGTTCACGCCGTGATCGAGCGATCGCGCGTGACGGCCGGCGACACCGTCCTGGTGAGCGGGGTCGGACCGATCGGCCTCCTCGTGCTCCAGGTGGCCCGAGCGGAGGGCGGACGGGTCATCGCCGCGGGAACCGCCCGAGATGGGCGGCGGCTGGAGTTGGCCCGCCGGCTCGGGGCCGAGGTGACGGTGGATGTCGACGTCGCAGATTTCCCGGAGGCGGTGGGGGAGTGGACCCGCGGGGCCGGGGTGGACGTGGCGTTCGAGTGCGCGGGGGCTTCCCGGTCGCTGGACGCCTGCCTCGGGGCGGTGCGGCGCATCGGGACCTTGGTGCAGGTGGGGCTGATGGGGCGGCGGATCGAATGCGACTACGAGCGGGTGGCCATGCACGAGCTGGACGTCGTCGGGACCTACGGATCCTCCCTGATGTCGTGGCCCCGGGCCCTCGCCCTGCTCTCCCAGGGCCGCGTTAAGGCCGGGCCGCTCATCTCGGACGTGCTGCCGATCGCGGCGTGGGAGGAGGGGTTTCGCAAGACCGCGGCCGGGGAATCGATCAAGGTCCTCCTCGACCCCCAGGCCTGAGCGGGGGCGCCGGGATGGAGATCACGCGTGTTTGGTGCGGATCCCCTCCAGGACGTTCGCGACGTCTTCGCCCTGGTCGGTCGCTTCCTCCAGCGTTTCATAGATCTCCTTCCACTTGATCACGTCGATCGCGTCCTGCCCCCCGACGAACAACGCCGCCGTGGCGATCCGCTGGACGTGATCGGCGAGGTTTTCCAGACGGTGGATCTCTTGGACGGGCCCATCGATCCGATCCAGCTTCTTCAGGTTGGCGATCGCCTCCACGAGCGCCTCGCCGAGGTTGGCGATGATATGCCCCATCTCCTGCGCCGCGCCGGTCGGCCGGGGGATCCGGTAGACGGCCATCCGCGCCGACGCGGCCTCGATCCAATCCAGCACGTTGTCCAGCTGCTTGGCCAGGTCGTAGATGTCCTCCCGGTCGAGGGGGGTGACGAAGGTGCGGTTGAGCCGATCGATGATCATGTGGGTGATCTCGTCGCCCTTGTCCTCCACCGCCTTGATCGCGACGGCGCGGGGCTCTACGTCCCGGTAGTCGTCCAGGAGATCCCGCAGCATCCGGGCTCCCTGCCGGATGTTGTCCGCCGCCTGGTTGAACAGGTCGAAGAAGCTCTCCTCTTTCGGGAACAGTCGCAGCCTCATACGTCCCCTCCGCGAGTTACCTGAGGAACGCCTTCAGGGCGACATGGGCGATCGCGGCCACGGCCGCCGCCGCGGGGATCGTCACCACCCACGCCCAGATGATGCGCGTCGCCACCCCCCACCTGACCGCGGAGAGGCGCTTCGTCGCCCCCACGCCCATGATCGCACCCGAAATGGTGTGGGTGGTGGAGACGGGGATGCCCCCGAACGACGCCCCCAGGATCGACAGCGCCGCGGCCGTCTCCGTGCAGAATCCCCCCACGGGCTCGAGCTTGGTGATCTTCATACCCATCGTCTTGACGATCCGCCATCCACCGGCGAGGGTGCCGGCGGCGATCGTCGCGGTGGCCACGAGTACGACCCACGTCGGAATGAAGAACCTGGGCCCCAGGTAGCCATTCGCGAAGAGGAGCGCCGCGATGACCCCCATCGTCTTCTGCGCATCGTTGGTCCCGTGCCCGAGACTCACCAGCGCGGACGACGCGAGTTGGAGCCGGCGAAACATCCGGTCGACCCGATACGGCGTGCCCTTTTGGAAGATCCACAGGACGATCAGCATCAGCGTGAACCCGAGCACCAGGCCGATCACCGGGGACAGCACGATGAAGAGGAGGGTCTTCTGGATGCCGCTCCACACCAGGACGCCCGGCCCGCCCGCCACGACCGCGGATCCGATCAGGCCGCCGATCAGGGCGTGAGACGATGAGATCGGCAGCCCGCAGTACCAGGTGACAAGATCCCAGACGATCCCCCCCAACAGGCCCGCCAGGATGACGAGGTTGGTGATCGCCCGCGGGTCGACGATTCCTTTCCCGATCGTCGTCGCCACGTTCAAGCTGATCCCGAACGCCGCCACGAAGTTGAAGAAGGCCGCCCAGACGACCGCACGGCGGGGGCTGAGGACACGTGTGCTGACCACGGTGGCGATCGAATTCGCGGCGTCGTGGAAGCCATTGAGGAAGTCGAAGCTCAGCGCGACGAGGACGATCAGCAGGACCATTGCCTATCCTGTTTCCCGCGGGAACGGTTCGGATCCTCTCCTGCCGGACCCCTCCGCCCGGGAAAGGCGTGCGGAGCGCCTTGCCAGGGCCGAACGGCGGCGCCGTAGAATGGGTGTGCATGCCCCGCTCCGACGTCCGCCGGGGTCGCCGATCGACACCGGGATGAGATCGTCGCGCTGGCCCGCGATCTCGTCCGGATCGACACGACGAACACCGGCGTGATGCCCACCGGCAACGAGACCTCCGCGGCGGCGTTGCTGCCGGTTCGTCCGGGAACTGGGGGTGCCCGCATACGGCTTCGTGCCCACCGACCCCGAGAGCGATCCCTCGCGGCACCACGCCCACGGCCCCAACGAATCGGTGGCGATCGTGGACCTCGTGGTGCAGACCGCGGCGTACCTGGCGCTGGCGACCCGGCTGGCCGCGTAGCGCCCGAAGGGGGAGATCCCTGCCGCATCCCGCGCACCAGGCGGGGCGGGCGGGCAAGCAAGCAAGAGTTTCCCCGGGAGGCCGCGAACGGACAGAAGACGTGGCGCCGGGCGCATGGAGGTGACGGATGTTCACGGCGTTCGTGATGATCCAGGCCGAGCGGCGGCGCATGCAGGATGTCGCACGAAGAATGGCGGAGATCCCCGGGGTCGAGGAGGTGTACTCGGTCACCGGAGACTGCGACATCATCGCCGTCCTGCGGCTCAAGGAGTACGACGATCTCGCCGAGATCGTCACCGGCAAGATGGGGGAGATCCCGGGGATCGTTCGGACGAACACCCACCTGGCCTTCCGCGCCTTTCCCCAGTCGCTGCTCGACCGGTCGTTTTCCGTCGGGCTCGAGGAAGAGGCGAAAGGGCGGGGGCCGGCGACCGAGCCGTAACCCCCGGTCCGCTCCGAGAGGGGAGAGGGAGAGATGCTGAGCGAGATCCCCGCGGTACTGAGCCCCGACCAACTCGTGAGCATGCTCCGGACGATGCGCACGATCCGGCAGTTCGATCTGCGGGCCCTGGAACTCTACCGGGAGGGGGCGATGCGCGGATCGACCCACCCCTACATTGGGATGGAGGCCGTGGCGGTGGGCGCCTGCGCCGCGCTCCGCCCCGCCGACCGTATCACCAGTACTCACCGCGGCCACGGGCACTGCCTGGCCAAGGGCGGGGATCCGCGCCGGATGATGGCCGAGCTGCTGGGCAAGGCCACCGGATACTGCAAAGGCAAGGGCGGGTCGATGCACATCGCCGACGTAGACGCCGGGATCCTGGGCGCGAACGGGATCGTCGGCGGGGGCATCGGCCTGGCGACCGGCGCGGCGTTGGCCGCCCAGCTGGCGCAGCGTGAGGACGTGACCCTCTGCTTCTTCGGCGACGGCGCCCTCAACCAGGGCATCCTGCACGAATCCGCCAACCTCGCGGCGATCTGGAAGCTCCCGGTCGTCTACATCTGCGAGAACAACCAGTACGCGATGTCGGCGCGCGCGGACAAGTTCACGTCGATCCCCGATCCGGCGGTTCGGGCGATGGCCTACGGGTTCCCGGGCGTGAGTTGCGACGGGATGGACGCGCTGGCCGTGCATCGGGCGGTGTCCGAGGCCGGGTCGCGCGCCCGGGCGGGAGCGGGACCGTCGCTGGTCGTGTGCACCACCTACCGGTTCTTTGGCCATCACGTGGGCGATCCGCTCAACTACCGCGACAAGGCCGAAGTCGAGGTCTGGCGCGCCCGCGATCCCATCGAGCGGCTTCAGCGGGATTTGATCGCGCGCGGGATCCTTTCGGCCGAACAGGCCGGGGCGCTGGAGGCGGCGGTGGCCGAGGAGATCGAAGCGGCGGTCGCGTTTGCGAAGGCCAGCCCGGAGCCCGAGGTGAGCGCCCTGATGGA
>DATEHM010000084.1:0-18023 GCA_035279545.1 bacterium | reverse complement strand
TACGCCGCCTGCGCCGCCGGGGACGGCCCCGCCCTCGTCGAATCGCTGGGGGCGATCGCCGGCGCGGTCGGCGGATACGCCGTCGTGGAGGCGGCGCCCCTGGCCCTCAAGCCGCGGTTGCCGCTGTGGGGGGCCCCGCCGGGCGGGATCGAGCTGATGCGGAGGCTGCGCGAGCAATACGATCCCCGCGGGATCATGATCCCCGGACGGCTGGGATGGGGGCTGTCGTGAATCGCCGGAATGTCATCACCGTCGCGGCGATGTTGGGGATGTTCCTCGCCGCCATCGACCAGACCGCGGTGGGCACGGCGATGCCGAGCATCACGCGGGCGCTCGGCGGCCTGGCGCTGTACTCCTGGGTGTTCGCCGCCTACCAGCTGGCGTTTGTCACCACCACCCCGATCTTCGGCCGGCTCGCCGACCTTTACGGCCGGAAGCGGATTTACCTCACTGGCATCCTCTGGTTCATCGGGGCATCGGTCCTCTGCGGGCTGTCCCACACGATGGGACAGCTGGTGGTGTTCCGGCTGCTGCAGGGGGTCGGCGGTGGGGCGGTGCTGCCGATCGCGCTCACGATCGTCGCCGACTTGTTCCCGCTGGAGCAGCGCCTGCGGATCCAGGGAATCTTCAGCGGCGTCTGGGGAATCGCCGCGGTCGTCGGCCCGCTCCTCGGCGGGTTCCTGGCCGACCACGCCAACTGGCGGTGGATCTTCTTCCTGAACGTCCCGGCCGGCCTCATCGCCACGACGATCATCACGATCTCGTTCGTCGACCCGGTGACGCGGCGGCCGGGCGGCATCGATTTCCCCGGCATCGGCATCCTCACCGGCGCCGCGGTCGCGCTCCTGCTGCTCCTGCTCTGGGGCGGGCAGGCCTTCCCCTGGTGGTCGCCCCCGGCGGTGGGGCTGGCGGCGGTCTGCGCGGCGCTCGCGCTGCTCTTCGTCCGCGTCGAACGGCGGGCCCGGCATCCATTCCTTCCGTTGATGCTGTTCGACGATCGCGTCGTCGCGGTGGGGTCGGTCGGCGGATTCCTGCTCGGCGCGAGCATGTTCGGCGCGGTGGTGTACATCCCGCTGTTCGTCCAGGGCGTGATCGGGACGAGCGCCACGACCGCCGGCGCGGTGCTGATCCCGTTCATGCTCAGTTGGACCTTCGCGAGCATCGCCGGCGGCCGGGTGGCGCTTCGGTGGGGGTACCGGCCGGTGATGATGGCCGGCATGGTCCTGATGGTCACGGGGTTTGCGCTCCTCGCCCGCCTCACCGCCGAGACCTCGGTGCAGCGGGTCTTCGTCCCCATGGTCGTCCTCGGCGCCGGCATGGGCCTCACCGCGACGATGTTCATGATCTCCATGCAGAACGCGGTCGGGCGCGAGCTGCGCGGGATCGCCACCTCGGTCAGCATCTTCTCCCGCAACATCGGGAGCGCGATCGGGGTCAGCGTGCAGGGCGCGGTGCTGGTCGGGGTGCTGACGCGGCGCGTCCAGGCCCTCGCCGACACGGCGGGGTCGGGGATCCCGCGGATCACGGATCCGCAGGTGGCCCTCGACGCCAGCGTCCAGGCCCATCTTCCCGCCGGGGGCCACGAGGCGTTCCGCCAGGCGCTGGCTCAGGGGATCCACGGTATCTTCCTCCTCGGCCTCGGGCTGGTGGCGGTCGGCCTCCTGCTGGTGTTCGTGTACATGCCGGCGGGCAGCGTGCTCGCCCTCAGTCCCGCCGGCGCCGGCGGAGGCGGAGAGGCCGGCTGACCGCGCCATGCATCCGGTCGTTCTGTCGCTCGCCATCCACAACCACCAGCCGGTCGGCAACTTCGATCACGTCTTCGCCGAGGCGACGGACCGCGCGTACGCGCCGATGATCGCGGCGCTCGAACGTCACCCGGCGATCCGCCTGGCCCTCCACTACTCCGGACCCCTCCTCGACTGGCTCAGGCCGCACCGCCCCGAGCTGCTCGACCGGGTGCGGGGGCTGGCGGCGCGCGGGCAGGTGGAGGTGCTGACCGGCGGCTACTACGAACCGATCCTCGCCATCATCCCGGACGCGGACAAGCGCGGCCAGATCGAGAAGCTGACGCGGGCGATCGCCGCAGAGTTCGGCGCCGCGGCGGAAGGCCTCTGGCTCGCCGAGCGGGTGTGGGAGCCGCACCTGGCCCGGCCGCTCGGCGAAGCGGGGGTGCGGTACACGATCGTGGACGATGCGCATTTTAACGCCGTCGGCCTCGACGAACCGCAGCTGCTGGGCTACTACGTGACCGAAGACGACGGCGTGCCGCTCGCCATCTTCCCCAGCCTGAAGCGCCTTCGTTACCTCGTCCCGTGGGCGCCGGTTGAGGACGTAATCGCGTACCTGCGGACGATCGCGGACAGCGATCACCACCCCGACGGCCGCCCCGCCGCACTCGACCTCGCGGTGATGGGGGACGACGGGGAGAAATTCGGTCTCTGGCCGGGGACCTACGCGCACTGTTGGGAGCACGGCTGGATCGACCGCTTCTTTGCGGTGCTGGAGGCGACGCCCTGGATCGAGGTCGTCCCGCCCGGCGAGTACCGCCGGTCGCGGGAGCCCGCGGGGCGAATTTACCTCCCCACCGGCACGTACGACGAGATGGCGGAGTGGGCGCTCCCCACGGTCCGGGCCGCGCGCCTGTCGCACCTCAAGCACGAGCTCGCAAACAGCCCCTGGGCGGAGGTGCTCCCGTTCGTCCGCGGGGGGTTCTGGCGGCACTTCCTCGTGAAATACGCCGAGGCCAACACGCTGCACCACCTGGCCCTGCGGGCCGGCGGGAAGGTCGCCGCCATGCGGCCCGGGCAGGCCCGCGCGCGGGCGCTCGAGGACCTCTGGGCGGGAGAGTGCAACTGTCCGTACTGGCATGGGGTCTTCGGGGGCGTCTACCTCCCGCACATCCGCGGCGCCGCCTTCAGTCACCTCGTCGCCGCCGAGTCCGCCGCGGATGCGGCCCGACATCCCGGAGCGCACGCGATCGGCGAAGCCGCCGACCTGGACGGCGACGGCCGGACCGAGGTGCGGCTGGCGACCGACGTGCTGGTGCTGACCGTCGATCCGGGGCGCGGTGGAAGCGTGGTGGAGTGGGACTACCGGCCCGCGCGCCGCCACCTCGGGAACGTGCTCACCCGCCGCCGCGAGCGCTATCACGCGGACCTCCTCAGCGCGGTCGAAGCCGGCACCGCGCGGGAGGTGGCCGGAGACCCCGAAACGATTCACACGGCCGCGGTGCGGGTGAAGCAGCCGGGCCTGGAACGGTTCCTGATCTACGATCGCACCCGCCGCCCCAGCCTGCGGATGCGCCTGGTCCCGCCGGGCACCACGCTGGAGCAGTGCTGGCGCGGCGAGGAGGACGACCTGGGAGGCCTCGCCGGCGGCGCCTATGCCTGGGACCTCGACCAAACGGACGGGCGCGCCGCCGTCCGCCTGCACCGGGAGGAGGACGCGGCGGGCGGGCGGATCGTTGCGGACCGCACCCTCGAGGCGCTGGCGGGCCGGCACGGGCTGCTCCACGCCGCGCAGCTGCGGTGGGAGGGCTCGGCGCCGCTGCGCGCGCTGGCGATTGAGGAGTGGGGAATCGGGGTGTTCGGGGGGCCGGAGGATGTGTGGGTGGAGGCGGGGGGAGCGCGGTCCTCCCTGCACGAGCTCGGCACGCTCCCGCCGGCCGGGCGGGTCACGGTGGAAGAGGCATGGTCGGGGTTGCGGCTCGGCTTCGAACTCCCCGAGCCCGCGGCGATCTGGACGTTTCCGCTGTTTACGATCTCCAACTCCGAGGGTGGGTTTGAGCGGAACTTTCAGGGCGCGGTGCTGCTGATCTGTCGGCCGGTCGAACTGGCGCCCGGCGGCGTTGCGACGCACACGACCCGCTGCACGATCGCGGTCGCGCCGCGGTAGGGCGGACGCCCGGTCGGACCGCGTGCGCATCGACGGCACCCCGCCCGTCATCCCCCGACGCCGCCTGGTGCTGCTCCTGGGCGGCTCGGCCGGCTACCTGGACGCGATCAGCTACCTCGCGCTGGGCATCTTCACCGCCAACATGACCGGCAATACCGTCCTCCTCGGGATCGCCATCGGCCAGGAGCGCTGGCTGGGGATGGTGCGCGCGCTGCTCGCCATCGCGGCGTTCGTCGGCGGAGCGGCCGGGGGCGCGCTGCTCCTGCGCGGGCGGCGGCGGTTGGGGAGCGTGTTCGGCGTGGAGGGCGCCTGTCTGCTCCTGGGATTGGCCGTCTGGGTGCCCCTCCGGCATCCACAGCCCGGGAGCATCATCCCCGTCCCCACCGCGCTTCCGTTGATCGCGCTGCTCAGTGCGGCGATGGGCGCGCAGAGCGCCGCGGTGCGCCGCGTGGGCGAGCAGCGGATCTCCACGACGTACGTCACCGGGACGCTAACCAGCCTGGCCGTCGACACGGTCACAGAGATCCTGGCCCGGCGGGCGCGACGATCGCGGCCCGCGGCCGACGCCCCGCCTCCCTCCAAGGGGACGTTGTCCCTGCTCACCGGGATTTGGGCGGCCTACGTCGCGGGGGCGCTGGTCGGCGGGTTTTCGCAGCAGCGCTGGGGCTTTTGGTCGGTCGTCCTGCCGGTGGTCGTCCTCGCCGGGATGGCGGCGTGGGATCTGTCGCGATCGGCCCCGTCGGCCCCGCCCACCGCTAGCACGGTGGGTCGGCGATCGTAATCGCCGCCCCGTAATCCACGTAGTCGATCGTGGTCGTCCCACCACCGGGCGAACGGACTTCGATCCGGCGCGGCAATCCGGTGTCGGCGGCGACGTAGAGCTTTTCCTGGAGCTGCGTCCCCTGGGAGTCGACGGTCATCATGTAGGTCCGCGTGGGGGTGCCTTCCACCGTCTCGGCGCCGCCCTTGGTGACGGCGATCTTGGTGTCACTTCCGGCATCGATCGCTTCGCGCGGATTGGTGAAGGGCAGCGACCCCGGGATCTTCTGGCATTTGCCTTCGACCCGCATCCAGGAACTGTGGCCGATGACGAACATCTCCGAGGAGGTGCTCCCCGGCAAGAGCATATGATAGCGGTCGGGGGCGGCAAAATCCATCGTCTGCGTCCGACCTCCGCCCGAAGCGATGCGCGCCCGCCAGGTCGGCGCCGCCGCGAATTTTTGAAACGCCGCCTGCACCTCGGCGACGGCTTGGGGGTCCCCCTGCAGCGCGGGAGCGGCGAGCCCGAGCGCGGCGCCCGCCCCCGCCACGAGGAAGACGATGAAGCCGATAACGAGCAGCCCTCGACATCGTGCGCGCATCCCGATCCCACCTCCACTGTGGCTGAGTGCCGTCCCGGCCACCGATGATGCCGGATGAGCGACCCGCTCCTTCGGCGCATCGTCGAGCATCGTACGCATCGGACGGGTCCGCCCGCCACACTCCGAGCGCATCGTGGCTGCGCGGCCGCGCGGATGACGGCTTCCGGTGAATTTATGGTGGCGCCGCTCAATCCGGCCGACCGTGGCCGGATGCGACCCGCACGATACCGCGGATGACATCGCGAAACGCCTCGTCGTAGTTCACGCCGCTGATCCCCCACGCGTATTCGACCCCGTGCCAGCGCATTCTCCACGCCCCCACCCAACCGGGCAAGGCCCGCTGAAACTCCAACGTGCCGGCGACACGCGCTTGGCCCGGCGAGGGCGCAGCCGGAGGGGAAGGAAACCGCCCCAAGGTCACGCCCCAGGCGACGAACTCGGCTTCGGTCGGAATGCGCAGCTGCATGCCGAAGTCGCCGGCCACGCTGGCGAAGGCGGCGCGCTGCTCGGCGCCGGCAGGACTCTCCGCGCTCAGCAGATAGGACGCGGTGAAGCCGCGCACCGTCAGCACCGGCACCACCACCGGCCGCTCGCCGCGCCAGGGCCGTTCGCCCAGATCCGCCAGCGCCTTGTCGATCCGCGCCGGGTCGAAATGCACGGTGAGGCTGTGCGGCCGATCGTACGTGCCCTGGTCGTCGTGAATCTTCACCGCGGCATCCAGATCCACGTAGTCAAAAGATGCGACCAGCGCATCCGCGTGCGCGGCCAGTTCGGAGACCCGCGGATCGTCATGCAGCCGCGGCTCGCCCGAGACTTTCACCAGAACCTCGCGCAGGCATTGCGCGAATCCGGTCGGGCGGCTGCGCATGTCGGTGCCCGTGACGATGGCGGTCGCCTGGTACAACTCCCCCGCATCCTGCGCGCTGCCCGATCGGGTGGCGGCCGCGACGAACGCGACCGAGAGCATGACGAGGCACCACGCCAACGGACGCCACCCGATCCGGGCCCGTCGATCCGCGATCCCCTGTCCCCTCATCGGTTGATCGCGTGCGAGTCGAGTCCGAACTCGATCACGCCCGACACCCTCGCCACTCGTTTTACCCGCCGGGCTGGCCATCGCCGCTCGCTCCAGTATAACGCGCTGAACCGCTCCGGCGCTCGTCAATCCCGCTCGGCGCGCCGGCCCGGCCCGCGGCGGGTGACGGCCCGCGCGCCCCCGGGTATGATAGGGGCAACGACGACACGCCAGGGAGCGTCCTGATGGCGGAGAGCCCCAAGTCCGCGGAATACCTGCAGCGCGCCCGCCGGGTGCTGTCGGGGGGCGTCAACAGCAACATTCGCCTGGCGGAGCGCCCCACCCCGCTCTTCTTCAGCCGCGGGCAGGGGGCCACGCTGGTTGACGTCGACGGGCGGACGTACATCGACTACGTCTGCGGGATGGGACCGATCATCCTCGGCCACGGCGACCCCCGGGTCACCCAGGCGATCACCGCGGCCCTCGATCACGGCCTGGTCTTTGGGGGGTCGCACCCGCTGGAGATCGAGGTGGCGGAGCGCATCGCCGCGGCGGTGCCGTCGGTGGACGTCATGCGGTTCTGCTCCTCGGGCTCGGAGGCGGTCCACGCCGCGCTCCGCATCGCCCGCGCCGCCACGGGGCGGTGGAAGGTCGCCCGATTCGAGGGGCACTACCACGGTTGGCTGGACACCATCTACATCGGAGAGCAGCCCCACGAACCGCCGGCGGCGCCGGCCGTCCCGGGGACCGGGGGCCAGCCCGCCTCCGCGCTCGCGGACGTCGTCGTCCTTCCCTGGAACGACCCGGCGGCGCTCGCCGGCGCCGCCCAGCGGTACCGCGGGCAGATCGCCGCGGTGATCCTCGAGCCCATCCTGTGCAACACGGGGGTGATCCTTCCCAGGCCAGGCTACGTCGAGGCGATCCGCGCGTGGTGCGACCGCGAAGGCGCGGTGCTGATCTTCGACGAGGTGATCACCGGATTTCGGGTCGCGCTCGGCGGGGCGCAGTCGCTGCTCGGAATCCGGCCCGACCTCACGGTCTTCGGCAAGGCGGTCGCGAACGGGTTCCCGCTGAGCGTGGTCGGCGGGCGGCGAGACCTCATGGAGCCGGTCGGCAGCGGCGCGGTGCTGCACGGCGGGACCTACAACGGCAACCTCCCGACGATGGCGGCGGCGCGCGCCACGCTCCAGGCCCTCGCCGCCGACGGGGGCGCGGTGTACGAGCAGATCACCCGGACCGGGCAGGCACTGATGGAGGGGCTTCGACGGGCGGGGGCGGAAGCCGGGGTGCCGGTCCTCGTCCAGGGGATGGGGCCCGTCTTCCATCTGTGGATCACCGACCGGCCCTCCATCGACGAGCCGCACGCGGCGCGGAGGGAAGGGGCTTCGAAGTATGCCCGCTTCGCCGAGGCGCTGCTGCGCCGGGGCGTACGCCCCGTCCCCGGCGGCCGGTGGTACCTCTCTGCCGCCCACTCGAGCGCGCACGTCGCCCGGACGGTGGAGGCCGCCCGCGAGGCGCTCGCGGAGGTGCGCGCGGCCGCTTCGGCCTAACGGTCCACGACGCCCCTTCGGGGGGGCGACGATCCGATCGGCGCGGCCAAACGTCGGCACGGAAGCGTTGCCGCGAGCCTCACCGCCTGGAGCGCGCGGCCGCGCTCCGTCCCTCCTCCGCTTCGGACCCGGCGGCCGCATCGGTGTGGGCCAATTGTGATCGACCCGTGATCCGCTTGTGACAGTCTTCGGGCAAGGTAAGGGTACCAGCGGCGATCGCCGGCCGTCCGGCGAACCCCGCACAGCCGTGAGGTGCCACAGTGAGGATGCACGCGCTCGCAGGCAGTTTGCTCGTCGTCGCTCTGGCGGCCGTCGGGGTCTCCGCGCACGATAGCGGCGGCCCCGCCGCATCGTCCAACCCGGCCACCCAGCTCAACCCCCAGGCGAAGAGCTTCTTCGATCAGGGGGAGGGCTACACGAAGGAGAAGAAGTGGGACCTGGCCATTGCCGCCTTTCAGCAGGCCGTGCGCATCGAGCCGAAGTTTGTCGAGGCGTGGAATAACCTGGCGCACGCCTACCGCAAGACCAAGCAGTACGACAACGCCCTTGAAGCCTACCAGCAGGCCGTCGGCCTGAAGCCGGATTTTCCGAACGCCCACGAGTACCTGGCCCGGACCTACCTGGCAATGGGCAACAAGGACGGCGCGATGCGCGAGTATGAGGTGGTGAAGCGTCTGGATTCAAAGATGGCGGTGGATCTCCTCAAGGCGATCGAGGCGAACGATCCCGATCTGGGGGACAGTGACTGAGCCCCACCCGGGGGGGCTGAGCTCCGGAGCCACGGCCAGGATCGACCTCGCGCTGCTCCTGCTGCGGGTGATCCTGGCCGCGGTCTTTGGCGCCTACGGATACGAGAAATGGGCCGGCGGCATGGGCCGGTTCGAGGCGCTCTTGATCACCGTGCACCTGCCGTCCCCCGCCCTGACCGGGCGCGCCGTCGCCACGCTCGAAGCCGGAGGCGCCGTCCTGCTCCTCCTGGGCCTGGGCACCCGGCTGGTCGGCGCGCTGCTCGTGGTGGAGATGGCGGTCGCCATCGCCAAGGTGGTCTGGCCGCAGGGGTTCATCGGCGGATTCGCGCTCGAACTCACGCTGCTCACGGTCGCCCTCGCCCTGGCCGTCGCCGGCGGCGGGCGGTTCTCCGTCGGCTGCGATCCCCTCTCTCGATAATCCCGGCGTTCCCCGCCCGGCGGTTTGGGCTTGACATCTTTCTTATTTCCGATATTATGGAAATATGGCCAGGGAACCCGCGGCGGCGCCGCGGGGACAGCCGGACCCCGAGGATCTGATCCGCTACGCGGATATGTTCTCCGCGATGGGGACCGAAGCACGGCTGCGCATCATGCGCCTGCTGCTGTCGGCCCACCCCGGCGGCATGGTGGTCGGGGAGATCCAGGCCGCGCTGGACATTCCGAACTCCACGCTCTCCCATCATCTGGAGAAACTCCGGCACGAGCGGTTGGTCACCGTCCGCCGCGAGGGCACCTACCTGTGGTACGCGGCGAACACCGCCACGCTCGGTGAGTTGTTGGGGTTTCTCTACGCCGAGTGCTGCACCCGGAACCAGGTTGTCAATCCCCGCCCGGTGGCATGGGTGGGGAAGGCGGTGCGGCGGGACTAGCGCCGCGGAGAGGCGGGGCCGATGGAACTCAAGGATGCGGTGCGGGACAAATACGCTGAGGCCGCGATTCGCGTCGCCGCCGGCGGCGGCGGGTGCTGCGCGAACGCCTGCTGCGGGTCCTCCGGCGCCGGTGATCCCGTGACGGCGAATCTGTATGATCGCGGACAGATCGCTGAGCTTCCGCCGGAGGCGCTGAGGGCCTCGCTCGGCTGCGGGAACCCCACGGCGCTGGCGCAGCTGAATCCGGGAGAGACGGTGCTGGATCTCGGGTCGGGGGGCGGGATCGACGTCCTCCTCTCCGCCAAACGCGTCGGCCCCACGGGAAAGGCCTACGGGCTCGACATGACGCAGGAAATGCTGGCCCTGGCGCGGGCCAATCAGCGCCGGGCGGGGATTCCCAACGCGGAATTCCTCCTGGGCGAGATCGAGCGCATCCCCCTGCCCGACCACTCCGTCGACGTCATCATCTCCAACTGCGTGATCAATCTCTCCGGTGACAAGGATCGGGTCTTTGCCGAGGCCTTCCGTGTGCTCAGACCCGGCGGACGCCTCGCCGTGTCGGACGTGGTGATCCGGGGCGAACTGCCGGTCGATCTCCGGCACAGCGTCGAACTGTGGGTGGGCTGCGTCGCGGGAGCGCTGGAGGAGCGCGAGTACATCGAGAAGCTGGGGCGGGCGGGGTTTGAGGCGATTGGCGTGGAGCCCACGCGCATCTACCGCGTGGACGACGCGCGCGAATTCCTCTCCGGCTGCGGCGTTGACGTCGATGCCAACGCACCGCTCATCGACGGCCGGGTGATCAGCGCGTTCATTCGGGCGCGCAAGCCCGCGCCGCCGCGGGATCGCCCGGGGCGCTCGCGCTGAGCCGCCCGGCGGGCCTCAGGCGGCCCGCGTGTGCAGCGTCAGGAGCGCGAGCAGGTCGGCGAGGTGGCGGGTGATCAAGAAGTTGCGCCGGACGTACTCCCGCGCGTTCTCTCCCATCCGCGTGGCCACCTCGGGATTGTTCAGCAGGTAGCGCGCCCGGAACGCAGCGCCCTCCGGAGAGTTCACCGTGTACCCCGTCGTCCCGAAGACGATCTGCACGGTGATGCCCCCGGCAAATCCGCCGATGACCGGCTTCCCCTTCCACATCGCCTCCGCCACGGTCAGCCCGAACCCTTCGCGGGTGGACTTCTGGAGCACAATGGTGGCGGCGCGCTGCAGCGCGTTGATCTCGACGTTGGCGTTGTCCGGCAGGACGAGCACGTGGACATCCGGGTCGCCGGCCGCCGCCGCCTGGACCTCCGCGAGGACCTTGGGGCCCTCGGGATCGTCGACCGCCCCGCCGCCCGCCAGCACGAGCCGGCAGTCGTCGTGCCTCTTCACCAGCCGGTAGGCGTGGACGACCCCCACCGGGTCTTTGAATCGGTCGAACCGGGACACCTGGAGGAGGATCGGCTTGTCCTGGGGGATCCCCAGCCGGGTGAGCACGGCCTGGACCTCCTCGGCGGGGAGGTCTCGATTCTTGTCGCTGAGTGGATCGATGCTCGGGTAGATCAGGTACTGCGGGATCCCCAAGCGCTGGGCGAACCGAGGCAGCGAGAACACCGCGCCATCGTACCGAGAGATGAGGGGGCGAAAGAAGGCCCAGACCCGCCGCAGCGGGTGCGAGGCGTCGATGTGGCACCGCCACACCCACGCGCCCCGCCCCCGGTGCTCGATCAGCGCCGCCGGCTGAGGATCGTGGATCAGGACGAGGTCGCCGTCCAGGTCGAGCCGCGAGGCGTTTCGCCGGTTCGCCTCCAGGTAGTGCTCGAGCATCTCCGCGGAGATCGGCTGGTCCTCCCCCTGGAAGGCGTTGTGGAAGCTCTTCGTGATGCGAAAGAACTCCTCGTCGCCCTGGAGGACTTCCCACCGGGCCGCCACCCCGAGTTGGTTCAGCAGCGGGAGGAGCCGGTGGAGCATCTCGGCCACCCCGCCGCCGTAGCGGGTCGAATTAACGTGCACGAATCGCTTGCCCCGCACCCGCTCGCTGAACCGGTAAAGCGCGTCGACCGAGCCCGGGGGAGCGACGTCCCGGTACCGGTCGAGGGAGTGCCCGTCAGTCGCCATGATGCTCTCTCGCCTTGCGCCGACCCGCCAGCGCCGCGTCGCAGAACCCGAGCAGGCGGGCGCGCAATCCCTCGAGGTCCGACGTGTACGGGTGCAGGCGCCGGACCTCCTCGGCCAATCCCGCCTCTCCCTGCGCCTCCAGCCAGGCCTCGAACGTCGGGCGGCGGCGGCGCGGGGCCTCAAACATGTGAAAGAAGACGACGGACACCTCGGCCCGGGCCAGGCCGTCGCGGAACTCCCGCAACGTGCGCGCCTCCAGCCCGGTGGGGACCTCGGCGAGCGTCGTGGTCATGAAATAGAACGGCTCCCCGTACACGACCCGCGGGACGACCGGGGTGTGCGTGAGGTGGTCGTCAACGATCGTGATGATCGCCGCGCGGAGCGCTTCGAGATCCTGGAAGTCAAACGGGTCCACGATCGCCAGCCGCTCTCCCAGCACGCGGTCCCGGACCTGGATCGCCGCCCACGTCGCGAAGTCGTTGGGATACGCGCCGGCGAGATAGTGGTGGCGCAGAAAGTACGCGTGCGTGTGGTGGTGAATGCTCTCGACGGGGACCTCGTCCAGGTGCTGGAGGAGTTCCAGTTCGTCCCGCGCCTCGCGGCCGAGCATCTGTTGGAGCCCGTGGCAGGCGACGAATCGGAAGGCCACCTGCCCGGCGCGCTCACCCACCTGCGGTCACCCCCGCCAGCACCGGCGGCGCGGCCCGCCGGGTGTCGATCATCTCGATGAACCGGTACACCTCATCGATGTTCCGCACCGCGTAGCGCGCCGCGGTCGGGTGCGAGTTCGGCCCCACTTTGACCGTCACCGCGGGGGCGGGCAGGGCTTCGAAGGCGTCCTCGTCGGTCCGGTCGTCCCCAAGATACACGACCGATGCGGACGCGACCCAATCGTCCCCGAGCGCTCGGGTGAGCACCCACCGCACCGCGGCGCCCTTGTCCCAGGAGATGTTCGGCCGCAGTTCGATCACGTCCTTCCCCTGCCGAACACCGATCGTCCGCGGGGAAAGCCGGGCCACCTCTTCCAGCACGGCCATCCGGACCTGCTCCACATGGCGGCGGGGACTTCCCCGGTAGTGGACGCTGGCGGTCAGGCCTTTGTCCTCGAGCCAGACACCGGGCACCCCGTGCAGCCGGGCGCGCAGGCGCGCGCAGCACGCCCCGATCGCCTCCGTCGCCCGCTCCGCCTCCGGCAGCGTCCACGTCCACCCCGGCCCGGCGATCTCCAACCCGTGATTCCCCGCGTAGACGATCCCGTCGATGCCGGCGCGGACCTGGATGTCACCGAGCGCCCGGCCGCTGACGATGGCGACGAGCGTGTCCGGGGCACGGGCGATGCGGGCCAGCGCCGCCCGGATCCGCGGCGGGATCCGCACGGAGTCAGGGTCATCGGCAAACCCGGTCAAGGTGCCGTCGAAGTCCATCAGCAGCGCCAGCGGGCGTCCCCGCGCCACGGCGGGTTCGATCCGGCCGGTCGCGTCGAACAGCCACCGGGTCGCCGATCGCGCCCCGAGGAGGTGGGCGGCCGCCTCGAGGTGCCGGGCCACCCAGCGCGTAATGTCGTGCTCGGCAAGGTCGGCGCGGAGGTGGTCCAATCGCCGCCGCCGCTCCTCCGCCGGCATCTCCAGGCCGCGCGCCAGCGCATCCGCGCAGCCTTCGACGTCGTACGGGTTGATGGGGATCGCCCACGACAGCTCATCGCGGGCGCCGGCCAGCTCGCTGAGCGCGAGCACGCCCCGGCGGTCGACCTGGCAGGCGACAAACTCCTTGGCGACGAGGTTCATCCCATCCTGGAGGGAGCTGACGACACAGAGGTCCGCCATCCGATAGAGGGCGGCCATCCCCGCCGGCGGCAGCGGCTGCGGCAGGGAGATCACCGGCTGCCACCCCTTCACCGCATAGGCCGCGTTCAGGCGCGCGATCGCCTCCTCCACCTGGCACTGCAGGTCGCGGTACGCCTTGATCCGGGTCCGGCTCGGGGCCGTCTTCTGAATGAAGACGACGCGGGTGCGGTACTCCGGTCGACGCTTGAAGAACAGGTCGATCGCCTTGAGCCGCTCCGGGATCCCCTTCGTGTAGTCGAGGCGGTCGACGCTCACCGCCACGATCCGCCCGTCCAGCGCGAACCGTCGGCGCAACCGGGCCATCCACCGCTCGCACGCCCGGGCCCTCGCCAGTCGGTCCAAGGCGGCGGCATCCACGCTGATCGGAAACGCCTCGACGTGGGTCACCCGGCCATCGTACTCGACGATGCCGTCCTCGACCCGCGCGCCGATCTCGCGCTCCGCGCACTCCAGGAAGTGCTCCACGTGGCGGGGGTGCTGAAACGCGATCAGGTCGTTGGCCAGCAGCCCGTCGAGCAGTTCGGCGCCCTGGGGGCAGATCCGAAACACGTCCCAGGCGGGCCAGGGGATGTGCCAGAAATGCATGAGGAAGAGGTCGGGACGGGTCCGGCGGAGCTCCCGGGGACAAAGCGCCAGGTGGTAGTCGTGGATCCAGACGAGGGCCTCGCGCCCGGCCTCTTGCCGAACCGCCGCGGCGAACCGCGCGTTCACGCTGCGGTACGCCGCCCAATAACGGGCCCGAAACCGTGCCTGGCCCATGGCCATGTGGCAGAGCGGCCACAGGGCCTGGTTCGCGTACCCGTAGTAGTATCCCTCGACCTCGGGGCGCGGCAGGGCGAGGCGCTTCAGCGTGTAGCGAGGCGCCTCCGGGGGGACCGGAACGCTTCCCTCAGGGTCGGCGACGTCGAAGTCCGCGTCCCCATCCCCCCAGGCGATCCACGTCCCTGAGAGATCCTGCATGACCGGGTCCAGGGCGGCGACAAGTCCCCCCACGGGGCGCTCGACCTTCACGCGGCCCGGGCTCCGGCGGTGGGTGTATGGCTCCCGATTGCTGACGACGATCAACGGGCGGCCAGCGAGGATCCCGCGCATGCGCTCCAGAAACCCGCCATGCCCATGCACCGACCATTCACCCCCTTGGCGTCGTCCTGAGGTGGTCGCGCGGGAGAAATACAAACCGCCCGGAGACGGTGCCTCCGGGCGTGCACGCTGCCCCGGCCACCCTCCCTCGCCGCCTACGGGGTTAGCTGTCGGGCTCGGGTCGAGAGAGACCCCCTACTCGCGCCGCGCGCGAGATACGCCCCACGATCCGGATCCCCCGTTCCCTGCCCGCGGCAGGAACTCGGCACAACCATTCAGGGCATGATTATCGGTCGCAGATTCCATTATAGTGCTTCCCCCTCGGAAAGCCGCCTGAAACATCGGCTCCGCGCGGGGCCGCCAGAGTGCCCCGCGCCGCGGGGTACTCTGGTATAGTGGGGGTGTGACCGCGACCAAAATTGGAACGCTCTACCTCGTCGCCACCCCGATCGGCAACCTGGAGGACATCACCCTCCGCGCGCTGCGCGTCCTCCGGGAGGTGGCCCTCATCGCCGCCGAGGACACCCGGCGCACCCGCAAGCTCCTGGCGCACCACGGGATTCCCGCCCGGGTGTTGAGCGTCCACGAGCACAATGAGCGGGCGCGCGCGCCTGAGCTGATCGCCCGGCTGCTGGCGGGCGAGTCGATCGCGCTGGTCTCCGACGCGGGGACCCCCGGGCTGAGCGATCCCGGCGTCGACCTGGTGCAGCACGCGGTCGAGGACGGGGTGCCCGTCATCGCGCTGCCCGGCCCCAGCGCCTTCGTCACGGCGTTGGTCGCCTCGGGGCTTCCCACCGAGCCCGTGACGTTTCTCGGCTTCTTCCCACCGGCCGCATCCGAGCGCCAGCGGGTGCTCGATGCCTACCGCTCGGTGGCGCACACCCTGGTGATCTACGAGGCCCCCCACCGGCTGATGAAGACGCTGCAGGCACTCGCCGCCGCGTGGGGCGACCGGAAGCTCGCGGTCGCCCGCGAACTGACCAAGATCCACGAAGAGCTCTTCCGCGGGACGATCGACGAAGCGGTCCGGCACTTCACGGAGCAGCGGCCTCAGGGAGAGTTCACCCTCGTGATCGCCGGGGCGGACCCCGCGCCGGCCGATCGCGTCTTCCCCGACGCCTCCAACCCCGAAGCGGAGGAGACGGCGCGATCGATCCTCTGCGACGCGCTGAAGGAGGGGATCGCGCCGTTCGAGGCGGTGCGGCGCGCGGCGCAGGCGACGGGGCTGCGTCGGAATCGGGTCTACCGGCTTTGGCTCTCGCTCAAGCAGGGGGCGACGCGGTGACGGGATGAAGAAGGTGCATACCGCGACGACCGAAGTCGAGGCGGTGATCCTCCAAGGGATGCTCGAGGACGCGGGGATCCCCGTCCTGCTGCGGTCGAATCTCATCCCCGGCTACAACCGCCCCGTGGGCGGTGCGTGGGACGGCGACCTCTTCGTCCCCGACGACCGCGCGGCGGAAGCCTCGGATCTCGTCGCCGGATACCTGCGCTCGGTGAAGGAGGAGAGTCAGCCATGACCGACCCGCGCCTCGCCGGCATCGTCGTCCCGATCCCGACGCTGTTCGACGAGCGGGGGCGGGTGGACGATGAGGCGAACGCCAGGCACATCGACTGGTTGATCGCGCGGGGCGTGCACGGGATCTTCGCGCTCGGGACGACCGGAGAATTCACGTCGCTCTCCCGCGAGGAACGCCACGCCTTCGCCGCGCTGGCCGTGCGCGCTGCCCGGGGACGGGTTCCCGTGCTCGTCGGGGTGAGCAGCCCCTGGACCGACGAGGCGATCGCCTACGCGCGCCACGCCGAGGAGGCCGGCGCCGACGGCGTGGTCTCGGTCCTCCCGTACTATTGGCTCCCGTCCGAACGGTCGATCCACGAGCACTACCGCCTCCTGGCGATGGGCACCGGGCTGCCGGTGTACATCTATAACTTCCCCGCGCTGACGGGACGGAGCATCGCCCCCGCGCTGGTCGCCAGGCTCGCCGCCGAGCACCACAACATCGCGGGGCTCAAGGACACGATCGACAGCGCCGCCCACATCCAGGAGACGATAGCGCTCGTCAAGCGCGGCCGGCCGGAGTTCTCCGTGCTTGCCGGGATGGACTATCACCTGCTCAACACGCTCCTCTCCGGCGGGGATGGGTGCGTCCCGGGGTCGGCCAATTACTGGCCGGAGCCGTTTGTGCAGATCTATGCCGACGTGCACGCCGGCCGGCTCGAGGCCGCGGCCGAGCGCCACCGGGCCTCGGCGGCCGTCCGCCGACTGTACGCCACGGACGCGCCGCCGTTTGTGGTGGTCAAGGAAGCCATGGCCGCCGTGGGCCTCAGCCGGCACGCCACGATCCGTCCGCCGGCGCTCCCCTTCACCGACGAGGAGCGCGGGGCGATGCGCCGCGAACTCGCCGCCCTCGGGGTGGCGCGGTGACGCCTCGCAGACGGGCCCTCAGGTCCCGCGAGGTGCGCCCCGGTGCCCGACGACGGCCGATCGGGGCACCATAAGAGGCGTGTCAGTTCCAAAAGCACCCAGGATGCCGCCCAACGCCGTCGACGAACTCCGGATCGGCCTGCTCGGCTGCGGGACCGTCGGCAGCGCGGTGGTGCGCCTCCTCCAGGCGAATGGGGAGGAGATCCGCCGGCGGACCGGCGTCGGCCTCCGCCTCGTCCGCGTCGCCACCGCCCATCCACGCCGGCCGCGGGAGATCCACTTCGACCCGGGGATGCTCGCCGCCGACGCCGGCGCGGTGATCGCCGACGCCGGGGTGGACGCGATCGTGGAGGTGATCGGCGGCATCGAACCGGCGCGCACGCTTCTGCTCGACGCGCTGGGGCGGGGCAAGAGCGTGGTCACCGCCAACAAGCAGCTGATGGCCCAGCACGGGCCGGAGCTGTTCGCGGAGGCGGAGCGGGCTGGGGTGGACCTCCGGTTCGAGGCCAGCGTCGGCGGTGGCCTGCCGTTGATCCAACCGCTCCGGGAGTCGCTCGCCGCCAACCGGTTCCGGGAGGTCGTCGGCATTCTGAACGGCACAACCAATTACATCCTGACGAAGATGGCGGAGGAACGGTGGGAGTTTGCGCGGGCGCTGGCGGAGGCCCAGCGGTTGGGCTTCGCGGAGGCGGACCCCGCCGCGGATATCGAGGGGCACGATGCCGCGGCCAAGCTGGCTATCCTGGCGACGGTCGCGTTCGGCACCCCGGTCAGGGCCAACGACGTCTACCGCGAGGGCATCGAGCGGATCTCTCCGCAGGACATCCAGTTCGCCGAGGAGTTGGGGTTCACCGTAAAGCTCCTGGCGATTACGCGCGAGGAGGACGGGCGAATCGAAGCGCACGTGCACCCGGCATTCCTCCCCCGCGCCCACCCGCTCGCGGCGATCGGCAACGAGCTCAACGCGGTCTTCGTCCGCGGGGACGCGGTCGGCGAGGTCATGTTCGTGGGGCGCGGCGCCGGGGGCGCGCCGACGGCGAGCGCGGTCGTCGCCGACCTGATCGACATCGCGCGGAACCGCCGCGCCGCGGCACACGGGCGTGTCGGGTTTCGGCCGATGTCCCCTCGCCCGCTCCGGCCGATGG
>DATEHM010000083.1:0-12040 GCA_035279545.1 bacterium | reverse complement strand
GCCGCGGCCGCCTCAGGGGCGCGCACACCCCGCCAGAACTCCGCGGGGGGTTCGGCCACCGGGAGTTCGCCGAGAAGGCTCTTGGTGATGCGGAGGCGCTCGTACTCCTCGCGGCAGCGCCGACATTCCAGTAGGTGTTCCTGCACCGCCGTCCCCTCGCGGGGGAGGAGTTCGCCGTCCAAGTACGCGGACAGCAACTGGCCGACCCGATGATGGTTCATCCTCATCCGTCCCATCCCCGCCGGCGCGCCTCCATGTAGGGGCGCAGCCGCTGCTGAAGCATCTGCCGCGCGCGGTGGAGCCGGGACTTCACCGTCCCCAACGGCACGTGCAGGATCGTGGCGATCTCTTCGTACGCCAACCCCTCGATATCGCTCAGCACCACCACCAGGCGGAGGTCCGCGCTCAACGTCCCCAGCGCGTGCTGGATCGCCACGTCCAGCTGTTCGCGCTCGAGGATGGCCTCGGGGCTCGACTCGATGTCGGGGAACTCCCGCGCCATCTCGCCGCGCGAGGTCTCCAGCGGCGCGTCCAGCGACTCCACCCGCGCCCGTGGCCGCTTGCGGAGCAGGTCGATGTAGAGGTTGCTGACGATGCGGTAGAGCCAGCTCTCCAGCGGCGCGTCCGGCTCGACCCGCCGCAGCGCCCGGAAGACGCGCAGGAAGGCTTCCTGGGAGAGGTCTCGGGCGTCCGCCTCATTGCCCGCCATGCGGTAGGCAATATTGTACACATGGCGGGCGTAGCGCTGGATGATCGTCTCGTACCGCGCCAGCTCTTCCCGCGTGTAACGATCCGCGCGGACCGCATCAGGTCGCGCCATCGGGACCATCACGGCCAGCCTCTCCATCTCCCAAGAACAGACGCAGCAGGCTGGTGAAAAGTTCCTCTCCCTCTCGCAGTCTCCCTAGCGGACGACGACGTTCACCAGTTTCCCGCGGACGACGATCACATCCTGAACCTGCATCCCGTCGATGAACTTCCGGACGCGCTCGCTCGCCAGCGCCGTCTCCCGCAGGCGGGCCTCGTCCAACCCCGCCGCCACCTGCACCCGGTCGCGGACGCGCCCGTTGACCTGCAACACGAGGGTGACGGTATCCTCCCGCACCGCGTCGGGGTCCCACGCCGGCCAGGCCTGGCGATGGACGCTGTAGGGTTGGCCGAGCCTCGCCCACAGCTCCTCGGCGAGATGCGGGGCGAAGGGGGCCAGCATCACCACCAAGGTCCTGAGCGCGGGCGCCCATTCGGCGGTCGCCGCCGCCCCGTCCTCCCGCGCCCGCATCAGCGCGTTGGTGCACTCCATCAGCGCCGCCAGCGCGGTGTTGAACCGAAACCCCTCCAGATCCTCGCTCACCCGCTTGAGCGTCTGGTGCACGACCCGGCGGACGGCCGCGGCGGTCTCCGCCCCCGCCTCGCTCGGTGGGGCCCCGTCCACCACCAGGTGCCAGACGCGGTGCAGAAACCGATGCAGTCCCTCGATCCCCTTCGGGTTCCACGGCCCGCCGGCGTCCCAGGGGCCGATGAACATCAGGTACGCCCGGACGGTGTCCACCCCCATCGTCCCCACGTAGTCGTCGGGGTTGACCACGTTGCCGCGGGATTTGCTCATCCGGTTGCCGTCCGGCCCCAGGATGATGCCTTGGTTGAAGAGGCGGAGCATCGGTTCATCGAAGGACACCACCCCGATGTCCCGCATCGCCTTGGTGAAGAAGCGCGTGTAGAGGAGGTGCATCACGGCATGCTCGATCCCGCCGGTGCACTGGTCGACCGGCAGCCACGCCCGACCCCGCTCGGGGTCAAACGGCCGGTCGTGATCGTGCGGGCTCAGATAGCGGTACTGGTACCACGACGAATCGACGAAGGTGTCCATGGTGTCGGTTTCCCGCTCCGCCGCCCCACCACAGCGGGGACACCGCACGTGGCGGAACGTCGCGTTGAGCTTGAGCGGCGACTCGCCGGTTGGGAGAAACTCAGCGTCCTCCGGCAACAATACCGGCAGGTCGCCCAAGGGCACCGGGACCGTCCCGCACGCCCGGCAGTAGACCATGGGGATCGGGGTGCCCCAGTAGCGCTGGCGGCTGATCAGCCAATCCCGCAGCCGGTAGGTCACGGCCGGCCGGCCGCGGCCGGCCCGCTCCAGCGCCTCGGTGACCCGCCGGCGCCCCACGTCGCTCGGCGTCCCGTCAAACGGCCCGGAGTTGACCATGGGGCCTTCGCCCTGGTAGGCCCCATCGAGCCCCTTCCCGTCCCAGTCGGGCGGCGCGATGACGACGGGGATGGGCAGCCGATACTTGCGGGCGAAGACGAAGTCGCGGCTGTCGTGCGCGGGCACGGCGTGGATCGCCCCCGTGCCATAGGTGAGCAGGACGTAGTCCCCGATGTAGATGGGGATCCGCGCATTGGTCAACGGGTGTCGGGCGAACGCGCCGGTGAACACCCCGGTCTTTTCCCGGTCCTCGGCCAGCCGCTCGATCTCGGACTTCCGCCGCGCCCGATGGACGTAGGCCGTCACCTCGGCCCGGTGCTCCGGGGTGGTCAGCTTCTCGACCAGCGGGTGCTCGGGCGCGAGCACCAGGAACGTGGCGCCGAAGAGCGTGTCCGGCCGGGTGGTGAAGACGGTGATCGGGTCGTCCCGCTCGCTGGTGTAGGTGATCTCCGCGCCCTCGCTCCGGCCGATCCAGTTCCGCTGCAGCGTCTGCACGCGCTCGGGCCACGCCATCTTGCTGAAATCGAGCAACTCGTCCGCGTACTTGGTGATCCGGAAGAACCACTGCTCCAGATCTTTCTTGATCACCGGCGTTCCACACCGCTCGCAGACGCGGTCGGCGCCGACGACCTGCTCGCGGGCCAACGTCGTGTTGTCGTTGGGACACCAATCCACGGCGGCCATCGCCCGGTAGACCAATCCGGCCTCGTAGAACTTGAGGAAAAACCATTGGTTCCACTTGTAGTAGTCGGGCAGGCAGGTCACGACCTCGTGCGACCAGTCGAACATCGCCCCCATCGAACGCAGTTGCCCGCGCATGCGTTCGATGTTGGCCATCGTCCATTTATAAGGATGGATCCCGTGCTGAATCGCGGCGTTCTCCGCGGGCAGCCCGAACGCGTCGAACCCGATGGGGAAGAACACGTTGTGCCCCCGCATCCGCAGGTACCGCGCCTTGGTGTCCGAGGCCGTCATCACGTACCAGTGGCCGATGTGCAGGTCGCCGCTCGAATAGGGGTACATGGTCAAGAAATAGAACTTGGGCCGGTCCGACCGGTCCGGGGTCCGGTACAGCCCGTCGGCTTCCCACCGGGCTTGCCACATCGGCTCGATCCGCTTGGGGTCGTACCCTTCGCCCATACGTCTCCTGGTCCGCTCCCAACGTTGTGCGGGAACAGCGGTGGTGAACGGTGCCCGCGCTGGTAGGGTGTTCCTACTGTAGCAAGTGCCGGAATAAGGGTCAACGGCGGGGCGCCCGCCCCGCGATGGACGCGCTAGCCCGGCAGCAGCAAGAGTTTTCCGGACGTGCCCCGACTCGCCAGCAACCGGTGGGCCTCCGCGGCCTGGGCCAGCGGGAAGGTGCGGTCCACCCGGAGCCGCAGCCGGCCGGAGGCGACCCAGCTTAGGACGTCGCCGGCGCGCGCGTTGAGCTCCTCGGCGCTGGCCGTATAATTCCCGAGCGTGGGACGCGTGAGAAAGAGGGATCCCTTTTCGTTTAACCGCTGCGGGTCGACCGGCGGGACCGGTCCGCTCGCCTGACCGAAGAGAACCAGCAGGCCCCGCGGCGCCAGGCAGTTCAGGCTCTGATCGAAGGTCGTCTTGCCGACGGAATCGTAGACGACCTGCACGCCCTTCCCCCCGGTCAGCCGCTTGACCTCCGATTCAAAATCGACCGTGGTGTACAGAATGACGTCGTCGGCCCCGGCCTCCCGCGCCAGCCGGGCCTTTGCCTCCGTGGACACGGTCCCGATCACGCGGGCGCCGAGCATCTTCGCCATCTGCACCAGCAGCAGTCCGACGCCGCCGGCCGCCGCGTGGACCAGGGCGGTCTCCCCGGCGGCGAGCCGGTAGGTGCTGTGGCAGAGGTAGTGCGCGGTCATGCCCTGCAGCATCGCCGCCGCGGCCGTGGTGAACTCCGTTCCTCCCGGCAGCGTGACCAGGCGCCACGCCGGGACCACGGCGTATTCGGCGTACGCGCCCATCGCCCCGGTATAGGCGACGCGGTCGCCCCGTGCGCGCCCGGTCACCTCCGGCCCCACACCCTCGACCGTCCCGGCGGCCTCGACGCCGATGGTGAACGGCAGCGCCGCCTTGGACCAGCCCACCCGAGAGTAGATGTCGGTGTAGTTGACGCCGATCGCCTCGATCTTGATGAGCGTTTCCCCGCAGCCCGGCGCGGGCGTCGGCACGTCCTCGAAGCGCAACACCTCCGGGCCTCCAGTGGCATGCACGCGGACCGCTTTCACATTCCCCTCCTCGCTCGGCTACACGTCGCTAGATGCCGTCCGCCGCTGGCGGCGGCCCCCGTACGCATATTACAGATGGAGGCCGTTGTCCTCCGTCCGAGTACGCCCACTGCCCGCCGGGCGGGGAGGCCGGCGGATCGACGACCGGGTGCCCGTCGCTGAAAGCGAGTCCTCCGGATCGGCACCATCTCGCCGACCCGGCCTAGGGTTCGCCGACGATCGCTTCTGCTTCGATTTCCACCAGCATCTCCGGATCGACCAGGCGGACCACCCCCACCAGGGTCGCCGCCGGGCGGACCTCCCGGAAGAACTCGGCATGGGCTCTGCCGATCTGCTCCCAGTGGTCGATGTTCGTCACGTACATCCGCGTGCGGACGACGTCCTTCATCTCGGCGCCGGCCTGGCGAAGGGCCATCTCGATGTTCTTGAGAACTTGCACCGCCTGCGCATAGGGATCCCCCCGCCCGACGATCTTCCCGCGCGCATCGGTCGCGGTGGTGCCCGCGACGTGCACGACCGATCCGACGCGGACGGCCCGCGAGTAACCGACGACGGGCTCCCACGGAGACCCCGAGGAGATGCGCTGCCTCGACACCGTCACCTCACCTCCACCACCGGGCCGCCACCGGCGCGGCCGGGAATCGATGGCCAGCGGATCCCAAAGCGCACCGCACAGTGCCGGGCCCCGGGCCTTAGAGGGTTCGCCATCCAAACGTGCCGAGATCGATCCGCCCATCGCGGTCGAACCGCACGCCTTCGCGCTCCAAGAGCACGCGCTGCAGGCGGGCCCCTCCGGTCGGACGCCAGCTGATCTTGCCCGCGGCGTTGACCACGCGATGCCAAGGCACCCCCACCCCGCACGCCCGCAGGGCCCAGCCAACCGTCCGGGCCCCGCCGGGCGTGCCCAGGGCCCGCGCGATCGCCCCGTAACTGGTGACCCGGCCCCGTGGGATCCGCCCCACCAACGTGTAGACCCGCAGGAAGAACCCCGGCCCCGCTCGGACGCGGGAGGGTGAGGATTTCATCCCTCCGAGGCGTCCCCGACGGCGGCGTTCCCACCGGGACCCCGGCTGACTCGGCGGGCTAACCGGGAGAGCCAACAGCGCCCATGCGGAGGACAGGGCATCACCCGGGGAGGGCGGCGTTGCCCCTCCAGCCGGCCAGCCTTGCTTGGCATCCGCGTGTATTCGTCACCCAAATTCCGAGACGTCCCAGAAGGGCCTCCAACTGATCGGACCACCCCACGTGCTCGCCCTAGACGTCTGGCGGATCCGCCGTCCCGGGGCAACGCGTAATCCCCTTGTCGTTCGGCGCGAAACGGGCTTTGACCTTGGGTCGTCCGGTTCGGGGGGAGTCACCGATTCGCGCGCGGCTCCTGCGGAACCATGGGCGCAGAACTCATGCCGCGCCCGAAGGTGAGGCCAGCGCGACTCGGCATTGCGGTGTACGCGTTCAGGGTGACGTTCGAGGCTTACCGAAGAATGATCCCTGGACGAGTTCGAGGATCACTCCCCCGACGAGAAGGCCACCGAGGAGGAGCAGGGCGATATAGCCGCGTCGTCTTGTCGTATCCCGCACGTGAGTGTTTGTGCCCGAAATCAGGCGCCCTGAGACGTCCCGCGATCCTCCAAGTCCCCTCGGGTGGGCATCGTCCTCGAGAGCGGGGGTCGGTTGGCTCTCAAACTGGGGGGCCGGCCGAAGGGCCTCCATCAGGAGAGGGTCTTCTGGGATCATCGGAGTGCGCGAAGGAAGCAAGTGCGCTGCCGGGAGAGAGGAAAGATGCGCAAGCTAGACGGAGTCTGTCGGGTGGCGGCGGGGCGGTTGGGGCCTCTATTCGGGGAACAGATACATCCCCGTGATACCGGCAGCCCCTACTAACACGAGCAGCGCGGGGCTCTGGATGAAGTACGGAACGACCATGAGGACCCCGCCGCCGATCAGCGGTCCGGTCCGGCCGGTTCGCCGCCCATAGATAAACGCTCCCATCCCAATGAGGCTCAGAATCCCTCCGAGAATCAGCGTGGGCAGGCTGGACATGAGATTCGGCATCTCACACTGTGTGATGCCCGGCCGGACTCGGGAGTAGACTCAGCGCTGCCCCATCCCATTGAGGACGAACGCCAGCGGCCCAATCGGCCCCGGTCTCTCGACACCACCCACACGGCCCGGGCCCTCGCCGGTGGCAAGGAGCAATTCCGAGGAGGGGAGGCTCAAGACGTCCATCGCCGCACGCCGTCGGGCGTCGACGGGAGTGCCGAACCGCGTACAGGCGATGGTACGCAGGGCACACACGGGAACCGGCCATGAGCATGCCATGTTTCCCAGGAATCAGCCCGGTTCGTTCGGAGGCGCATCATCACCGAACGTTGAGGAACGCCCGGACAGCGACCATTGGGGATCCTCGCCCGGGAAATTCCGGCACAGATCATTCCCGGGCTCGGGGCCGCGGAAACACCGACGGCCGCGTGGCCATCCTTGGTCTCACTCGGGCAGGGCGGCCCTCCGCCGTCACCGAGTTCGGCGGGTGCGGGCAGGCGACAGGGATGCCACTTTGGACCCATGCGCCGTGGTGGTGTCCGCATGCGGCTGCTCGCGCTTTTTCGCATAGAGCCGGGCGTCGGCGATGCGCACCAGTTCCACCGGGTCATCGCTGTCATCCGGCCACGCGGCAATGCCCCATGACAGGGTGAGCCAGACGCTATGCCCGGTATCGTCCAAAGGAATTTCGTGCCTCATCAATCGATGGAGAATGGTTGCTCCCAGGGTGGGGGCCGTATCGGGGAACAAGAACACGAATTCATCGCCCCCAAAACGCGCCGCCAGATCGTACCCGCGAATGCTGCGCTTGAACGTCCCGGCGATCTTGATCAGCGTCGCATCTCCGACCGCATGACCGTAGGTGTCGTTGATGCTCTTGAATCCGTCCAAATCGACCATGGCCAAGCTGAACGCCCGGCCGCTGCGGCGACTGCGGTCCAATTCCGATCTCAAGCGGTCGATGAACGAACGCCGATTGGGGAGACCGGTGAGCGTATCCGTGGTGGCGAGCACGCGGAATTGCTCGTGCAGGCGCGCCACTTCAAACGCTCCGCTCAGATAGCGCGCCACGACAGTGAGCAGGTCGAGCTCTCCCTGAGTAAACGCCGCGGACGTGCTGCGGTGGGCACTCAGCACGCCGATGGGCCGGCCATGGACAATCAGGGGGGCGTAGATCCCCGATCGCACACGCACATCACGCCGGAACACCCGATCGTCGGCCTGCATATCAGGGACATACAGGGGCCGGCCCGCGTCCATGACCGCCCAGTGCAGGCCCTGCCCCCGCGGAATGATTAGTCCCCGAAAGTCCGCCCGTAGGCCGGCGGCGCCGACGACGGTCATGACATCCCGGCTCCGCTCATCGAGGAGCCCTATCGCGCAGGAATCGAACCCCACCTCTGCCCGCAGGGACTCCACGACGCGATCGACGAGGTGGTTGAGGCTGAGCACCGCCGTAAACTCACGCGCCAGGCTCGCCAGGAATGCCAGCGCCTTATCCGGCCGTTCCCGGGCCGATCTCCGGGCGGTGGCGGTGCTGCGCATGTTGTTCGTCCTCTCACCCATGAACTCCGATGCCTCGTCACCTATCGTGCCCGTCCATGGGTGGCCTTAGACATGCCGTCTGGACACTTCCGGGCGGACCATCCGGGCGGTTGCAGACCCCTGGAGGCGGTGCCTGGGGGACCGCCCCGCGGATGCCTGCGTCGCGACGCTCGAGGCGGCGCACCCGATCCGCCGCGTGCTCGCGATTCCGGATGACGGATGAGGTCTTCGGGGTCCGCGAACCTCTGCGGTCCAGCGCCCGCGTCATTGTCAGGTGTTGGACCCGCGGGAGTCGGCCTCACCGAAGCCCATCGAGCCATCGCCGCACCTCCGCACGGGAACGCAGCCGAACCCAATGCGCAGCCATCAGCGCCTCATACTCCGCGCGCCGCTGGCCGTATGTGCTCAAGGCCCATCGAATGGGGTGCTCGGGATCGACCCATGAGCGGATGTCCTCACGATTGCCCTGCCACAACTTCTCCCTGGTAACGGCGCGCTGACCTGACCTCCAGATCACCTGCGCCATCACCACCGGTTTCGGTAAGTCTACCCACACCACGGTCGTTGCCCGGCTCCAAACCAGATCGCGGACCTGCCGGTAGCTCCCGTCGATCACCCAGGCGTCGCCCCTGACCAGTTCGGCGACGATGCGGCGCAACGCGGAGTCCGGAATGGGTGTCCAGTTGGGACCGTGATAAATGGCGTCCAACTCGATATAGGGAACCCGGAGATGGCCCGCGGCCGCGCGGGCGACCGTGGATTTGCCCGCCCCCGACACGCCGACAACCGAGATTCGGGCCAACGACTGGAGGGGCTCCGCCGTCACGTCCGCTCAGGCCTCGGACCGCGGAAGCGCGGTCATGCCCGGTGAGTCCGGTCGCCGCCGAGGCCGCGATGGGGTGACGGCCAGGGCGTCAGAGGCGGGCCTAGCGGGATGCGCCCGACCGCACCCCACTCGCTGTCTCTGGTCCCCTGCCGTCACCGCGACCCGCGGGTTGGCCGCCGCCTTCGGCATCGTCGCGGGACGATCCCTCCTCTGCCGCGCGGGGAGACCGCCCCGGCCGCGCATCAACCCGGCCCGCCGATCTGATGCGGAGCGGGCCTGAAGCGACAATCGAGGGCGAGTCGGACGGGTTGGCCTTTACGGATCGTCGTAGCGATCGTATCCGGAAGGGTCTTTCACGATCGTGGCGGGTGTTTCGCCGAGCACCTTCTTCAGGAGGTCCAGCGCGTTCCTCCGTGACTCGTCCGCGCTTTCCTGCATCGATTTCCCGGCCTCCGCGAAGGTCTTGTTCGTAATCGACTTCCCCTGCGGCTCGGCCCCGGCGTGCCCGACTCCCATCGGATTGTCCGGCATCTTGCATCCGCAGTTGTAGCACATGCTGCGCTCACCCCCTCATCGTGTCGCATGTCACCGCGAGAACGGCCATCCCCCGAAGGTCGGCGGACCGAGAAACCGCCTGCGCACAGCGGCAAGGTGGCGGCATCCCTGGGCGATCTCTCCCCGCCTTGATCTGAGCGTCCTCCACTTCCGCTCAATCCAGCAAGATAGAAGCGAATCGTCGTAGGCAAACTTGTCTAGGACATTTCACTCCGCTGCCCAATGCGAACAATTAGCTACGAGCCGTTGCCCGTCTACGCGATGGATTACTCGATAATCGCCTATGCGAATACGATTCAGATGCTCCCCCCCTTCGAGTGTTCTCGCGCCCTGGGGGTGATACCCGTCACCCAGGTCTGGGGGACCATGAAACCTCCGTCTATGATGGGGGGTGGTGCCAAACCTGGACGAATCTTTCTCGCGGGCTCATAGCTGAGGCTTTAGGGTGGTGGAGCTGGTGGGAATTGAACCCACGGCCTCCTCTACGCCAAAGAGGCGCTCTCCCGCTGAGCTACAGCCCCACGACGCGAAATCCAGCGACGTTCCGTATTATACCGGATCGCGGACCCGACGACAACGAGCCGCCGGTTCGAGCACGGTGCCGGCGGACGCGGTCCACGCGGGTCCCGGGCCGCCTTGAGCGGGAGGCGATCGGATGGGGACTCAGGCCGAGGCGATGCGCAACGAAACCCGTCAGCGCTCCACGACCGGGGCATCCCCCCACAGCCGCTCGAGGTCGTAGTACTGGCGGTCCACCGGCGCGAAGATGTGCACCACGACGTCGCCGAAATCGAGGAGGACCCAACGGCCGTCCTCCCGCCCCTCGCCTCGACTCGGCCGCTCGCCGACCGCCCGCAGGGCCTCCTCCACCGCCTCGGTGATGGCCTTGATCTGGATCCGGTTGGTGCCGCTGACGATCACGAAGAAATCGGTCACCGGCGTGTGCTCCTGGACATCCAGGACCACGACGTGCTCCGCGAACTTGGATTCGGCGGCGCGGGCCGCCAGCAACGCCTTTCTCCTCGACTCCACTAACGCCTCACCATCGACTCTCGCCGCATGCGCACCCCTCTCACCGGATGGAGCGGACCGCCGCCCCCGACACCTCGGCCCAGGGGTGAGGGACCACTACGACCCCTGCGGGCGGGCCCTGACGGGCGCGGGGATGTAGAGCCGGTGCTTGACGATATACTCCTCGACCGCCTCGGGCAGCAGGTACTTGATCGGCCGCCCGTCTCGCACGCGCGCCCGGATGTCCGTGCTGCTGATGGCCATGGCGGGGATCTCCATGGTGTGGACGTTCCGCAGCCGCTCGCCCAGGCGGTGGTTGGCCGACGACCACACCGACGAGTCCACGTGGTAGCCAGGCCGGCTCGCCGCGATGAACTGGCACAATCCCAGCAGCTGGTCGGTCTCGCGCCATTCGCCGTGCAGGATCTGCTGCAGCGCGTCCGCCCCGGTGATGTAGTAGAGGTCGTCCTCGGGGCGCGTGCGGCGCAACTCGCGGATCGTGTCGATCGTGTACGACGGCCCCGACCGGTCAATCTCGATCCGCGACACCGTGAAGTGCGCGTTGGTGACCGTGGCGAGAAACGTCATCAGGTACCGGTCCTCGGGGTTCGACACCTCGTGGGCGTCCTTGTGCGGCGGGTGCCGGTTGGGCACGAAGATCACCTGCGCCAGCCCGAACTGCCAGCGCGCCTCTCCCGCGGTGACGAGGTGGCCGTAGTGAATCGGATCAAACGTGCCCCCCATCAGGCCAATCTTACTCACGTCCGCCTCCGGATTCCCTCCGCCCGGCGAGGGGTGGTACCGCCGACTTCTCGCCCCCCCCCAGGGCCTCCTCCGGAGCGGGCCGGGGGTGGGCGCGCAGCACGGCGGTGATGGCCTGGAGGAGCGCCGGGATCCCGTCGCCCGTCGCCGCCGAGATCGGCACACCGGTCTGTCCGCGCCGGGCCAGGAAGGCGGCAAAGGCCGTCCAGCGGGCCCGCGCCTCCGGCAGATCGATCTTGTTGCCGGCAACGATCGTCGGGCGGTCTGCCAGGGGCGTGGAGTGCCGGGCCAGCTCCCGCTCCACGGTGTCCAGCTGCAGGGGCGGATCGTCCCCGGCGAGATCGACGACGTGCACGAGCACCCGGGTGCGTTCGATGTGGCGGAGGAATTTGTGCCCGAGCCCCACCCCGCGGTGCGCCCCCTCGATCAGCCCTGGGATGTCCGCCACCACGATGCCCGGCGCATCCGGCAGCGGCACGACGCCCAGCATGGGCTCGGTCGTGGTAAAGGGATAGTCCGCCACCTTGGGGCGCGCCGCCGAGATCCGGGCGAGCAGGGAGGACTTCCCCGCGTTCGGCAATCCGACCAACCCGACATCGGCGAGCAGCTGCAGCTCCAGACGCAGCCAGCGGCTCTCGCCGGTCCCTCCCGGTTCGGCCTCGCGGGGCGCGCGGTGCGTGGGGGTGGCGAAGTGCGCGTTCCCTCGCCCGCCGCGGCCGCCTCGGGCGGCGACAAACCGCTGCCCGGGCGCCACCAGGTCGGCCAGGCGTTCGCCCGACGCATCGTCGAGCACCACCGTGCCCACCGGCACCGAGATGAACCGGTCCTCCGCCGAGCGCCCGGCGCGGCCGCTCC
>DATEHM010000082.1:0-6473 GCA_035279545.1 bacterium | reverse complement strand
CCACCCCGCACGCCGCCAGCGCCCCCGCCGCGGTCGGTCCCACGACCTCGCCCGCGGCGATCAGCGGGGCCCCTGCGCGGATCACCTCCCCGGGCGGGGAGACGTGCGTCTTCCGGCCGGGGGGCCGCGCGATCCGCACCTCCTCGCCGACGCGGCGCACTATCTCCAGGGGCACCACCCGGTCGCCGCGAGGGGGCATCGGCGCGCCGGTCGTGATCGCCCAGGCTTCACCGCGGGCCGGTCCGCCCTCCGGCTCCTCTCCCATCCGCACCCTGCCGGTGATGCGGAGGACGACGGGCCCCTCCGGCGACGCGTCCCGAATGTCGGCGTCGTGACAGAGGTACCCGTCCATCGCGGCTCTGGCGAAGTGCGGCACGGGGCCGGGCGCGCGAACGTCTTCCGCCGCGACGCGCCCGGCCGCGGCCGCGGCGGGGACGGATTCCTCCGACAGCGGCGCCGCCGCCGCCAGCAACCGATCGAGCGCCTCGTCGAGTCCCGCCACAACCCCCACCACGCGGCGCGGGAGGGAGTGGGTCCCGCGCGGGTGAATATATTGTCAATTTTATTGGAAGGGGTGTCAATCTACCGCCGCGCGCGGGGCCCCGAGGGGAGGTGAGAGCAGCGGGAACACCCGGCGCGCACCGCGCGCCATCGAGCGAACCGACGCACGATGCAATCTGAGGAGGGACTCCATATGGCTCGGGATGAGCTTCCGAATCGTTGGGGGATCGCCACGGCGGCCGTCGTCATGCAGTTGTGCCTGGGGGCCGCCTACGGCTGGAGTGTGTTCAACAAACCGCTCATTGCGAGTGAGCACTGGACGATCACCCAGACCGCGTTGAATTTTACGCTCGCGATCCTCTTCCTCGGCGTGGGCACGGTGATCGGCGGCCTGTGGCAGGATCGCGCCGGCCCGCGCAAGGTGGCAACCACGGCCGGGATCCTCTACGGGGTCAGCTACATGCTCGCCGCCCTGGCCGCCAAAAACCACTCGCTCACTGGACTGTACCTCAGCTACGGCGTGCTGGGCGGCATCGGCATGGGCATGGGCTACATCTGTCCGGTGGCGACGCTGGTGAAGTGGTTCCCGGACAAGCGGGGCTTGATGACCGGCGTCGCCGTCTGCGGCTACGGCGCCGGCGCATTGATCATGAGCCCGATCGCCGCCCGCGAGATCATCCTCTACGGGGTGCCGGCGACCTTTCTCACGCTCGGGATCGCCTACTTCATCCTGGTGATCGCCGCGGCGCAGTTCTACGCCAACCCCCCCGTCGGTTGGAAACCGGCCGGGTGGGAACCACGCGGGGCGGTGGCGAAGGCGGCCAGCACGTACAACTACGAGGTCGGCGAGGCGATGTCCACGCCCCAATTTTGGATCCTCTGGCTGATCCTCTTCTGCAACGTCTCCGCCGGGATCATGGTGATCTCCCAGGCCTCGCCGATGGCCCAGGAGATGGTCGGCCTCTCCCCGGTGGCGGCCGCCGGCATCGTCGGATTGATCTCCATCTTCAACGGAACCGGCCGGGTCTTCTGGGCCTGGGTGTCGGACATGATCGGCCGGAGAACGGTCTTCATCATCATGTACGCGATCCAGGCGGTCATCTTCTTCCTGCTGCCCACGCTGAAGAACGCGACGACGTTCAGCATCGCCATCGCGATCATCGGCCTCTGCTACGGCGGCGGCTTCGGCAGCATGCCGTCGTTCACCGCCGACTTCTTCGGCCCGAGGAAGATGGGCGGAATCTACGGGTGGATCCTGCTGGCGTGGGGCGCCGCCGCCATCCCGTCGCCCATTCTGATCGCGCGGATCCGCCAGGCCACGGGGCACTTCGAGTCCTCGCTCTACATCGTCGCGGTGTTCATGGTGGTGGTGCTGATCTTCCCGCTCATCGCCCGCAAGCCCGCGAAGGCGCAGCCGGCGGTACTCTCCCCGGCGCGGTAGACCCGCACGCATGGGGCGGGACCCGGTTAGACCGGGTCCCGCCCTCGACGCGCCCCCCGCCGGCCGCGCGGCGGCTCAGGCGTCTCCCGCCGGCCTGTCATCGCCTTCGCCGGGCCCGACGGCCTCCGCCCCCCGCCCTCGAGGGTGGAGTTGGGTGATCCCCACGCCGGCCACGATCAACGCGCCCCCCAGGACGGTTGTCGGACGGATCGGCTCGCCGAGGAGCAGGTGACCCCCCAGGACGCTCACCAGCGGAATCAAGTAGAGCCAGGGTCCGGCCCGCGCCGACGACGTCCGCGCGGACCCGTAGTTCCAGAACACCGTCGAGAACACCGAAGCGACGCCCCCCAAGAAGAGCAGCGCCCCCCAAGCCCCGCCGCCGATGTGGGTTGATCGTTCCGCCAGCCCGGGCGTCCATCCCGCGAGCAGCGGGATTGTGCCGAGCATCAGCGTGAGCCCGGTGCTGGCCGCCGATCCGTACTTCCGGGTGTACGGACGGACGGCCACCGCATAGACCGCCCAGGAGAATGCGCCCAGGAGCACGAGCCCGGCCCCGCGCGCAGCCCCTCCCGGAACCAGCCCGACCGTCCCGGGCCCGCCGGCCAGCGCGACGACTCCCCCCGAGGCGAGGAGGAGGCCCACCGGGAGCCCCCACCCAAGGCGCTCTCCCAGGACCGCCACCGAGATCAGGGAGATCCACATCGATTCGGTCGTGACGAGCAGACCCGCGGTCCCGGCGGGGACCGACTGCGTCCCCAGCGTCACCGGCACGCTGAACCCCGCGACGCCAAGCAGACCGCACGCCGCCATCGACCCCAGCTCCGCGCGCCGCCACGCCGCGCGGGGGAGCCGAAACAGGACGGGAACAAAGAGGCACGAAGCGATGCTGTACCGCAGGATCACCACGTCGAACGCGCGGACGCGGTCGAGGAGCAGGTACCGCGTGGCCACGTGCGAGAGGCCCCAACCCACGATGGCCAACAGCAAGGCCCCGAAGGTCGCCGTCCCCCCTCCGCTCACCGGAACAGCGGCGCCCCGACCACGTAGAGGGCGACCCCACCTCCCACACAGGCCCATATCGGCATCCCCCGCCAGGAGAGCCACCCGCCGACGCCGACGACGAGCCAGCGAAACCACGCATCGGGGCGGAGCTCCAAACTCGACGCGACGAGGGCCGCGAACGCCGCCACCGGAACGAGCGCGAGGGCGCGAACCCCCCACCCGCTTCGAATCGGCGTGCCGAGGAGGCCGGCCAGGCGGGTCAGGTACGTGGCCACGGCCATCGCCACGATCGTCTCAGTCATGCGTCCGCAACCCCCAGAGCATCCCCAGCACCGTGGCCACCACAAACCCGACCCCGCCCGGCAGCCTCGGCACGACCACCAGGCCCACCAGGAGCGACGCTGCGGCCGCCTGCCGGTTCGCCGCCCGGCGCAGGAGCGGCGCCAGCAGCGCCGCAAACGTCAGCGGAAACACCAGGTCGAGCCCGGCGTTCCTCGGGTCGGGCATCGCGGCGGTGACCGCCGTCCCGAGCGCTGTCCCGACGTTCCAGGCGAAGTACATGGAAATCCCCGCGCCCAACAGGTAGGCCACGCTTCCCCGTCCATCGAGATAGGCGCGGGTGCCGAGGCCGTAACTTTCGTCCACCAGGAAGAAGGCGACCAACGCGCGCGGGCCGCGCCGCACCTGGCGAAGGGGCTGGGCCAACGACAGCCCGTAGAGCACATGGCGAAGATTGATGAGGGCGGTGGCGAGCACCAGGACGCTCCGCGGGGCCCCTTGGGCCAGCAGGCGCACCACGGTGAACTGCGCACCCCCCGCGTACACGAGCAGCGACATCAACTGGATCTCCCAGGCGCTGAGCCCAGCGCGACGCCCCACCACGGCGTAGACGACCCCGAACGGGACGACCCCCAACCACAGGGGCAACGCCTCGGCGAGGCCCACGGCGAAGCTGCTTCGCGGCGGCGGATCGGTCACACGATCACCCCACGATCACCTCGGAGTGGCTCCCGCCCCGTCGGAGGCGCCCCTGCCGAGGGGGCGGCTACGCGTACGCCTCGTAGAGGGCCCGACCCACCTCGGCGATCGCCATCCGGCCCGCCAGATCGTCTGCCAAGTCCCGCGTGAACACCGTGACGATGCACGGGGATTTCGGCGCGTAGAGCACCCCGGCGTCGTTGCTCACCCGGGCCAGCGAACCGGTCTTGTGCGCGATCTCGACCGCGGGGGGCAAGAGCAGCGGGAGCCGGTCGCGCACCTGCTGACGCCGCATGATGTCCAGCATCCGCCTCGAGACCTCCGCCGGTAGCGGCCCGGCCCCGCCGCGGCCGCCGTCGAGCGTCGGGACGACGACGTGTCCGATCAACATCCCCATCTCGCGCGGTGTGGTCATGTTCGCCTGTTCGTCGTGGTAGACTCGGCAGTGCGGATCCAGCTCTCGCCTCCGCAGCCGATCAACCGCCAGCCGACGGGTCTCCGGCGAGTCGGGTGCGCCTCCCAGGCCCACGAGGTCGTTGAGGAGCTCCCGGCAGCCCATGGCGATCGTGGTCCGGCGCAGCCCGCACGATCGGAGCCGGGCGTTCACCGCGTCCTTGGTCACGAGCCCGAGCAGGACGTCGGTCGCGGTGTTGTCGCTGACGATGATCATCAGCGTCGCCAGGTCGCGGAGGGTCAAGGGGGTGCTGGCGGAGAGCTCCTTGAGCACCCCCGATCCCGGCGCCTTCATGTCGTTGGTCAGGGTCACCCGGTCCTCCAGGGACCGCCGCCCCGCCTCCACCTGGGACATCAGCTCGGCGAGGATCGGCACCTTGAACACGCTGGCCATTTGAAACGGCTGGTCGGCGTTGATAGCGATCTCTTCCCCGGCGGGCAGCGCGCGAATGTAGACCCCCATCATTCCATCAAGCCGCGCCGCGATCCCGTGAATGCGCTCGAACAGTTGGCCCACCATCATCCCCTCCATCCGCTCCGTCGGTGCGCTCGGCACTCATCCCCAAGCGGCCATGCCCGGCGGCGGCCGTCACGCTCGAGCCCGCCGCCCCTGCGCGACCGCGCGGCGCGGCACGCGATCGGGGGCGTCAGGCGCGACCCGCTCCGACCACGTACCGCTCCACCCACTCGACGATGCGCCGGGTGAAGTCAATCCGGTGACTGGGGCGGCCGTTGCCCAAGAAGAGATGGCTCTCTCCCGGATAGCGCACGAACTCCACCGGCACCCGGCCCACGGCCAGGAGCCCAATGAAGAACTCCTCGCCCTGGCCGATCGGACAGCGGTCGTCAGCTTCCCCGTGAACGATTAGCGTCGGGGTCCGCACCCGGTCGACGTAATTGACGGGCGAGAGGCGGCGATACCTCTCGCGGTGTGAGATCAGTTCGCCATCCATCTCCCAGGGTGTGAACCACATGCCGATGTCCGAGGTCCCACAGAAGGACTCCAGGTTCGTGATCGACGCGCCGACCACACCCGCCTTGAAGCGGTTGGTGTGGGTGATCGTCCACGCGGCCATGAAGCCGCCGTACGAGTACCCCGCCACGGCCAGCCGGTCCGGATCCGCGACGCCCTCGCTCACCAGCGCGTCCACGCCGGCCAGATGCTCGGGCAGATCGCGCTCGCCCCATCGACCGCGGGCCGCATGGGCGAACGCCTTGCCGTACGACCCCGACCCGACCGGGTTGAGCGCGAGCACCGCCCACCCGCGCGAGGCGAGGACATAGCGGTAGAGGTAGCCGAGCGAGAACAGGTTGCCGTGGAAACTGGCCGGACCCCCATGGATGTCCAGCAGGAGCGGCGCCGGCGCGCTCCCGGCCTTCGACCGAATCAGCCACCCCTCCACCGTTCCCCCGTGCGGGCTGGCGAAGGTCCGGCGCTCCACTCGAGGCAGCGCCAGCTGCGAGAGGACCGCGTCGTTCGTGGCCGTCACGCGCCGCTGATCCGAACCGTCCCACCGGCACACGTAGACGTCGCCGGGCAGCTGGGGATCCGTTGCCACGAACGCGATCCGGCCGGCGGCGGGGGCGGCGCTCGCGCTCATCACCTGGCGCTCCCCGCCGACGACCGTGCGCACCGACCCGCCGGCCACCCCGGCGCGGACGACGTGGATGTTGCCCGAGTCGGCCGCGAGAAAGGTCACCGAGCCGCCGTCGGGAGCCCACACCGTCCCCGGCGTCACCGCGGGCCGGGCGACCAGCACCACCTGACGATCGTCCCCCTCGGTGAGCCGTCGCGGCCGGCCGCCGGCGGTGGGCACCAGCCAGACCCGCACCATCGGATCGCCCATCCCGGGCTCCTGCATGTCCGTCCCGTAACACGCGATCCACGCGCCGTCGGGGGACCAGCTGGGCGAGGTCGCGCGCCCCACGTCCTCGGTAAGGCGGCGCGCGTCGCTACCGTCGGCGTTCATCACCCAGAGATCGAACACGTTGAAGTCGTCGACCCCGCCGCGCGAGCGGCTGAAGGCGATACGGGTCCCGTCGGGCGACCAGGCCGGGGCCACGGCGTCCCCCTCTCCCCGGGTCACCTGGATCGCCG
>DATEHM010000081.1:0-2535 GCA_035279545.1 bacterium | reverse complement strand
AAAGATATTGACCCCGAGCGACCGATCTCCGCCGCCGGTCACGGCTAAGACGGTGGCGCGATATCGCGCCCCGGCGTCGATGGACGGCGACAGCCGACCGGCGAGCGGCGCCCGCAGGTATCCCAGCTGACGGCCGTCGGGGGCCAGCACGCCGACCGCATGCGGGTCGTGCACGTTCGCCGGCTCCCGGACCAGGCGCAACGGATCCCCCGGGCGCAGGGCGGCGAGCGCCTCCTGCCGCCCTGCGAAGGTCACGCCGACGACTTTGGTGTAGAGCGCGGCCGCCTCCTCGATGCCGTCGCCGCGGGTCTCGTCCAGGTACTCCGCGGCGTGCTGGAAGAGCCGGTCGAGCAGGGCCCCGGTGTCGGTCAAGATCGATTCCGGATCCATTCCCGGGACCTTCAGGGCCTGCACGCGAAGCCGGACTCGGTCGGGGGCGAGCCGGTCCCGCTCCGGAACAAAGGCGAGATCGATGGGAGCCTCGGTGAACAAGAGGAGTTCGCCGCGCGCCGCCATCGCAAACCCGATCGCCTCCACGAGCGCCTCCCCGTCCGTCACGTCCATCCGCAGATGCTGCCCGCCGCCGACGAGCCGGCGGTTGACCGCCCGCACCCCGCGCGACGCGAGCAACGGCTCGGGGTTTCCCGCGCCGAAGGGCCCGAGGCGTTCGAGCGCATCCACCAGCGATGGGGTGACCTCGGACAACCTCACCTCGGCGTCGATGCGGAGGCTGGGGAGCATTGCCCACGCCTCCGCGCCCGCGGCGGCCCGCTCTTGAAAGGCCCGACGAAACTCCGGGACCGCCTCCCGCATCACGGACAGCCCGGCGGCCATGGCGTGGCCGCCGAACGCGAGCAGGTGATGCGCGCAGGCCCCGAGCGCCTCCGTCAGGTCGAACCCCTCCACGCTGCGCGCCGACCCGCGGCCGACGTCCCCGTCCAGGGCGATCGCCACGGCGGGGCGGCGGTAGCGCTCCGCCAGCCGGCCGGCGACGAGCCCGACCAGCCCCGGGTGCCACCCCTCGCCCGCCACCACGAACGCGGGGGCCCGGGCGTCCTCCTCCGCCTGAATGAGGGCCTCGGCGAGAACCCGCCCGAGCACGGCCTGCCGCTCGCGGTTGGTGGCGTCGAGGAGATCGGCGAGCGGGCGCGCCTCCTGCGCGTCGTCGGTCAGCAGCAGCCGGAGGGCCGGCGAGGGATCGCCGAGCCGTCCCGGCGCGTTAAGGCGCGGGCCCAACTGCCACCCCACGTGCCACGCGTCCACCGCGGCGATCCCCGCCACGTCCGCCAGGGCGCGGATCCCGACGAGCGGTGCCTCATGCATCTCCGTCAGCCCCGCAGCGGCCAAGCGGCGGTTGTCGTCGAGCAGGGGAACGACGTCGGCGATCGTCCCGAGCGCGGCCAGCGAGACGAGGCCGGGCTGGGACGGCGTGGCGCCCAGACGCCGCCTGAGCGCGCGGACGAACGCAAACGCCAGACCCGCCGCGCACAGGGGGGCGCCGGCACCGATCCCCCGCGGCGGCGCCACGATCGTCGCCTCCGGGCGCTCCGCCCCGGGGACGTGGTGGTCGAGGATCAGGACGTCGCACCCCAACGCCCGCGCCCGTCCCACCGACTCCGTGGCGGTGATCCCGCAGTCCGCCGCGATCAGCACCTGCGCGCCCTGAGCGGCGAGGGCTTCGACGGCCCGCAGTCCGAGCCCGTAGCCGTCGTGGAATCGGTGCGGAAGATACCACCTCGGGTCGCCGCCGAGCGCCTGCAACCCGCGCACGAGGATCGCGGTGGCGGAGATGCCGTCCACGTCGTAGTCACCGTGAACGGCGATGTGCTGGCCCGCCGCCAGCGCAGCGGCGACCCGCTCGACCGCCCGATCCATTCCCGGGAGCGCCAGCGGATCGGCCAGATCATCCAGGTTGGGATGGAGAAACCGCCGCGCCGCCTCCACGGTCGTGACCCCGCGGCGGCACAGCAGGGACGCGGCCAGGGGATGGAGGTCCAGCGCCGCCGCGAGCGCAACCGCCTCCGCGTCCTTTGGCTCCACGATCCAGTTCGCCACCGCCATCCCGTCATCATTATATCGCCCATGGGAACCGGCGAGGGCGGCGGGGCGCGGAGCGGGTCAGGGCAGTTTGCGGGTGCCCTCCACGGGGGTCGAAGCCGGGGGGGCCGTGACGAGGGACGAAGCGGAGGGATGGGCGTCACGGGGGTCGGGGGTGCGGATGCGATCTTCCAGGGTGCGGATCTGCCGCGCCTGGCGGATGTGGTGCCCCAAGGAGCCCAGATAGGTCAGCAGGGCCCCGATCACCCCGGCGCCGACGATGACGAGGGCCAGCGGACCGGTGTAGACCGTGACCTGCCAGAAGTTGACCGTGACCGCGCTGAGGTTGCTCAACGCGAAGATCGTGACCACCACCAGCAGGACGAGCAGGGAGAACAGCGTCCGGCCCATCGCCCCCTACCGCCGCCGGCGGCTGCCCTTGCGCCGCCGCGCGGAGTCCGGACGGGGCGCCCCCGACCCGGTGCCGAGCGGGGCGGG
>DATEHM010000080.1:0-27116 GCA_035279545.1 bacterium | reverse complement strand
CGAAGCGCTCCAGAAGGAACGGGGCAAAGGGGACGGTCAACGTCGGAGGGCTATCGCCAGTTGAGACTTTCTCTCGGCCCCTGCAGCACTGCGGAGGGGGGCCCCTCTGCTACACGGGGGTATGCGGATATCTCCCCGGTGGCACGAAATCGATCCTGGGGTCGTTTACGGGCTTGCTTCCAGGTCAGACGCCCGTGGTTTTCGGATTCTCCAGGAAGAAGGGGCTACGATGGTGTAGTGATGCGCCGGGTGTTGTTCCGCGGAATTTCAACTGACTTCAGGACACCTCCTTTTTAGCGGAGGAGGCGCGCCAGCAAGTCGCAGCGTTCCGCAAGCCGCCCTGGCGTTTCTGATTCCGATTGAGGTGACGAACCCGCACCAAGGGGAAGCAGCCACACCGGCAGGAATCATCGTTTGAAGTCATAGACGACCGATCTGTTACGGTTAATCCACCACCTCCTCCCCTGGGGATAGGTCCTTAGCGGTTGGTCCTTCTGTTTCTGGGGACGAACCACACAGTCGTTCGGTGATTCCGTAGTCGAAATTTGTCCGGGATTCTAACCGTCACTGTACACTAAACCATCTGTACTTTTGCACTATTAGGCAGGGCTACCTACCGACCTCTGACGAACAGGAAGTTGAGGCTCATCACACCCCGGTCATAACGCCAGAATGGTCGTCGATCATGTTCACGCAGACTGAGCTTGAGGCACTCTCGCGTGGGTTGGACCGGCGGGGCACAAACGGGTATCCTCGCCAGCCGACCTCTATGCTCGTCGTGAGACCAACCGCATGTTCGCGTCCGACGGCCGGCTCATGAACCGAAGTGGGATGGGTTCCCGGTCCTAGCGGCGACGGTTCCCCATGATCCCCCCAAGTAACTCCGCCCCGATGGACGAGTACGCGTTCGACCCTACTTGGATCCATGCGCGGCAGCGGCTCCGTGGCCTTGAGCAACTTCTTGATGCTGGGACGATCCGACGCCTGGAGGCGCTCGGTGTGGCGGAAGGCTGGCACTGCCTGGAAGTCGGTGCCGGGGGCGGCTCTATCGCCGAGTGGCTGTGCCAACGAGTGGGGCGGGCCGGATACGTCATGGCGACCGACCTGGATACTCGCTTCCTTGGCGCCTTAACCATGCCCAATCTCGACACTCGTCGCCACGATATCGCCTCAGATGATCTCCCGGAGCGTAGATTCGATCTGGTGCTTTCGAGACTGGTATTGGAGCACATTCAGGAACGCGAGAAGGCCCTGCGGCGAATGCTATCTGCGCTCAAACCTGGCGGTTGGCTGGTCTGTGAGGATACAGACAACGTCACGGTTGCTCTTGTATCCCCGACGGATGCTGCAAGCAGCGGACTCTTCATGAAGGTAGAGCAAGGAAAAGATCGGGTGATGGCAGCGCGGGGTCACGTTTACTGTGGACCCCACCTGTATGGATTTCTGTGCGCCCTCGGACTCACCGACGTCCACGTCGAAGGGCGTGTGCCTCTGCTTCACTCCGGTACTGCGGCGACGCACTGGAAGCGGCTCTCGGTCGAGCAACTCCGGAAGGACATCGTCCACGCTCAACTGGCGACAGAGGCCGAGATCGAAGCATATTTTGCTCTTCTCGATTCACCCACCTTTGTGGCGTGGGGATTCACAGTGATGACCGCTTGGGGACGCCGCCCCAGTGAGCACGGCCCAGCCTTGTTGTCGAAATCGGATGCCGGCAACGGCTGAAGGACGGCCTACGGCACGCGGCCTGAAGGGCCTCAGTCCGGAGAAGCAGCCGGGATTGATCCGCCGACTCCTTCCCCCGCGGCCTCGATTAAGGAAAAAAGCTTCGCCGCTGGTGACCTCTAGAGATCGCCAACCCTGGCTCCATTTGCGCCATGCTCAAGGGAGGAAGTTTCCGGGAAGTCTACGACAGCCTGCTGTGGGGGATCCCCTGCGTTGTCATCTTCACGCATGGAATGACTATTGCTTCCACGTCCACCACAACTTGCACTACTAGGGCGTGCCGTCCTATCGTTGAGCAATCTAGGGGTGGTCGGGTTGGTGCTCGGCATCTGGCTCGGTGCCGCGCCCGTGGCCCAGGGAGGAGCCGTTCTCCTCGCCGCTGCAGCGTTTATGTTGGCGTACCTGCTGACCTACCGGTGGATTCCTGGTTGTGTCGCTGGGACGCTTCCGTTCGAGTGGAGATGGCGCATCTCGTGAAGGGAAAGTTACCCACACAATCGCAGCTTTGGCGGTTGTGGCCTATGATCTTTCCCTGGCGTCCGCCGGACGGCTCCAGAACGCCGACACCTGGCGCATCCCGAGCAACGTGATCGGAACGAGCAGTCCTCCGAGCAGGAGCAGATCCTGGGGCTGCCCGTGGCGGGCCATCTCCAACGCCAAGATCAGCCAGGCGAGAAACAGTAGGCTCAGCGAGATCCCCCTGTGGAACCGACCGATCTCCGACTCGAGCCACGACTCGGGGCGGTGCTCGAGTTCCCGCCCGCTGTCAGAGTCCGTGCACAACGGCTTCACCGAACACCTGTTGCAGGCGTGCGCAGGGGCGCGGTAGCGGACGACGCGCCAAGTGTGGTCGGTCGCCTGGCGGCGCAGACGCTCGCCCTGCGGACACTCCCAGACGTCCAGACCGCGGTGGTAGGTAAAGCCGGCCGTGTGATATTGATCCGCGCGCCGCAGCGCGAAGCGCGCGACCAATTCGAGGCTCTCCGCGATCAGGACGAGAAGCGCCGCATAGCCGGCCACCGCGAGCGATTCAATGTGCACCCCGCTGACCATGGCCTACGCTCGTGGGGAGTTCGCGATCTCCGTGAACAACACCGGTTCTACTTCCTCGAGAGTCACCCCAGGGGCCATGTGGCGGACGCCCAGCCAGCAGAGATACAGGATGGGAAGCGTGCCTCCTACGATGAACAGCACGTCACCCGGAAAGCGGAGCCACTCGATCAGTGCATTGGTCGTATTGGTCAGGAACTTGAGCGACCGCGCATCGAAGTACCCGTAGGCGACCGAGTAGTACAGTTGTAGGATGCCGAGCGGAAAGAGCGTGGCGAACACCATCCACGCCAGGCCGAGGTTGAGGGACCAGAAGCTGATCTTCGCGGCCCGATCCGACCACAGTCGCTCGGGGATCATGTACCGGAGGCAGAACAGCGCGAGGGCCACGGCGAGCATCCCATACACGCCCATCATGGCCGCGTGCGCATGGTTGGCCGTCAGCGCCGTGCCGATCTCGTAGTAGGAGACGATCGGCAAGTTGATCAGGAACCCGAAGATCCCTGCGCCAAGAAAGTTCCAGAACCCCACAGATGCCAGGAACATGACCGCCCAGTAGTGCGGGAACGGCGTGCGGGATCGGGATCCTTGGTACGCGCCGAGCTGGAGGAAGCTCCAGGCATCCAGCGTCAGGAAGGTTAGCGGGATCACCTCAGCCGCCGAGAAGAAGGCACCCAGCGCCATATGGACGGCGGGCTCGCCGGAGAAGTAGAGGTGGTGCATGGTCCCGATGATCCCCCCCGCCGAGTAGAGGAGGATATCGAGGTAACACATCGTGAGGGCGATCCGCTCGTGGACGACCCCGAGCAAGACGAAGAGATAGGCCACCATGATCGTCGTAAAGAGCTCGAGGAAGTCCTCGACCCACAGGTGGACGACCCAGAACCGCCAGAAATCGGTCGACGTGAAGTGCGCCGATGGCTGGGCGAGCAGACCGACCGCGTAGAACGCCGGGAGCGAAAGGGCGGAGAAGAAGAACAGCCACGGCATGTTCCCGAGGTGCTCGGATCGGAGTCGCCCCCGGAGCCCGCGGTAGATGATGATTGCCCAGAAGAAGAGGCCGACGACCAACAGGACTTGCCAGACGCGGCCCAGGTCCAGGTACTCGAAGCCCTGATCGCCGAACCAGGCCCAGTACCGCTGAATCCAACCGTAGATACCCGCGTACTCCCCGGCCATGCTGCCAAACACGACGATCGCGAGAGCGCCGAGGAGGCCGTAGGCGAGCCAGTGCTGCCCTCGCGGCTCGCGTCCAGCGATCATGGGCGCGAGGAAGATCCCGGCCGCCAAAAAGGAGGTCACGACCCAGAAGATCGACAGCTGCAGGTGCCAGGTCCGGGCCACGTTGAAGGGGAGCATCCTAGCGAGATCGACCCCGAAGAAGGTTGAGAGGTCGGCCCGATAATGTTGAGTTGCCCCGCCCAGGACGGTCTGTAGCACAAACAGGAGCGCCATGACCAGAAAGAACCACCCGGTCGCCCGCTGGGCCGGCGTGAGCAGCACGCCATCCGGCGGACGAAATGACAACGTCTGCTGTTCCCGCCCGTGCCAGCCGAGGAAGTTCCAACGCCCGAACGCGGCGAGCAGGACCCCGATCCCGCCGAGCAGCACGACCAGCGAGAGTACGCTCCAGACGATCGTGTCCGCGGTGGGATAATTGTTGACGAGCGGTTCGGGGGGCCAGTTGTTCGTGTAGGAGTATTTCTGTTGGGGACGCAGGGCGGATCCCGCCCACGCCGACCAGGCAAAGAAGGCGGTGAGCTGTTTGATCAGGAGCGGGTCGACGATCGCATTCGGACGCAGGCCGTTTCGCGTGGTGGGCTCGGCGAAGAAGTTCTGGTAGTAGCCCCGCACCTGGTCGAACGCGCGGGCCTGCGCTGCGGTGAACGTAAGCGCCCGGGTTGCCGCGCTGTACCGGTTCGTCTTGAAATCGACAACGGTGAGTGTCCGCGCCTGATCAGACGCTGGTCCTCCGTGCTGATCCAGGACGGCCAGCGCTGCTCGGTGCAGGTAGTCGGCGGTGTAGTCAGGACCGAGATAGGCCCCATGACCGAAGATCGACCCATACTCCATCAGCCCGTTGCGGAGAAACGCCTCCTGCCCCGCGATGATGTCGGTGGCGGTGAAGACGATGTGCCCTGCGGGGTCGACCACCTTGGCGGGGATGGGGGGCTCACCTGTGTACGTCCGATAAGCGAGCAGGCTCATCACGAGGAACCCGAACAACATGACGAGGACGACAGCTTGGATCCATCCGTTGGAGACGAGCAGAGGACGTCTCGTAGCGCTCATGCGGGAGCTTTAGACCCACCGCCGATAAGATAATTTGACCTGCACGGCGAATACCCCCTTCGCACGGTCTCGATCGCCGCATTCGTCGCACCAACAAACGCAGCACCGAGGTGAACCGTCATGGCCGCCGCCGCCGCGCCGCCCGCCGTGCCCCTGGGCAATCTGGCTCAGACCATCCCCCTCCTGCACACTCATCTCACGGCTGCCCTATGCAACACGGTCTTCCAGCGGGTCCGGAACCGGGAACGCCAGCGCCGCTGGTCCCTGGCGGCCCTGGCCCAGTTCTGGCTCACCGTGCTCCTGACGAGTCCACGCTCCCTGACCCAGGCGCTGCGGGAAGCGGGCGTGATGTTCCCCGCCCTGGGGCCCGCCGCCCGTACCTCCCCCGAGGCCTTCTTCCAGCGCGCGGAGCGATTGCGGCCCAATTTCTTCCAGGCGCTGTACGAGGCGTTCGTCGCGCGCTTGGTGTCGGATGCCCCCACCCCCTATGCCGCGCCCGTGGAGAAGCTGCGCGAGCGGTTTGCCGAGGTGTGGATCCTGGACGGCTCGCGCCTGGATGCGGTCGCCCATCGGCTCAAGCTCACAGATCTCAGGAAGCCCGGCCGCTGCGAGATGCCGCGAGAACGCGCGGGTGACGTTGTCGGGGTCGAGCGGCACGCGAGCCTCCTCGTCGCCGCAGGGGTGCATCCGAAAGCCATCCAGGCACGGATGGGGCACGCGAGCATCACCACGACGTTGAATATCTACGGGCATTTGATGCCGGAGGCATTCTCAGGGGTTGGGGCGCAGTTGGATGCCCTCATGTCGGCGAAACCGATCCCAAGTAAGGCACCAGCAAGGCACCAGAGCTGAACTCGGAGCCAGCCATCGCGAGGAAACCCTATTAAAATATGGTGGAGACGAGGAGATTCGAACTCCCGACCTCCTGAGTGCGATTCAGGCGCTCTCCCAGCTGAGCTACGTCCCCACGTTTACGGGGCTCCTCGCACAGTATGCCCTATCTATTCCCGAAGCCCGCCACTACTCTAACAGATTTTGGCGCGATGTGGAACCACCTTGGTTCATGGGGCTTTGCATCCCACGGCCATGTCTCGCGCACTCGTAGTCATCAAGGGCAAGAAAAACGAAGAATCGAATCTGGCTTATCAGAGAGAAAAACCATGGCTCGGCGCTGCGCCGTTTGGGCGGCTCCGTGGGGCAGCCTCCGCAGCCGATCACGGATACAGCACTTCGTGTCTCTCCATCATCTTGATGAACCACTGAATTCGCCGTAGACGGGTAGCGGGTTTCTTCGCGGTTTGAATTCGGAAGAGGACGGCGTATCTGTTCCGGCCATCTAGACGGGTGAAAAAGGCTTTCGCTCGCAAATTTCTCTCCAGTGCGGCCTGAAAGTCGCGGGGCACCGTCATCCCGGTGGGGGAGTCATATGCTGCGTCCCAACGTCCATCCCGCTTGGCGCGTTCAATTTCTTTGGCAGGCTTCATCTGGCCATCCCTGATCAGCACGAGCGCTTTCCGCCGATTGACCTTGGACCAGATGCTCTTTCTTGCGCGCGGGGTAAACTTCTGCAGCCACGTATGTTCGCTGTGGCTCCTCTTTTGCCCGTCTATCCACCCGTAGCACAGAGCTACTTCGAGCGCTTCATTGTACGATACGGACTGTGTGCCAGACGTCTTCTTTGCCAGCCGCAGCCACACGCCGGAGGATCTGTCATGGTTCTTGGCCAACCAAGCCGCCAGCCTTTCTGCCGGGGAAACCGGGCCGGCAGATCTCCAAGAGGGTCGTGACCGAACGACCTCCGCACTTTCAGGTTATGGCCCACTCTCATCAAGAATTTTCCGGAACTACCGGAACCCGTCCGCGGAGCACCTATTCCGGCACGATCGGAAGGATGACCCGCGAGGGACGCGCCGCATCGTGAAACACCGTTTGGGTCGCCACTACGGCGTCCCCGATCCGTTCGTCCCCCAACCCGTTTCCGGTGTTGAGGTTCCGATCGTAGGCGGGGAAGTTCGAACTGCTCACCTCAATGCGGATTCGGTGCCCCGCTTTGAACCGATTGCTCGTCGACCCGAGATCGATCCGGTACTCATAGATTTCTCCGGGGCTGATGGGTGTGGCGGCGGAGAGTGAGGCCCGGTACCGGGCCCTCAGGATGCCGTCCGCGATGTTGATGGCGCATCCGTCAGAATAGACGTCGACGAGCTTCACCGTCCAATCGGTGTCCCGGGCGGAAGTTGCGGCGAACAGCACGGCGGACACCGGTCCGGTCACCTCGATGTCCCGCTGCAGCGGCGCGGTCGTATAGATAAGCACGCCGTTAAAGATCTCCACCGGTCGCTGGTCTGCCGGTCCCATCGGCGAGATGAGGTATCGGCAGCAGGAGCGCCCGCCGAGGCTCATCACCGGCGCGCGCGGGTCGTAAGTGAAGATGTCGGGCTCCTCCTCGCCTCCCCGCTCACGGCTCAAGGTGCCATTCCCGTTCAGCGAGTTGGCGGTCCCTCGGCTGTGGAGGAAGAACTCCGTGGCCTGCGCCCGTCGGAGCGGCCATTCCCGCTCCTCCCGCCACCGGTTCTCCCCCATCACGAAGACGCGGACGGGCAGGTCGTCGGGGACCCCGTTGTCGACGCCCCGAAGCCAGTAATCGAACCAGCGCAGCTGCCAGTCGTTGATGTGGCTCTGCGCGTCGTCGCCGAAGTCCCATCCAGAGACGATAGGCGCCCAGGGAACATGATACCAGGGACCGACCAGCAGCCGCTGCCCCGCGCGCCCCCGCTCGGCCGCCGCGTGCTCGCGCAGCCCCACGTAGTTCCTGAGGCTCCCATCCAGAAAGATGTCATACCACCCGGCGATGTGCATCGCCGGGACCCGGATGTTCGCGTGGCGGCGCTCGATGCTCCAGCGCTCCCAGTATTCATCGCGCGATGGGTGATCCAGCCAGTCGCGAAACCACGGGGCTATGCCGTCGCCCCGGAGCAACGCATACTCCTTGATCGGGAGCGTGCCAAATGCCAGCCCCGCCGCGCTGAACTGGGCGAAAAGGTCCGCTTCGACCTGGGGCAGTTCCCGCCGGCGCGCCGTGTCCTGCGCCAGGTTCACACCCCACGACTCGGTGAACGCGAGGTGGAGCGCCCCCCCGCGATAGGTCCAGCCGTCGTAGTACTCAGACGCGGTCATCGCCGGCACGATGCAGGCAAGGTGCGGCGGGGCCGCCACCGCGGCGAGCAGTTGAGTGGCGCCCACGTACGAAAGCCCGTACATGCCAACCCGGCCGTTAGACTTCGGCAGTCGTGCGGCCCACTCAACCGTCTCGCAGCCGTCGTCGGCTTCGTGCGCGAACGGGTACCAGTCGCCCTGGCTGGTCCACCGGCCCCGGATATCTTGGACCACCACGATGTAGCCGCGCCGCGCGTACCAGAGCGGGTGGGCGTACACCGAGTCCTGCCCTTGGGCCTTGTTGTACGGCGTCCGCATCAGCAGGACGGGAAACGGGCCCGACCAGTCCGGGACGTAGACGTCCGCGTTGAGGACCACCCCGTCCCGCATCGTCACCGGGACATCGGTCGAGACCGACACCCTGCCGTTCCGCGCCACCGGGCAGCGCCCTCCTTCGGCTGATGTCGAACGGACGGCGACTACTTAAGTGATGGGGTGCCGGGCGCCAGCCCCAGCGGCATCGAGGGCGGCGAACGGGTACCGGCTGATCGAAAACTCACGGTGCCCGAGACGCTCGGCCTTCGTCGCCTCACCTTGGGCCACCGTGAGGACCGCCTCATAGATGCGCTGCCCCATGCTCGCCAACGTCTCGCTGCCATCGAGGATGAGCCCGGCGTTGAGATCGATGTTCTCCAACATGCGGGTCGCGGTATGCGAGTTCGTGGCGATCTTGATGACGGGCACGATAGCCGAGCCGGTGGGCGTACCGCGTCCGGTAGTAAAGGCGGCGACCTGGGCGCCCGCCGCGACCATCCCCACCATCTGCTCGATGTCGTTCCCGGGAGTGTCCATAATGACGAGCCCCCCGGTCCCGGGCCGGACAGCATACTCGACCACCTGCCGGATCGACCGGGTGCCCCCCTTCTTGGCCGCGCCGAGGGATTTCTCCTCGATCGTCGTGAGCCCTCCCTCGATGTTGCCCGGCGCGGGGTTGGCGCCGCGGATGTCTTCGCCGTGCGCGCGCACCACGTCCTCGTAGCGGTGGATGATGCGGTAGATGTCCTCGGCCACGGCGGGGCTGGCGGCGCGCCGGGCAAGCAGGTGCTCGGCCCCGATGAGCTCGGTTGTCTCCGCGAGGATCACCGTCCCTCCGGCATCGACAAGGCGATCGCTCGCCGCGCCGAGCGCGGGGTTCGCGGTGATTCCCGACAGCGCATCGGACCCCCCGCACTCCGTTCCCAGCATCAGGGCACTCACGGGCGCACGCTCCCGCGTGCAGGCAGCGGCATCGGCGAGCAACGGGCCCAAGCGCACGCGGCCCTGCTCGATGGCCCCTCGCAGCCCCCCGGCCTCTGCCACGACCACCAGGTCGGCCCGCTGCCCGGTCGCGCGGATCGCATCCAGCAGCGGCGCGCGTTCGGGGGTGTCGGCGACGAGCAACACCGCGGCCACGTTGGGGTTCGCCGCAAAACCCCCCAACGTGCGGGCGATCCGCTCGCGATTCTGGGGAAGGTCGTGGGAGGTCGGCTCGTGGTCGTGCTCTACCCAGGTCGCGCCCGTCGCGCGGGCGATCACCCGCGCGACCCCCGAAGCGGACGCCACCAAGGGGAGGACCAGCACGTGGTTCCGCGCCCCCCACCCTCTCATCGACCGCCGGTAAAGAAGGATCTCGTCCATTGGTTACATCGTCGGGCCGATTCTGTAGATCGCCATCTCGAAGTCGCCCATCGCCTCCAGGGCGGTCTCCTCTCGGCAGGCGTTGGCCAGTGCGACGAGCACGGCCTCGGCTGCACCGGGCGCTGGTGATTCGTCGAGCAGGACATCGACGTCTCCGGCGAACGACCGGGCGTACGGGGCGATCCCCACGTGGACGACAGGAGCCACCGGGCACCCCGCGGGCAACCCTTCCACAAGCGGCGAGAGGATGACGTGGGCTCCCGCGGCGGCGAGCCCCGTCTTCTGCGCGATGCGAGACTCGGGGGCTCCCATCAGGAAGACCCCCCGGCCGACCGCAGGGGTGGCATACGGGACCGTCGACGCCTCGCGCGCTCCGAGCCCCCCCACGCCACGGATCCGGTCCTGGAAGCTGCTCCCAAGGTCGGGCCGCCCGGTAGGAACGGCCTGCATCACCGTCGCGCCCGCGCGGAGGAGGCGGTCGATTACCTCGGCGAAGACAAGGGCCAGCGGCTCGGGAAGGCCGAGCCACGCGGCCTCGATCCCGACCCGAAGATCACGCCAGTCAACCGCGACCTGGGGGTCGCCGGCCGCGGCCTCCCGCAGCCGGTCCAGGGCCTGTCGGCCGACGGCCACCGCCGCCCCGGTTCCTCCCGACTGCTGAATTCCCACGAACTCCGCCCGCTGGCCGCGCCGCACGATCATCCGATGCAGCCCCGCCCCCTGGACGGTCTCGCACCCCAGACTTACCACGAGCGCCGCCGCAACGTTCGGATGGGCCCCTAGGCCGGTGAGCACCTGCTCCGTCAGATGCGCGTCTCCTCCCAGCTGCGAGCAACCGTGCTGGTGCTCGATCGCCACCGCCCCTGGGGCGCCCTCCGCCATCGTCAGCGCCGCCTGGGCCGCGCAGATCACCGACGGGATAACGAGCAAGTGACGGCGGATGCCGACCGCCCCGTCGGGGTGCCTCCATCCCCGGAGCGGCGGCGGCCACTCAGGCATCGCTCAACCTCGCCCGGTCGCTCCGCACGTTGTGGACGTGGACGTGCTGGCCCGGCCGGATCTCGCAGGTGGCGTAGCCGATCACTTCGCCGTACTTGATCACCGGGCCGCCGGCGGCCACCGGCACCACAGCGATCTTGTGGCCGAACGGGATCAACGTTTCGGCGACGACGCGCACGTTCTCGCCGCCGCGTCGGACCTCGACGCTGGTGCCGGCGTGGAGCGGCACCAGGGCGATGGCGCTCGTGTCCCGGAGGTCCAAGAGCAGCACCGCCGGCCGGGCAAGGGATGCGGGTTCGTCCATACGGCTAGTCTAACATGCGCCGGATGGCGCGGCCATGCCCTGACTCACCAGCCGATCGCGTACCCGTTCCGCCGGGGATCGGCCGCGCCGGCGATCCAACCGGTGTCGGGATCCGCGAGGATCCCCTGCACCCCGCCCACCCGCATCGACCACGTCCCCAAGGTCTCGATCTCGTAGCCGCGGGCGGCAAGCTCCGCCCGGGTCGCTTCGGGTACACGGGACTCCATCCGCATCGCCCGCGGAGGCAGTGGATCGCCCTCGCTGACATCATCGATCCAGCGAAACCTGGGGGCGGCGATCGCGTCCTGGAGGTTGAGCCCGAAGTCGAGCAGGTGCACCAGGACCTGTACGGTGGTGACGAGGATCCCGTACGCCCCGGGGGTCCCGATCGTCCCCAGGAACCGCCCGTTGCGGTGGAGGTGGACCGGAGCCACGGGCCACTCGTGGGTCTTCCCGGGCGCGACCACATTGGGGTGATCGGGGGTCAGCGAAAACCAGCGCATCGCGTTGTTCAGACAGACGCCGGCACCGGGGACCACGACCCCGCTCCCGAACCCGTGCCCGAGGCTGTGGGTGATGTTGACCGCAAGGCCGCTTGCATCGGCGGCGGCCAGGTGGGTCGTCGAGGCGCCCCCGCCGCTTCCGCCCTCCCCGCACCCGGCGCCGGGAATGCCCCCGGCCACCGTCGATGACGCGTGCGAGCGGCGGACGGCCTCCGCCCGGAGCTCTGCCGTGTGCTCAGGGGAAAGGAGCCGGGCGACCGGGACGGTGGTGTACGCCGGATCGCCGATGAAGCGGTCGGTATCCATCCGGGCCGCGCGGGATGCCTCGGCGACGATCGCCAGGTGATCGGGGCTGAGGTGCCCTCCACTCCCCACGTTGAACGCCTCCAGCACGTTGAGGGTCTCCAGCACCTGGATCGCGCTCGTCGGCGGCGGCGGGGCATAGACGGTCACTCCCCGGTAGGTGGTCTGAATCGGCGACGTCCACCCCAGCGTTTCCGGATACGCGCGGAGGTCCGCCTCCGACATCACCCCGCCCCGCTCGCGCATCAGACGGTCGATGTCCCGCCCCAGAGGCCCGCCGTAAAGGTAGCCGATGCCGTCCGAGGCGATCCGGCGGAAGGTTTTCGCCAAGTCCGGCTGAACAAGAAGGGCCCCGATGCCGGGGATCTGACCGTGGTGGAGGTAGGTCTCGACCCCCTCTTTGGTCAGCCGACCCGCGCTCTCTGTGAACATCTGGTGGTCGAAAGGAGTGAAGGGGACGCCCCGCTCGGCCAGCTCAATCGCCGGCTCCAGCACATGCGCGAGGGAGAGCTTCCCGTAATCGGCCAGCACCCGCGCCCACCCCGCGAGGTTTCCCGGCACCGCCGGCGCAAGATACCCGGTATCGGGACGCCCAACTGGAAAGCGCTCGGGCACCGCTGCGGTGGGCGCCCGGCCCAGGAAAACAAGCGCCCGCGGCCGCTCGCGGGGCGGGGTGAGGAGGAGCGTGCCGCATCCGGCCAGCCCCGACATGTAGGGCTCGGCCACGCCGATCGCGGCGGCCGCAGCCACGATGGCGTCGACCGCGTTCCCTCCCTGGGCCAGCATGCGGACCCCCGCCTGTGTGGCCAGCGGGTTGGCCGTCGCTACCATGCCCCTCCGGCCGTAGACGACCGGGCGGAGCCCAAACCTTGTCGCGTACGACTCGTGCGGCATGGCGCTCCCTCTCGCCGTTCAGCGGTCACAAAAACCGGGAGGGGATGGCCCTTTGCGTCGCCATCCCCATCCCGTCGTGCCCCGACGCGATCTCGCTGTTAGCGAACCACTCGGACGTTGGCGGCCTGCGGGCCCTTCTGCCCGGAGGTCTCCTCGTACTCCACCTTGTCGCCCTCGTTTAGTGTCTTGTACCCGTCACCCTGGATCGCGCTGAAGTGTACGAACAAATCCTTGGAACCTTCCTCGGGGGTGATGAAGCCGTACCCCTTCTCGGCGCTGAACCACTTCACTGTCCCTGCCGCCATACCGTCCCACCTCTCTGCCTTGCATGCTACCAACCGACTTTGCAGCCTGCTGATGCCGTATTAGTATGCCACACGATTTGTGGGAAAGGCAAGACGTGCTGAGCCAACGTTGCGATCGGACGACTCGCCAACTCGCGCCCGCTGGCGGGCGTGCAGCCGGCGCGTCATTGGAGGTGCTGCCAAGAGTCCGGGCGGGATCGTTCAGCTCCGCGTGGAGGTCCGACGGCGATTATCGGGCGTCCGCAGCCCCGGACAGCCGGTAGGCTTCGCGTGCAGCCTCCACTCCTATGCCGTGGGGCGCACGCACGCCTAGCCCTCGAAGCACGTGCTCCAACCCGCCGAGCACGGACAGGACCGCGGGCAACCCGGCGTTCGGCCCCATCAAGCCGATCCGCCAGATCCGCCCCCGCAGCGGCCCAAACGAGGTGGCGATCTCGATCCCGAACTCCTCGAGCAGCTGGCGCCGCGCCGCCTCATCGTCCACGTCTGTCGGGACCTTGACCGCCGTGATCATCGGCAGGCGGTGCCGGGGATCGCCATAGAGGTCCATCCCCATTGCCGCGAGCCCGGCCTTGAGCGCGTCTCCGGCGCGGCGGTGGCGGAGGGCGCGGGCGGGAAGCCCTTCCTCCACGACGAGCCGCAGCGCCTCCCGCAGCCCGTAGGTCATGCTGGTGGGGAGCGTGTGGTGATTCAACCGCTCGGGGCCCCAGTAGCGCTGGAGTTGAGTGAGGTCGAGGTAATTGCTCACGATCGGGGTCCGGCGCGCGGCCAGCGCCGCCTCGGCGCGGGCGTTGTAGGTGATGGGCCCCATCCCGGAAGGACACCCGAGACACTTCTGGGTACCGGCGAAGCAGACGTCGACCCCCCAGGCATCGGTCTCCACCGGGACCCCGCCCAGGGTCACGACGGCATCGATCACGAGCAGGGCGCCGTGCGCGCGACAGATCGGGCCGATCTCGTCAATGGGCTGCCACATCCCCGTGCTCGTCTCCCCGTGCACCACGGCCACGAGCTTGGCCGGTTCCTTGCGGAGGGCCTCCTCGATCGCCCCCGCCTCGACCACCCGTCCCCACTCGGCGCGCGCTTGAGCGACCCGCGCGCCATACCGCAAGGCGATCTCAACGAAGAGATCGCCGAACCGACCGCAGTTCGCCACCAGCACCCGGTCGCCGGGCTCGATCATGGACGCCAGCGCGGCCTCCATCGCGGCCCGGCCGGTGCCCGACACCGCAAAGGCGCGGGCGTTGACGGTTTGGAACGCGACCCGCACCAATTCTATGACGTCCGACATGATCGCGGTGAACGCCGGATCGAACTGCCCGAGGAGGGGGGCGCCAAGCGCCCGCAACACCCGCGGGTCGGGGTTTGTCGGGCCCGTTCCGCAGAGCAACCGAACGGGAGGCGCGAGGTCTCCCAGGCTGTGGTGCATGCGCAGCATCCCCTCCTGTCTACTCCGGGGTGGGGACCGTGGCGTCAACCGCGTAGCGGGCGACAAACGCCGCCAGCGCCTGCTGAAACGCCGCCAGCGGCGCACGCACCACGCCCGCTCCGATCTGGCCCTTGCCCGCCACGCGGTGCGCGATGCCGGTGTTGATCACCGGGGTGATCCCGAGCCTGACGACGGCTCGCAGCTCGATTCCGGTGGGCGCCCCGGCGAAGTCGAGCGTGGGGATCTTGAAGTACGCGCTCGGCGCCACGGTAATCTCCGCCATCGATTGGGTCGTGGCCAACGCCTCGCGTATCGAGGGCAGGCCCACGAAGCCCACCACCGCCGGAGCGGCCGCCATCGCCATCCCGCCGATGCCGACCGTTTCCACGATGGCGCTGTCCCCCATGTCCGGATTGGCATCCTCCGCCGTGAAGCCGGGGAAGTACATCCCCACCGGCACCGGGGCGGGCGCGGTGAACCAGCGGGGACCGAGGCCGCTCACCCGGATCCCGAACTCGACCCCGTTCCGGCTCATCGCGGTCACAATCGTGCTGTACGGGATCTCCCGAATCGACGCGGTGATGGCCAGCGAGGCGGCCATCGCCAGGTTCAAGAAAAACTGATCGTTCTCGGCCAGAAACCGGAGCACGCCGGACAGAACCGGCCAGGACGCGCCGCGCTCGGCCAGGACCGGCGCCACCGCCCGGAAGAAGAGTCCGGTTGCCGCCACGTTGCGCTGGTGCATCTCGTCGCCCATCGTGAGCGCCCGCGCCATCAGCGGCACGAGCGGGACGCCGTCAAGGTGCTGAAGCGCCGCGTCGAGGGCAGGGGCCAGCACGTCGCGGAGCCAGCGGAGCCGAGCGATCACCGCCTCCCCGTTCGCCCCGAACCGGAGCACGTGGCCGATCCCCTCGTTCAGGGGAGCGAACGCGGTCGTGTGGTGCCCGCGGTCTTGGATCTCCAACAGCGGCATGGAGGCAGAAATGATCCCCGCCATGGGCCCGACCACCCCCGCGTCGTGCGTGCAGCGGAGCGTGATCGCGCCGCGGTCCAGCAGGGTGGCGGCGGCGGACAGATCCGCGGCCCATCCCTCGTACAGGACGGCGCCGAGGACAGCCCCACGCATCGGTCCGCACAAGGTACCGGGAGCCAGGGGGGGACCGGCGTGGAGCAGGACGCGATCGTCCAAGTGCGGGATCGCGGCGCTGGCCTCGCGGATCCTGGTCAGCACCGGGGCCGCCGCACTGAGGCGGCGGAGGGCAGTGGCGTTGGCGGCGGCGATTCGATCAGCGACGGGCGCAGTCATGCCGTCGCCTGCTTCAAGGCGCCGGCGGGGGTCTCCTCCGCGTCCCCCGGCAGGCCACGCGGCCCCCATCAGGTCGTGTACGTGTCCGTGCGGAGAGCGCAGGCGATCCTTCCCCGCCCGTCACACGCTGCGGAAGACCGGGCCGGGCCTGCCCGAGGGGACGCACTGTCTAGCGTCGCCACGCGGATCCGCGAGGTGGCGATCGTCGTGTGCGCGGAAGGAGCTCGACGACGGCCGCTATCCCTTGCCGGGTCGTGCCGAGCCCGGGTGACCTCGCAAGGCGTGAGACGTCATCGACGGTGGGGGAACGCGGAAGCCCCGCGGCCGGCACCGCGCCGACCGGCATCCCCCACCCGCATCGGCCAAGCGCGGCCGCCGCGGGACCATCCCTCTCGCCTCCCCGCCCTCGGCTCCTCCGCTCGATGCCGCGGGACCGGCGAACGCCCCTGCCCGCGGCGATCACGCATCGTCATCGACCGGGCGGGCGACGGCGGCGAGGGTCTCCCCCGCCTCGATCGTGCGGAGGTGGCGGGTGACCCAGACTCGGCCGTCGTGCGGCGCGCGGGCATCTCCGAGCGCCTCGCCAAGGGGAGAGAGGACACGGGCGACCGTACTCCCCTCCCGGACCGGCTCCCCCACTCCCCGGTCGATGACCGCGCACCCCGCGGACGGCGCGGGGAGATCGGTGGTCCGCCAAAACGGTCCCGGCATCTGCGGCGCGGGCCTATCCCGCAACATCCCGAGCCACCGCAGAAGGTTCAAGACGCCGTCACGGGTGGCGGCGACGTCCTCGTCCAGGCATCCTCCCATGCCGGACATCTCCGTGCCGACGGTGAGGATTCCCAGGCGGGCGGTCTCCGAATTGAACGTCCCTGGGTGATCGCGCAGCTCCCACAGATGGGACACTCCAAACGCCCGCGCCGCCGCCTGCGATCGAGCCGGATCACCCAATCCCCGGCGGTAGCCGACGACAGGAAGAAAGTGGTACCCGATGCCGCCGCTGTGCAGGTCGACGAACAGCGCGGGCCGGTGGCGCGTCACAAACTCCAAGAGACCCGCGGCCAGCCGCTGCGTCGGCCGGCCGCGGGGGTCGCCCGGAAAGCTGCGCGCAAGATTGAGACCATCGATGACCTCGGGCGTGGCCCGCCGCCCCGCAGCGAACGCCCACGGATTGCAGACCGGGAGAAGCACGACGCTGCCGGTCAGGGACGACGCCGGGAGGTCCCGCGCCAGCTCCCAGAGGGCGCGCGGGCCCTCGTATTCGTCACCGTGCACCCCGGCCGCGGCACAGACCAGCGGCCCGGGGCTGGCGCCGACGATCGCGACCAGCGGGAGGTCGAGCGGCGGCTCGGTTTCCGCCCGGGCCAGAACGTCGATCGTGCCGGGGGTACGGCCGAGTTCGAACTGCGCGAGCGGCACCCGGGTGGGCATGCGTTACGTCTTGGCGATGCCGGGCGGGGCGGCCGGCCCGACCTGGTGCGGGACCCGGGGCTTGATGGGGCGCGCGCGCAGCTCGCGGACGATCTCCACCAGTTCGCGCCCGGCCGCCTCGAGGACCCGCTGCCCCTTCTCCGCCGTGGCCTTCGTCGGATCGCCCTTGACGCCGTGTCGAGTGTCCGCGCTCCAGTACTCGGTCATCCACACCGCGTTCTTGAACGACGGGTCCGGCTTGCGGCCCGCGAGATCCCCCCAGAAGTGCGCGGACATCTGGTAGGTCATGTCGCGCTCGGCCCGCTCCATCCTCACACGGGAAGCGTCCACCGCCAGATACACCGAGGTCTCGATCTCGCAGGCGTGGGACGTTACCTCGGACTCGCGCACCGCGTTGAAGGCGGTGCGGACGTCGTGAAGATCCCACCAGGACGTGTACGCGCAGTGAACATCCGGGCGCTCGACCACCGTCAGCCGCGCCGCCAGCTCCACGAGCGGCCGGTTGCTCCCGTGCCCGTTCAGCAGCAGGATCTTGCGAAACCCATGGTGGGCCAGGCTTCGGGTGACGTCGAGCAGGTACTCGACGAAGGTATTCCATCGAATGGTGAGCGTGCCGGGGAAGTCCAGATGGTGAGGGCTGTAGCCGATGCGCACGCAGGGAAGGAGCACGATCTCCTCCGGCGCGAGTTGTGCTGCCCGCTCGCAGACCGCCGAAGCGATGACGATGTCCGTATCCACCGGGAGGTGGGGGCCGTGATCCTCGACCGTCGCCACGGGAATGAGCGCGCACCGCTGAGCGCGCACCGCATCGTTGACCTCTTCCCAGCTGAGATGCTCGAAGCGATACCGATCCTTGGGCACGGTCCCCTCCGGTCCGGGGTGCCGCGCGGTGCGGTGGGATAGAGCGCGCGCGGAGCCCGGTCGATGCACTGACGGTCCCCCGAGTGATGATTCGTGTCGGGTCGCTACAGGTACCTTCCGCCGGTCACCTCGATGACCGCCCCCGTCACGTAGGCCGCGAGGTCGCTCGCCAGGAAGAGGGCGACACCGGCGACGTCCTCCGGCGTGCCCAGCCGCCCCAGGGGGGTGTCCGCGACGCTCCGCGCGAGACGCTCCTCACCGAGAGCCCGGGTCATGGGGGTGTCGATCATCCCCGGCTGGATGGCGTTCGCGCGCACCGCGTACCTGGCAAACTCGCGCGCGGTGACCTTGGTCAGCGCCACGATCCCCGCTTTCGCCGACGCATAGTTCGCCTGGCCGAAGTTGCCAATCTTCGCAGAGATCGACGAGATGTTGACGATGGCGCCGCCGCGCCCGGCCTCGCCCATGCGGGTGGCCACCGCCTTCGTGCAGAGAAAGGTACCCTTGAGGTGCACGTCCACGACAAGGTCCCAATCCACCTCGGTGAGGTTTCGGATCGTCGCATCCCGCGTCAGCCCCGCGTTGTTGATCAGGATGTCGATCGACCCGAGCTGGGACTGGGCCTGGGCGACCGCCGCCTCCACGTCCGCGGCGCGGCTGACGTTCGCACAGAGCGCGAGCGCGCGTGGTCCGAGCGTGCGGACGGCGGCCGCCGTGTCTTCGGCGGTCTGCCCGTGCAGATCGAGCGCGGCCACGCTGGCACCTTCCCGCGCGAACCGCACGGCGATCGCACGTCCGATCCCTGATCCGGCGCCGGTGACGAGCGCCACCCGACCGGCCAGCATCGGTTCCATCCGACTCTCCCACCTCCCGCCGCCGGGACTCTGGATCTCCCCGCTGGCGGCACGGGCCGCGCGGTCTCGACCGACGCCCGCGGCCTTCTTCCGCGGCACCGCTGAGGTCTCCTGGGAAGGACGGCCGCGCGGGGGTCACGAAATCCGTGCGGGACTTCGGTCGCGGGAGGATATCTGTGTCGAAGGCGGAGTTCGACCTCGTAATCGGCGGCCGTGTGGTCACCCCCGAGCGGATTCTGGATCGAGGGTACGTCGGCGTGCGCGGCGCACGGATCGCCGCGGTCGGCGAGACCCTGGGTCCGCTCCCTCCCGCGCGGCGCACGGTCTCGGCCGGACACGCGTACGTTCTGCCCGGGGTCGTGGATACGCACGTGCACACGCGAAGCGAACCGGCCGAAGGGATCACCCGCTGCACCGAGGGGGCGGTAGCGGGGGGAGTGACGACGATCGTGGACATGCCCTACGATATGCCGGCCGCCGTCCCCGACCTGGAGACGTTCCGGAAGAAGATCGCCGACGTCACGGCGGAGGCCGTGGGAGATGTCGCCCTCTACGGCACCATCCGCAAGGACGGCGGGCTGGACGAGATCGAGCGGATCGCCGGCGCGGGGGCGTGCGCGTTCAAGGTGGCCACCTACGAGGCGGACCCGGTCCGCTTCCCGCGCATCCCCGATGGAGAACTGCTCGCCGCCTTTCATCGGATCGCCGCCTCGGGGGTGCCGGTGGCCGTGCACTGCGAGAACCAGGACATCGCCGATCGGGGGGTGGCGCGTGCCCGCGCCGCGGGGCAGACGGGCCCGCTCGCCCACTGTCGGTCCCGTCCCCCCGTCTCCGAGACCGAAGCGGTGGGACGCGTCCTCGAGCTGGCGTACGGGACCTCCGTCCACCTCCACATCGTGCACGCCAGCGTCCCCCGCTCGTTCGATCTCATCCACCGCTCCCGGGCCGAGGGGGTGCACGTCACCGCGGAGACCTGCATCCAGTACCTCGTCCTGGACGAAACCGCGATGGAACGCCTGGGACCATTCGCCAAGATCAACCCACCGCTTCGAGGACCGCGGGACGTCGAGGGGCTGTGGCGTGAGTTGGCCGCGGGGCGGATCGACCAGGTGACCTCCGACCACGCTCCCTGGGCACGCGCCCGCAAGAGCGACCCGGACATCTTCGCGAACGCGTCGGGAGCCCCGGGGGTGGAGACACTGCTTCCGCTCCTCTACCACTTCGGCGTGGGCGCCGGGCGGATCTCGATCCTCGACCTCGTCTCGCTCCTGGCGGAACGCCCGGCCCGCAACTTCGGCCTGTTCCCCCGCAAGGGCGTGCTGCTCCCGGGCGCGGACGCGGATCTGACCGTCTTTGATCCGGACGTGATCTGGACGGTCCGGGGCCAGGAGCTGCACAGCCCAGTGGGCTGGACCCCGTTCGAGGGGATGGAGCTTCGCGGCCGCGCGGTGCGGACGTTTGTCCGCGGCCGACCGGCCTATGAGGACGGCGTTGTCGTGGCGCGGCCCGGGGACGGGGAGTTCATCCCGCCGGTCCGCGGGACACGGGCGGGGGGGGAGATCGAGGAGGGACGCTCCCGTGTCTCCTAACCCCACCTCGGGCGCCACCCTCGGCCTCATCGGCGCGGGAGCAATCGGCGGGCTGGTCCTCCAGGCGCTGGAGCAGCACCGCCTCCCCTACCGCCGCGTCGTGCTGCTGGCGCGGTCCCGGCGACCCGATCTTGAGGAATCCCTGGCCCGGGCCGGCGGCACCGTGGTGTACGATGCGGACGGCCTCCTTGCCGCCCAGCCCGAGGTCGTCGTCGAGGCCGCGGGCCACGCCGCGGCCCGGGCATACGCGTTACGGATCGTCGAAGGCGGGTGCGATCTCATCCTGATGAGCATCGGCGCGCTCGCCGAGGACGCCTTCCGCGTTCCATTGGAAGATGCCGCGCGGCGCCGCGGTGCAGCGGTCTGGCTGCCGTCCGGGGGCATCGGCGGGCTCGACGCGCTCGCCGCCGCGCGGGCGCTGGACGATCTGGAGCACGTCACGCACCGCACGACCAAGCGACCGGAAGGGCTCAACACCGCCCCGTACGTGGTCGAGCGCGGGCTCTTGCGGGAACCGCTCGAGGCGCCGCTGATCGTCTACCGCGGACCGGCCCGGGAGGCGGTGCGGCACTTCCCGCAAAATGTGAACATCGCGGCCGCCGTGAGCCTAGCAGGGATCGGCTTCGACCGCACCCAGGTCGAGATCGTCGCCGATCCCGCGATCCCCCGCTCGCTGCACGAGATTCGGGCGAACGGCCGGTTTGGCACATTTGTCCTGCGGTTCGAGAACGCAATGGATCCCACGAATCCGCGGACCTCGCGCCTCGCCGGCCTGAGCGCCGTCGCCGCACTCCAGCGGCGGGGCGGAGCGTTCCGCCTAACCTGAGGGGGCGCCTCGACGACCGGGCGCCGGATCGTCGGGGCGGAGCGTGTACGTCCACGCGTCCGCGTCCAGAACGACCTCGCCGCGCTGGTTGCTGACCGTGAACGTGAGGTGGCACACGGGTTTCTCAGGTTTGAGGCCCGCCACCTCCACCGTGGCCGTCAGCAGATCGCCGACGTACACGGGAGCGCGGTAGGTGAGCGACTGGCTCATGAACACCGTCCCCGGCCCCGGAAGATCCATGGCCACGAGCGCGTTCAAGAGGCCAGCGGTGATCCCGCCTTGGGCGACGCGCCGGCCGAACCGCGTCCGGGCGGCGAACGCGTCGTCGAAGTGGAGCGGATTGTAGTCGCCGGTGATCTCCGCGTACATCCGAAGATCGGCTTCGGTCACCGACTTCGTTCGCGCGGCCTTCTGCCCCACCCGCAACCCCAGCGGCCCTTCCGGATGCGCGTCCATGCCCCCTCCTCGACGATGGCGGCGATCCGTCAGCGTTCACTGGAGGGCGGGGCCGCGACCGCCGTCCCCGGGGCTCGCTATTTTTTCTTGAACTGACTGAGGATCTGGTCGGCCTCCTGCTGGGCGGCGGCAAGCGCTTGATCCGCGGTCTTGGCGCGGGTGAGCGCGGCCTGCAGGTTGTCGGAGAGCACCTTCTGGACCTGGGCGCTGTTGTGCGTCGAAAGCTCGGCCTGGGCAAACGGGAGCTGATCGCGCGCGGTCAGCGCCTGCGGGAACTTCTCCGCGTACGCCTTGTACAGATCGATGTTGAACGCCGACTTGCGCACCGCGACGTACCCGGAAGCCTCGCTCCACCGCGCCGCCTGCTGCGGCGCCGTCATCCACTGCACGAACTCCCACGCCGCCTTCTGCCGCTCGCGAGGGATGTTCTTGAAGATGTACAGGTTCCCGCCGCCGGTCGGCGTGCCGTATTGCTTGTCCGCAGGCATGAACGCGGTGCCAAACGGGAAGGTGGCGTTGCTTTTCACGAAGGTCAGGCTGCCCGTGGAATGGTAGATCATGGCGAACTTGCCCGCGACGAACTGGGTCGGCAGCGTCCCCCAGTCCGTGACGTTGCCCGGCTCGACCTTCATGTCCTGCAGCTTGAGCCAGAAATCCAAAGCCGCGTGCGTCTGAGGGGTGTTAAAGAACACCGCAGTGCCGTCGCCGTTGGCCAGTTGCTTCGCCCCCGCCTCGGCGGCAAACCCCTGGAACAGCCAGTAGGTGAAGCCCGTGGTGGGGATCCCCACCCCCCACCGGGTCACGTTGCCGGAAGCATCGCGAGCGGTCAGCTTCTGGGCGTCCGCGGTCAGTTCGGTCCAGTTCTTCGGCGGCTTGGCCGGATCCAGCCCCGCCTTCTCGAACGCGTCCTTGTTGTAGTAGAGAATGATCGTGCTGCGCTGAAATGGAATCGAGTAGATCGTCTTGCCGACCCTGGAGTTCAGCCAGAACGCCTCGAAGATGTCGTTGCGGAGGCGATCGCCGCCCGACTGGTCGACGAACTCATTCAACGGAATGATCGCGTTCATGTCGAGCAGGGTGAAGAGGTCGGTGGAGAGCAGCACCGCCACGTCCGGCGGGGATCCACCGAGGACGGCCGTTTGGGTTTTGGCCATCGCCTCATCGTACCCGCCGGCGAAGACGGGGGTGACGGAGGTCCCGGGATGGGCGCGGTTGAAATCGCCGACCATGCCGTCCATCACCTTCGCCAGCGGGCCCGACACGCTCACGGGATAGAAGAACTTCAGCTGCACGGCCGCGCCCGCCGGGCCGGCGGCCCACAGCGGCACGGCGACGATCAGCGCAAGCAGGATGACACCCAAACGCTTCACCATCGCAGGCCCTCCCTCGACGAACGTTCAAAGAGCATGATACCGGGCGCCCGCACCGCAATCCTCCCTCTGCCGACCTACGCCTCGCACGAGAGAACCCGCCGGTGCCCCCAGGGAGCCTCGGGCTGCGAGGAGGGAACCGTCTCCCCGCCGGGCAATTGTGGGGCAGAAACCCGAGCGTGAGGACGCGCAACCTTCGTGAACACACCCCATCGGGCTCGCGACGCGACGACAGAGGAGACCGGATTCTGGAGGGCGGGGCGGCCGCTCGGCGTGGCCCACCGGGGGGCGTCCAAGCACGCCCCCGAGAACACCCTCACCGCGTTCCGGCTGGCGCTCGACCTGGGCGCCCGGGCGCTCGAGTGCGACGCCCGCCGCACGCGCGACGGCGCCCTTGTCACGATTCACGATCAGCTCGTCGACCGCACCACCGACGGCCAGGGGCCGGTCGAATCCTTCACCCTCGACGAGATCCGGCGACTGGACGCCGGCAGGTGGTTCGGGCCCCAGTTCGCGGGCGAGCGGATCCCACCGCTGGAAGAGGTCCTCCAGCTCGCGCGCGACCGCGCGGTCGTGATGCTGGAGATCAAGAATGATCCGACGCCCCACGAGGGGATCGAGCAGCAGATCGTCGATCTCGTCCACCGCGTCGGTATGGAGCGCGACGTCCTGGCGATGTCTTTCGACCACCGGTGCATCCGGGCGATCCGCGCCCTCGCCCCACGGCTCCCAACCGGGATCATCTACACGGCCCGCCTCGCCGATGCCCCCGCCGCCGCGCGGGCCGCCGGCGCGGACGCCCTCTGCCCCAACTGGCGCCACGTCTCGAAACGCGACGTCGACGAGGCGCACGCCGCGGGCTTGAGGATCTCCGTCTGGACCGTCGACGAGGAGGAAGCCTTCCGCCGTTGTGTCGCCTTCGGAGCCGACGGGGTGACGTCCAACGACACGCGGCTGTTGATGCGGGTGCTCGAAGGCAGGTGACGTTCGACACGCCCGGAACGACACGGCGCGGGCAGCGGCACCGCGCGGCCTCCGCCGCCCCGCGCCGTCAAGCGGCGCATCCGATGCGTCACCGCCCCCGGGCGCTCGTGTGAGCAGGAGGGATACGGTGGACGCGCTCAAGGCTCGGATCTTGAAGGAGGGCCGGAACCTCGGCGGGGGCATCCTCAAGGTGGACGGGTTCATCAACCATCGGATCGACCCCGTCCTGATGAACGAGTGCGGCCGCGAACTCGCCCGCCGCTTCGCTCCGGCCCATGCCACCAAGGTGCTCACCGCGGAAATCTCCGGGATCGCGCCCGCGCTCAGCACCGCGCAGCACCTCGGCGTCCCTGTCGTGTACGCCCGCAAGACCAGACCGATCACCATGCCCGACCAAGTCCTGCTCACGGTCGCCCCGTCGCACACCAAGGAGCGCACGGTCGAACTGATCGTCTCGCCCGAATACGTGTCCCCCACCGACCGCGTGCTGATCGTCGACGACTTCCTCGCCACCGGCCAGACGATTCTCGGCCTGGCCCGCCTGGCCGACGCGGCGGGTGCGACGGTGGTCGGGATCGGCGTGGTCATCGAAAAAGCCTTTGAAGGCGGCCGCAAGGTCTTGGCGCCGCTTGGCGTGAGGATCGAGGCGTTGGCGATCATCACCGACATGAGCGGGGAGCGGATCGTGCTCGCCGATTGAGCACCGCATAATATAGTTAGCCTGGGAAGGTGCGCGCAGCGCAGCGTCACTGACAATTTCCTGCGCGATGATGAACCCGAAATAAGAAGAGGGCGGCGTGTGCGGCGACTCACGGCTGCGGCTCTGGCACCTGGCAGCGTCGTGGCGCCAGAAGCTGCCAGCGAAAGGAATAGACATGGGGATGGCGCACATCGTTTCGATACCGGAGTTGACCGAAGCGATCTCGGTGCGGCTCCTCGCCCAGTGGGCGGCCTGGAAGAACCAGGATGCGGCATCCAATAATGCGATCATAGCCGATGACTTCAATTCTTTCTGGCCCGATGGCACCCGCCACACGGGAAAGCCCACGGCACAGCAGACGTCCGAGCAGCCCATTACAGGGTACACACTGTCACAGTTGCGCGTCGTGCCGGTTGGAGCGGATGAAGCCCTCGTCACCTACTTCGCCGACGTCAAAACCCCCGGCGACAACGTCGAGCATCAGATGGCCGTGGGAGAGGTCTGGGTGAAGCGCAACGGCCGGTGGCTAATCCGCGGCTACTCGGGCACGCTCATGAAATAGGTTAGCCTGCTGCCAAGGGCAGCGACCGGAAGGCCGGCGGCGCATGCATCGCAACGCATTCCGGGCGGAGTAGCTCAGTTCCCCAAACGTTAAGGTCGGGAGCTCCTGATGCTTCCAGTGCGACCAGGGATATCCCACCGGATTCAGTGCTGGTGCGTAGGCTGGCAAGAACTCCAACCACACGCGCCCTGCGGCTCGCGCGCGAAGTCCCACATCAGACGGCCCCGATGGCCGTGCAATCCGTCCCAGACCACTAACAGCCTGCCGGGAAATGCCGCAGCGGATGGGAAAGCAACCGAATACCGCAAGTGTCGTCCAACTCAGTAGGGAAGGGTTCCGTCTCAGGCGAGCTCCCTCTCGAGGCTCTCCGGATCGGTCAGCACCAGCCGGCCGCGCCTCCGGGCGATTGTCCCCTGCTGCACGAACACGCGGAGCCACTTGTTGATGCTCTCGCGGGTGACGCCGACCATATTGGCCAGCTCGGCCTGAGTGAGCGGCGGACACACCAGGGGCCCCGCGGCCGCCCCCTGCCCTTCCGCCTGGGCGAGCTCAAGCAGCAGGCGCGCCAGCCGCCCGCGGACGTCGAAGAAAGCCGCGTCGTGTACGATCTGGGACGTGCGCCGCAGCCGCCGGCTCAGCACCACCAGCAGATCCATCGCTACCTGGGGGTGCTCCATCAGAAACCCAGAGAAATCCTTCCGGGGCACGACCAGGACCTCGGAGGCCTCCACGGCGATCGCATCGGCCGAGCGCGGGTCCCCGTCGAGCAGGGCCAATTCGCCAAAGAAGTCCCCGGGCCCCAGCAGGGCGATGGTGCGCTCCCTGCCGTCGAGCGAACTGCGCGCGATCTTGATCCGCCCTTTCACGATGGTGTAGAGGGCCGACCCGGGGTCCCCTTCACTAAAGATGACCTGGTCCTTTCCGTACCGGCGCAACTGGGCCAACGCCGCAAGACGAGCGAGCGGGCCGGCCGAGAGGTGGGCAAACAACGGGCTCTGCTGGAATACCGCTGGATCCGGCATACCCCCAGCATACACCCTAGACGCCGACGGCCAAAAGGGGCGCACGGCGCGGACCCGGGCGCATCGAAGCCCCCGGAATGAAGCCGATCGAGAATGCGCGGGCCCGGGCGCGGCCGCGTTAGGCCGGGGTGAGGTGCCGGCCAAAGAACGCCAGCGTCTGCCCCCACGCCTGCCGGGCGGCGTCCACGCGATAGGAGCGGCGGGTGTCGTTGAAAAGGCGTGCGGCGCCCCGGGATAGACGTTGTGCTCAAAAGCCTTGCCGGCCGCCCGCATCGCCTCGCCAAACGCAGGAACCCCTTGGGTGATCCTGGGGTCGTCGCCGCCGTAAAAGCCCAGGGACAGCGGATGCCCGAGACCCGATCGGCGGAGGGTGCGCTCCCGTAAAAGATCACGGCCCCGGAGAGTTCCGGTTCCACGCACGTCAGCGAGGCCGAGAGTGCGCCGCCCATGCAGAACCCCACCACCCCCACCCGCTGCCCCTGCGGGCCCGGGGAATGGCGCAGGTGCGTGATCGATCG
>DATEHM010000079.1:0-7775 GCA_035279545.1 bacterium | reverse complement strand
GGAAACCGCGCCGGTCCGGGGGCGGGCGAAGCCGATGACGCGGCGGCGCCGGACGGCAGGCGCGGATCTCAAGCGGGAGATCGAGGCGAAGGGGATCAACCTCTTCGAGTGCTACACCTGCCGGCTGTGCACCGAGGAGATGAACCGGGGGATCCTGACGCTCACCGAACCCTACCGCAAGGCGTTCGGCGAAACGGAGTGGCGCCGGGACATCTTCAACGAACCCGTCTGCCCGACCTGGGACTATTATCGCCACGAGGCGTACACCGCGTACGGGCGCGCGCTGATGGCCCGGGACCTCGGCGACGGCCTGCAGGTGGATCCACGGGACCCGAGGATGCGGGAGGTGGTCTACACCTGCCTCCTCTGCACCGGGTGCCAGGAGCTCTGCTTCTCCCGCAACCGGGTGCCCCTGATGAAGCACGACATGCAGCTGCCGCGCGAGGTCTGGGATCTCCACGGCATCCTGCTCGCGAAGCGCAAGTGGCTCTTCGACAGGTTCGGGTGGGACGTCGTCCCGCAGGGGCTGCGCACGCTCGCCCAGCGCCTGATCAAGACCGGGACCGCGACCGGAGAACCCAGGCGCGCGGCGACCCGCTGGGTGGAGGCCACCCGGAGCGGCGCGGTGGACCTGAGCCGGAGCGGACGGGCGGACGTCCTCCTCCTTCTGGACGGCACCGCCCCGTACGACCGGGGCACGTGGCCGGCGCTTGCCGCGGCGGTCCGCCTGCTCCTCGCATCGGGCCTCACGGTCGGCACGCTCGGCGCGGACGAGATCGCGACGAGCCTCCCCGTGCTCGCCGCCGGGGACGTGCAGGACTATCTGCGGATCAATCGGGACGCGATTCGGCGGGTCGCCGCCGTCGCCCGGCGGGCGGGGGTGACGCACGTCGTCACGGTCGACGACACGGGCTTTGCGGCCTGGACCGCGCCGGCGAAACACTACGGCGTGGCCGAGGAGGTGAACTTCCCCTTCACCCACCTGATCCCGTTTCTGCACACGCTGCTCGACGATGGGCGGTTACGCTTGACCCGTCCGGTTGACAAGGAAGTGGCACTGCTCGACAGCTGTCATCTCGGCCGCTACTGCAAAGTGCTCGACGCCCCGCGGGCGATCCTGGCGCGCGTGCCCGGGCTGCGGGTCCGGGAGGCCCACCTCCGGCGTGAATACCTCTACTGCTGCGGCGCCGCCGCCGGGGTGCCCGACGCCTACCCCGAGCAGGCCGAGTGGTGGGGCCGGAAGCGCCTGGGGCAGGCCGCCGAGGTGCTCGCGCAGGGCCGCACCGTGGTGACGACCTCGCCGGTCTGCGGCGCGCACCTGAGGGGGATCGCCGCGGCGGGGGGAAAGGGCATCGAGGTCATGGATCTGGCCGAGGTGGCCGCGTTGGCGCTGGCCTGATGGCCCCGGTCCGCCGGGGGCACGTCCGATCAATCAGCTCGGGGGGGGTGATGCACGTTGCATCGACTAGCGCGAAAGGTCTTGATCCTGAGTCTCGCCGCCGCGCTCGCCGCCGGCGTATCCGTCCCCGTCCGGCCGGTGCTCGGCCAGGGCGCGCCGATCAAGATCGGCACGGTGTTCGCCGTCACGGGCCCGGCCAGCTCGCTGGGCAAGCCCGAGAAGGACACGGCGACGATGCTGGAGGCCCAACTCGCCGCCTCGGGCGGGATCGGCGGCCGGCCCGTCCAGATCATTACCTACGACAGCGAAACCGATCCCACCAAGGCGGTCCTGCTCATCAAGAAGGCGGTCACCGAGGACAACGTCGTCGCCGTGGTGGGCGGCACGACGAGCCCGGAGTCGCAGGCGATGGCCGACTACGCGATGGCCGCCAGCATCCCCTTCATGTCGGTGGCGGCCAGCACGACGCTGAGCATTCCCACCCGGGCGTGGGTCTTCCAGATGCCCCAGCGCAACGACGTTGCTGCGGCGACGGCGATGAAATACCTCGTCGCCCTCCACGTGAAGACGTTCGCGTTCCTCTACCGGAACGATGACTTCGGCCAGGACGGCCTCGTCGGGTTCCGGACGTACGCGCGCCAAACGGGCATGACGGTCGTGGACACGGAGCCGTTCGCGGCCTCGGACACCGACCTCAGCGCCCAGGTCGCCCGCGCCCGCGTCAAAAACCCCGACGCGCTCGTCGTGTGGAGCACGCCGCCGACCGCGTCGATCGCGGCGAAGGACATCCGGCAGCTGGGGATGCGGAATCCGATTCTGGAAAGCCACGGCATCGCCAACCGGGCATTCATCCAGCTGGCGGGACCGGCCGCGGACGGCGTGGTGTTCCCATCGGGCAAACTCCTCGTCGTCGACAAGCTGCCGGCGAAGGACCCGCAGAAGGCGCTCCTCGAGAAGTACGCCAAGGATTTCGAGGCGGCCAATCACTACGCCGCCAACACCTTCGGCGGGCACGCCTATGACGGCCTCACGATGCTCGTCGATGCGATCCGGCACGTCGGCCCCGACAAAGCGAAGGTCCGCGACTATCTGGAGCACCTCACCGGGTTCATCGGGACCGGCGGGGTCTTCAACATGTCGCCCCAGAACCACAATGGGCTCACCACCAAGGACATGGTGCTCGTGGTGATCAAGGGCGGCAACTGGGACATCTGGAAGTAGCGGAGACCGGGGCGGGCCCGGCCGCGCGGCCGGCCCGCCCCCGCTAACCGTGCTCGCCCTGCTCCCCCAGCTGCTCCTCACCGGCGTCACCGTCGGCAGCATCTACGCCCTCGTCGCCCTCGGCTTCGTGCTCATCTACTCGGTGACCGGAATCCTGAACTTCGCCCAGGGGGAGTTCTCCATGCTGAGCGCGCTCCTGTGCGCGACCCTCCTGGCGTGGCACCTGCCGCTCGGGCTCGCGGCGTGCGGGGCCGTCGCGGCGGTCTGCCTGGCCGGCGCGCTCACCGAACGGCTGGCGATCCAACCGGCGTTCGGCGGCGCCCCGCTCACGTTGCTGATCATCACCTTCGGGGTATCGATGGCGTTTCGCGGCCTCGCCCTGATGCTCTGGGGGGCGGATCCCTACACGCTGCCGGAGTTCACGCCGGGGGCACCCCTCGTGCTGCTCGGCGGCGTGCTCGTCCGCCAGGCGATGTGGGCGATCGGCCTCTCCGGTGCCGTCGTCGTGGGGTTGTTTGCCTTCTTCACCCGCACCGTCCCGGGCGCGGCGGTCCGGGCGTGCGCGGACAACGCCTTCGCCTCCCGGCTCGTCGGCATCAGCCCCCGGCGGATGTCGCTCCTGGCGTTCACGCTGAGCGCCGGGCTCGGGGCGGTGGCGGGACTCGTCATCACCCCGATCACGGGGGCGACGTACGATATGGGCCTCGCGCTGGGGCTGAAGGGGTTTGTCGCGGCGGTGATCGGCGGGCTGAGCAACGCCCCTGCCGCGGTCGTGGGTGGGTACCTCGTCGGCATCATCGAAGCGCTCACCACCGGATACCTCATCCCGGGCTACGGCAGCGCCATCACCTTCCTCGTGCTGCTCATCGTCTTGTTCCTGCAGCGCGAAGGTCTGCTGCACGCGGCGCAGCGGAGACAGGCGTGAGGCGGGACCGCATCGGCCTCTTGGCACTCGCCGCGGCGGTCGCCGCGCTGCCGCTCGTCGTCTCGACGGCCTACGCCCTCACCGTCCTCAACATCATCGGGCTCTACGCGATCGTCACCCTGGGACTGATCCTCCTGGGATACTCCGGCCAGATCTCGCTCGGACAGGCCGCGTTCTACGGTCTGGGGGCGTACACGTCTGCGTTGTTGAGCCGCGACCTCGGATGGAACCCGTGGCTCGCCATCCCGGTCGCGATCGCGGCCGTCTCCGCCGCGGCCTATCTGGTGGGACTCCCGACGCTGCGCCTGGCGGAGCATTTCTTCGTCCTGGCCACGCTGGGGTTCGGCATCATCGTCAACGTCCTGATGCTGCAGATGGTGGCGGTGACGGGGGGCGGCAACGGACTCCGAGACATCCCCGCCCTCGCCATCGCCGGGGTGCGCCTCGTCACCGACCGGCAGGTCTACTACCTGATCTGGACGCTCGTCATCGGCACCCTCGTCCTGGCCCGGAACATCACCTCACACCGCACCGGCCGCGCCCTGCGGGCGATCCTCGGCAGCGAAACCGCCGCCGCCGCCCTCGGGGTCGAGGTCCCCCGGTACAAGATGCAGGTGTTCGTCCTGAGCGCCGCGTACGCCGCGCTCGCCGGGGCGCTCTACGCGCATTACATCCGGTTCATCAGCCCCTCGCCGTTCTCGCTGTACGCGTCGCTGTTCTTTCTGATCATGGCGGCGGTCGGCGGCCTGACCAACATCTGGGGCGGCCTGTTCGGGGCGGCGGCGGTGACGGTGCTCGATCAGGTGATCCGAGCCCAACTCCCCCGCGTCTTCCCTCGGGTCGGCGGCGAGTATCAGACGGCGATCTACGGCATCCTGCTCGTCCTGATCATGATCTTCTTTCCCCGCGGGCTCGTCCGGGGCGCGCTCGACCTTCGGCACACGCTGATCCGCCCGTTTGCGCCCACGCGGACGGGGGATGCCGAGCCGGTCGAGGAGGGACGCGCGTGACCGCCGCGCTGCGGGTGGAGCGCCTCACCCGGCGGTTCGGCGGGCTCGTCGCCGTGGACGCGGTCAGCTTTGCCGCCGCCCCGCAGGAGATCGTCGCCGTGATCGGGCCGAACGGCGCAGGGAAGACCACCCTGTTCAACCTGATCACGGGGGTCGTCCCCCCAACCTCCGGCGACGTCTACTATCGGGAGCGCCGGATCACCGGGATGCCCGCCGCGGGCGTCGCCTCGCTGGGGGTGGTCCGCACGTTCCAGAACCCGATCATCTTCGCGCAGGCGACGGTCGCGGAGAACGTCATGGTGGGAGGCCATCGCTGGACCCACGCCGGGCTCCTGCAGGCGGCCCTCGGGCTTCCGTCCGCGGTGCACGAAGACCGGCAAGTCCGCGAGGCCGCCCGGGCGGCGCTGGCCCTGGTGGGCCTTCCGGGACGCGAGCACGACCTGGCGCGGGACCTCCCCTTCGGCCAGCAGCGCCTGCTGGAGATCGCCCGCTCGCTGGCCGCCCGTCCCGCCGTCCTCCTCCTCGATGAACCGACCGCCGGGCTGAGCATCGGAGAGGCGCGCCACCTCGTCGCCCTGATCCGCCGCCTCCGCAGCGATGGGGTCACCTTCATCGTGATCGAGCACAACATGGATGTCGTGATGGACGCGGCGGACCGCGTGGTCGTCCTCGACTACGGGGAGAAGATCGCGGAGGGCCCGCCGCACGCCATCCAGCGCGATCCCCGGGTGATCGCCGCCTACCTCGGCGAGGAAGTCGCCGCCGCGGGGGAGCCCTCCGTGGAACCCCGCCCCTCATGACCGCGCCGCGGCTTGAGGTCTCCGGCGTCGTCGCACGGCGGAGCGAGGTCGAGGTGCTCCACGCGATCGACCTGCAGGTCCGCCCGGGCGAGATCCTGGCGATCATCGGCCCCAACGGGGCGGGCAAGTCCACCCTGCTCGGCACGATCGCCGGCATCTTCACCCCGCGCGCCGGCGCGATCGTCCTGGACGGCCGGCCGATCGCCGGGCTCCCCGCCGAGGCGGTGGTGCGGCTCGGGGTGAGCCTGGTTCCGGAGCGCCGGCAGATCTTCAACACGCTCACGGTCCGACATAACCTTCTCCTCGGCGGGTATCACCGGTACTGGCACGATCGCGCCGGGGTGCGCGCCGATGTCTCCCGGCCCCGCGCGATCTTCCCGAAGCTCGCCGCGCTCGACGGCCGGCTGGGCGGAACCCTGAGCGGCGGTGAGCAGCAGATGCTCGCGATCGGGCGCGGGTTGATGTCCCGCCCCCGCCTCCTCCTCCTGGACGAGCCCTCGCTGGGGCTGGCCCCCCTCGTCATCCGCGAGATCGTGCACGCCCTGGAGGACCTGCGCCGGACGGAGGGGCTCACCGTGATCCTGGTGGAGCAGAACGTCAAGGCGGCCATGGCGATCGCCGACCACATCTGTGTGATGGAGCGCGGCCGGATCGTGCTGCGGGGCACGCCGGCAGAGCTCCTCGCGCATCCCGGCATCAAATCGGCCTACCTCGGCAAGGGATACGAGATCGCGGGGTGATGCCGATGCGCGCGCCGATCGAGCCGCATCCCGCGACGACGCGGATCCTGATCGTCGGCGGGGGCGCCATGGGGGGGATCTTTGCCGCCCGGCTCGCCGCCACGGCGGAGGTCACCATCTTCGACATCTGGCGGGAGCACACGGCGGCGATCTCGCGGGAGGGACTGCGGCTGCACGTCCGGACGGACGCCGCCACCCAATCGCTCATCGCCTGGCCGGCGGCCGTCTCGACCCCCGACGCCCTGGCGGGCCCCACCTTCACCCACGCGTTGATCGCGGTGAAGGGGCCGCACACCCGTGAAGCGGTTCGCCGCGTCCGCGACCATCTCTCGGGGGCGATCGTGCTGACCGTGCAGAACGGGCTGGGGAACACCGAGGTGATCGCATCGGAGTGCCGCGCCTCGGTCTGCTGCGGGGTCACGATGAACGCCGGCGAGGCGACCGCTCCCGGGGAGATCACGCAGCGGGAGATCGGCGGGACCTGGCTGGGGCCACACCGCGCCACCCTGGAGGACGCCCGCCGGTGGGGGGACGTGCTCGCGCGCGCCGGCATGGCCGTGGAGGTGCTCGCCGACCCGCGCGGGGCGATTTGGGGTAAACTCATCTTCAACGCGGCGGTGAACCCGCTCCCCGTCCTGACCGGCATGCCCCTTTCGGGGGTCTACGCGCAGCCGGACGCCTACGCGCTGCTGCGCACGCTGGTCGACGAAGGGCGGGCCGTGGCCGCGGCCCTCGGGATCGCCCTCCACACCGATCCGATGGCGGTGATCGACGCGCACCGCGCGCTCGGCGACGCACACGCCCACGTGGGCTCGATGAAGCAGGACGTCGATCGCGGACGACCGACGGAGATCGACACGCTCACCGGGGCGATCGTCGCCGAGGGCGACCGCCTGGGGATCCCCGTTCCCGCCTCGCGGACCGTCTACCGGCTGGTGAAGGCCGCGGAAGCCCGGGCCGCCGCGGCGGCGGGGGGGGAAAGGTAAGATGGCGCACGCCGGCCGGGCCCAGCGTCAGTATTACGTCAACGCGGTCGAGCGGGCCCTCGCCCTCCTGGAGAGCGTCGACGGGACCGCGCGGGGGTCGGGGATCACCGAGTTGAGCCGGCGCCTGGGGTGGGGAAAGAGCACCGTGCACCGCCTCTGCGCGACCCTGGAGCACCGCGGGTACCTGATCCACGACGCGGCGACCGGCCGGTACCGGCTCAGCCTCCGCCTGTTCCAGGTGGGGAGCGTCGCGCTCAACCACCTCGATCTCCCCGTGCGGGTGACGCCGGCGCTCCGGTCGCTCGGCGAGGCCGTGGAGGAAACCGTCCACCTGGCCGTGCTCGACGGGCAAGAAATCGTGTTCATCGGCAAGGTCGAAAGCGGACGCCCGCTGCAGTTGCACTCCCAGGTGGGCCGGCGTGCCCCCGCCCACTGCACCGCGCTCGGCAAGGTCCTGCTCGCCCACGCCGACCCGAAGCTGCAGAGCCGGGTGCTGGCCGGCCGGCTGAAGCGGTACACGTCGTGGACGATCGTCGACCCCCCAACTCTGCAGCGCGCCCTCCAGGCGGTGCGCGAGCGCGGGTACGCGGTGGATGATCAGGAGTTCGAGGAGGGCATCCGGTGCGTGGCCGCGCCGGTGCGCGATTACACGGGGCGCGTGGTCGCGGCCCTCAGCGTCTCGGCCCCGGCGGGG
>DATEHM010000078.1:0-12021 GCA_035279545.1 bacterium | reverse complement strand
TGTCAAGTGCGGACTTGGTGTTAACACTTCATCCTCCTAAGCGGACCGGATGACATGGATCAACTCGCGGCCTTGACGATGAAGATCGACGCCGGCGTGCGGCCGCGCAGGCGATACCCTTGATGCGGGCGCTCCCGATTGTAGAAGGCCAAGTACGCTTGCAGGTCCCGCTCCAGCTGGTCCCGGCTGGTGTAGTACGTGCGCCGAAAAGCGACCCGCCACAATTCGGTCAAGCTTGTCCCTTGCAACCGTTCCACGAACCCATTGGGCCAGGCGTGCCGCGGTTTGGTGCGCCGGTGCTCGATCCCCAAGGCCCGGCACGCCGCCGTGAAGCCGAGCTGAAACTCCGAGCCCCGATCGGTCAGGATGGCGCGCAGCCGATGGCCGGCCCGCTGGTAGGCCGGCAGCAGCCGCTCGCGCAGAAAGGCGATCGTCGCCGCCTGGGTCACGCGGGGCACGAGCGTGGCCACTGCGTACGAGCAGGCCGCGTCACAGGCGGTGAGTTGCCACACGCGGCCCACGCCCTTCAACTTCCCGACATAGAACGCGTCTACGCACACCAGGTCCCCCGGCCGCTCCGCGGCGACATGCCGGCCCTGCCGCTGGCGCCGGGTCCGCTCGGTCAAGAGCCCCTCGAGGGTCGCCGCCCGTGCTTCCAGCCGGATCAACCGCTCCCAGCGCGTTTGCAGCCCATGGCGCTTCAGGATCCCGTACACGCCGGAGCCGCTCACTCGCCAGCCGCCCCAGCGCGCTTGGCGGAGTTGGGCACTGATGCGGGCCGGGCCATGCGTCGGCCACAGGAGACCATACGCCACCACGGCGTGCTCGAGGGCCGGCGTGGCCTGCCGCGGCCAGCGACTGGGCCGGCTGGGTCGGGGCCGCAGGCCCTCCGGGCCATACCGCAGCACGCGCTTCCGCCAGCGGTAGAACAGGGTGCGCGAGATGCCCGCCTCTGCGCACGCCCGCGTGATATTGCCCAAGATCGCCGCCCGTTGCATGATCTGCAAGCGATGACGGCGAACGCTGTCCTCGAGGGTCACGTCCGTCTCCCTCCTTCCGAAACCCGCCAGGTCTCGGGTGGAGTATTCGGGGGCAGGACTGTGACCCTCTTGCTGTCTCGGGAGGTAGCCCTCCAAGTGTTAACACTACATCGAAACAGTTCATCCTAGGGAAATCAATTTGCGAATCGGGTAGAGTGACGGTCTACCCGGGCCCCTCCGCCCCGAGGCGCTCGCCTTGCCCCAGCACGCCGCGGCTACGGCAGCCCCTCGCGCACGATCTCGCCCCCCTGCATGACAAAGGCGACCCGGTGCAGCGCCGCGATGTCGCGGGTGGGATCTCCCTTGACCGCCAGTAGGTCCGCGACCTTGCCGGGGGTGATTGTGCCGGTCTGATGGTCTGTCCCCAGCGCGGCGGCCCCGCGGGACGTCGCGGCCGCCAGCGCCGCGCTCGGGCGCATGCCGCACGCGACCATGTACTCGATTTCCTCGGGCAGCGACTCAAATCGGCCGAGCCCGAAGAAGAAATCCGTACCGGCGCCCATCGGCACCCCTGCCGCGAGTGCGATCTGGAAGCTCTCGACGGCACGTTTCGCGCGCACGGGAATCGAGCGGAACATCGGGATGGTCTTGAACTCGTCCCACCGATCCATGATACGCTTCGAGACGAGCAGCGTCGGGACGAGCGTCATCCCCCGGTCGGCCATCTGGCGCGCGGTCTGCTCGTCGAGATCCGACCCGTGCTCCATCGTGTCCACGCCCGCCCGCACGGCCATCTGGCTGGACTCGAGGATCGACGCGTGGCACGCGACCCGCCGGCCCAGTCGGTGCGCTTCGTCGACGATGGCGTCGAGCTCGGCCTGCGTCAGCTCCACGACGTTCAGGGGCCCGTTAGTCGTGACCTTGATGCAATCCGCCCCCGCCTTCACCTGTTCGCGGACGGCGCGCCGGCAGTCATCCGGACCGTCGACCTCGCGGGCCATTCCGGGAAGGGCCGGCGGCTCCGACCCGTGGCCGCCGGTCATGCAAAGGATCTGCCCGCACGGCACCACGCGGGAGCCCGGAATGTCGCCGCGTGCCACCGCGTCGCGCGCGGCCGCGGCGACTCCGCCCAGAGTGCCGACGTCGCGAACCGTCGTGATCCCCACGGTCTGTGCGGCGCGGAGGTTGCGGGCGGCCCGCAACGCGATCGTCGCGACACCCGGGGCGAACGTACGCGGACCCTGCCCCAAGTGGACGTGAAGATCGATGAGGCCGGGGAGCAGCGTGCACCCGCCGAGGTCGATCGTTCGCGCGTCGCCAACGCCGTCTGCGGAGCCGTCGGTCGCCACTTCGGTGATGCGGTCCGCTTCGACGACGACCGTTCGGCGCTCGGGCTGCCGGCCGGTGCCGTCGAAGACGCTCGCGCCGCGCAGAATCATCCGGGTCATCTCACGCCTCCCACTCGAACCACTCAGATCTGCAACCTGGGATCGAAGGCGTCCCGGAGGCCGTCGCCGACCAGATTGAATGCCATCACGCCCAAGAACACACACAAGCCGGGGAAAAGCGATACCCACCAGGCGGTCGCGAGGTACTCCCGCCCGTCGGCGATGATGTTGCCCCAACTCGGCTGGGGCGGCTGCACCCCGAGGCCCAGGAAGCTCAAGCCCGCCTCCGTGAGGATCGCAAGGCCGACGCGCAGGGTGGCCGAGATCACGATCACCGGCACGACGTTCGGGAGGAGATGGCGCGCGATGATCCGGCCGCTTGAGGCGCCGGTCGCCCGGGCGGCCGCGACGAAGTCCCGGCCGCGCAGCGACAGGAACTCCCCCCGCACCAACCGGGCCGTCGGGGGCCACGCGGTGACCCCGATAATCAAGATCAGGCCGGGCACGCTGGGTCCGAACAGCGCCAGGAACGCGACCGCGAGGAAGAATACCGGGATCGCCAACACGACATCGGTCAGGCGCATCAGGACGGCATCGGCCAGGCCGCCGAAGTACCCTGCGGTGGCACCCACAAGGATGCCGATAACCACGGAGACGAGCATCGAGAGTACTCCGATCGCCAGTGAGATGCGCGAGGCGACGATGATGCGGCTGAGCACGTCGCGCCCGAGGTTGTCCGTGCCGAGCAGGTACGGCCACGCGGGCGCGCGCAGAATGGCAAGGACGTGCGGCACGTCCGGCCGGAACGGCGCGAGACGCGGTGCGGCGAGCGCGATCGCGAAGAACAACGCCATGATCGCGCCGCCCGCGATCGCCCGCGGGTTGCGAACGAATCGGTGTCGCGCGCCGCGCCGTCCCCGATGTCCGGCGCGGGACCGACCGGGATCGGCGGCGGGGCGAACGAGCTGGCTAACCATCCCGGATCCGGGGGTCGAGATAGAAATAGCCGAGATCGGCGCCCAGGTTGCTCAGCGCCACAAGCACGCCGGCGAAGGTCGTCGTGGTCAGCACCGTCGGGTAGTCGCGCGCCAGCGCGGCGTTCACCGCCAGCCGGCCGATGCCGGGCAGCGCGAAGATCGTCTCGACGACGACGGAGCCGCTTAGCAGAAAGGGCAGCAACAACGCGACGATGGTGAGGATCGGCGTCAGCGAGTTCCGGACGACGTGCCGGAGGAAGACGGCCTGCTCCGCGAGCCCCTTGCTGCGCGCGACGCGCACGTAGTCCTGGTCGAGCGCGTCGAGCAACGACGATCGAGCGTACCGGACCAGCACGGGAAGAATGCTGAGCGCCTGCACGGCCGTGGGCATCACCAGGTAGGGGCAGATCACGGCGGGGCTGTACCCGGAAACCCCGACGGGCCGGAGCCCGCTCGCCGGCAACACGCCCAGCTTCTCAGTGAAGACGAAGATCAGCACAAGCGCGAACCAGAACGTCGGGAGCGAGATGCCCAGCAGCGAAAACAGCGTCGCGGCGTGGTCGACGCCGCTGTACGGGCGCTGCGCCGACACGACCGCGATTGGCGACGCCAGCGCGATCGTCACGGCAAGCGAAGTCGCGGTGAGGATGAGGGTCGTCGGCAGGGCCTCGGCCACGCGCTGGATCGTGGGGCGCCGGTCGCTAAAGCTCCGGAGCTTGCCCGTCATCAGATCCGCCATCATCGAAACGTACTGCACCGGGAGCGGGCGGTCGAGCCCGAGCTGATGGCGCAGCTGCGCGACGTCGGTGACCCCGCGCTGCTCCGGCGAGACTAGAAAGTCGACGGGATCTCCCGGGGCCAGCACCAAGAGTGCGAAGGTGATCGCGGTGATCCCAAACAACAGCGGGATGAGGATGAACACCCGCCGTGCGATGTAACCACTCACGCGTCTCGCTGGCTCAGCGCGCCGTCCAACGCGGCAGGGATCCGAAGAAATCGCGGAGCGAGTTGACCCCGCCCGGCAAGACGAAGTTCTTGTTGACCCCCCAGATCACATCGGGCCGAATCGTGAGGATGTGTGGCGCGTCCGAAAGCACGAGCTCCTGTATCTGGTTGTAGAGCACCTTCTGCGCCGCCCGGTCGCGGGTCAGCACGACCTGCTGGAGCAACTGGTCCATCTTCGGATTGTTGTAGCCGATGATTTGGGAGGTCGACCCCGTGCTCAGGAAGTTGGCCTCGAGCTCCGCCTGCGGCGGTAAGATGAGGTTAAACCAGGCGATACCGACCAATTCGATCGGGGCGCCCAGCGTGAAGTAGCGGCTGAAGAAGTCGCCACGTTCGATCGCCTGCACGTCGATCGCGATACCGACGGCGCGGAGGTACTGCTGGATCAGGAGAGCCTGGTTTTGATAGTCCTTCCCGGCGAGGAACGCGTACTTGGCTTTGAACGGCTGTCCGCCCTTCTGCATGATCCCGTCCGGCCCCGGCGTCCACCCGGCCTGGGTCAGGAGCTGCTTCGCTTTCGCGGGATCGTAAACGTACCCTTTGAGCTGCTTGTCGTACTGCCAGAGGCTTGGGTGAACCGGGCTCTGGCAGACCGTGCCCAGATCTCGGTACAGCGCGCGGAGCATCTCCTCGCGATTGATCGCGTACGCCATCGCCTGGCGGACACGCACGTCCTGGAACATCGGCAGCTTGAGGTTGGGCGCGAACCAATAGAATGTGTCCCCGGGCACCCGCAGCGGCGTGACGCGCGGATCGTTCTGAAACTGCGCGTACGCCTCGGGAAGGATGCGGCCGGCGTCGATGTTGCCGGCATGGAGCTCCGCGAGCACCGTGGCGTCTTCCGGAATCAGCTTGAACACCACGCGCGGCAGGCGCGGGGCGCCCGCCCAATAATCGCGGAACGCCTCGAACGTGATGCTCTCCGATTCACGCCACTCGGCCAGGCGGTAAGGTCCCGCCCCGATCGGCCGCCGGGCGTACGGGGCCTCTTGCAGCCGCGACATATCGACGTTCGCGAGCGCGTGCGCGGGGAGTATTGCCCCGGTCCCGATCTGTTCGTAGAAGAACGGATAGGGGCGGTTGAGGATGAACCGCACCACGCGCGGGTTGACGACCGTAATCCCCGTCACCGCGGACGCCTTGCCCGCCTTGTACTCCCGCGCGCCGGCAATCTCCAGGAACGCCGGAGCGGTCGTGGGGTACTTGGGATGCAGATAGAGTTCGTAGCTGAACTTGACGTCCCGCGCAGTCACGGGCGACCCATCTTGGAATTTTGCGGACCGCAGGGTGACGAGATACGTCTTGCCGTCCGGCGAGGCCGGATACTGCGCCGCAAGCCGTCCGCTGACGATTCCCTGACCGTCGACGGCCGTCAGGGAATCGTTGATCATGAGGTTGACGTACGAAAATACCGCTTCGCTGCTGCCCAGCATACGGACCGGCAGGCCCCAGATCGCGATCACGACCTGCGACGGCGCCTGCGCGGCCGCCCCCGGCCGGCCCAGCGCCCCAGCCACACCGGTGGCGATTCCGCCGGCACCGATCTTCAACAACGCACGTCGCGTCAACACATCGAGCCTCCACCACCCGAACCCGCGTCCCGCGCCGGCCCGACAACGGCCACTAGATTCGCTGAGGCGACGGCGACTCCTTCGATCGGAGGCGCAGGAACGGCAGGGGCGCCAAGGAAGATCCCTTGAGTGCGTCTCGCGACGCGTGACCTGGTTGAGGTGGAGGGGTGCAGGTATGAAGTTCGGGCTGACGCTGCCAAACCGCGGTGTGCTCTTCGGAGCGATCACGCCGGATGACATGCTCGGCATGAGCGAGATCGCCGAGCAGTCGGGGCGGTTCGAGCATCTCTGGGTCGGCGACAGCCTTTTTGCCAAACCGAGGATGGAATCCATCACCCTGATGGCCGGCCTCGCCGCGCGGACGAAACGCCTACGGATCGGCCCGGCGTGTATGGCCAGTTTTCCGCTGCGCGATCCGCTGCTGCTGGCGTACCAATGGGCGAGCCTCGATCTGCTGTCCAACGGTCGCACCATCCTGGTTGCGTGCACCGGCATCGTGCCGCAGGTCGGCGGCGCGGTGGAGGACGCTCAGTACGGGGTCGACAACAAGGCACGCGCCGAAAGGCTGGTTGAGTGGATCGTGCTGCTGAAACGTCTGTGGACCGAGGAGCAGGTCACGTTTGAGGGCCGGCACTACCGCGTCCACGGCGTCACAATCGAGCCCCGGCCCGCGGCGAAGCCGCGGCCGCCGATCTGGATCGCTAATAACTCGCTTGCCGCCCGAAGCGTCGTCGAGCGCACACATCGGCGCGTCGCCGAGCATGCGGACGGTTGGATGACCTCGCTTTCGAACCCCGAAGAGGTGTCGTGGCGCCTGCAGGACATCCGAAGCAAGGTCCGCGAGCTCGGTCGGGACCCCGAGGCGTTCCCCACCTGCCTCTACCACAACATCAACGTCAATGAGGACCGGGGCGCGGCACTGGCGGAGTCCAAGCGGTTTCTCGACACCTACTACACCACGGATATGCCTCCGGACCGCGTCGCCAGTTGGACGGCCGCCGGCTCGCCGAAGGAGTGCGTGGAGCATCTCCGAGTCTACGAACGAATGGGGATGGGTTCCATCGGGTTACGCTGCACGAGCTGGGACCAGCGGGGGCAGCTGCGGCGAGTGATCGAGGAAGTGCTGCCTCACCTTGGGTAACCTCCGGCCTCGGGGGAGATGGGTCGGGCATCGGTTGGCACATCGCGGGGGGGGGGAGAACGCAGGTGACGGACCGTCCGTTAGTCGCTATCGATCATGTCCTCATCGCTGTCGCGGATTTGGCCGACGGCGCTCGCCATCTGGAGCAGACCTACGGGCTCCGCGCGCTCCCGGGAGGACGGCATCCGGGCATCGGCACCGGGAACATGATTGTGCCCCTCGGATCGTCCTATCTCGAGCTGATCGCCGTCGTGGAGCCCGCGGAGGCCGGATCCCCAAGCGCCACGCGCGTGGCCAACGCCCTGCGCGACGGGCGGACGTTTGTGACGTGGGCGGCGCGCACCGATCACCTCGACGCTCTGCGGGCGCGCCTCCAGGCCGCGGGTGTCGTGCCGGTGGTGCAGAACGGCGCGCGCGCTCGCCCGGACGGCGTGATGTTGCGGTGGCGCACGCTCTCCCTGGTGCCGTTTGGCGAGCCGAGCGTGCTGCCGTTCATCATCGAGTGGGGCGTGCCACCAGCGCAGCACCCCGCCGCCGCGGCGGTCGAACATCCGTCAGGCGCGCGCGGAATCCGGCGGCTCCGTCTCGGCGATCCCCGCCCTGATGAGGCGTCGCGCCGGTTGGCGGCGCTGCTCGGCGAGGAGATCAGCGCCGTCGTGGTGATTGAACTCGCGGAGACCCCCGGAGTCGTGGCGGTCGAACTAGACGCCCCCGGCGGCGAGGGTGTGATCAGGTAGACGCAATATAGGGACGAGTCTGTCCCCCTGGTGACGCCTCAAAGTATCGCCGTATGAATGCCCGAACCCGGCGCCTTTACGGTTCCGCATCACACCAACAATCCACGAGTGGGACTGCTTGCTTGGACAGCGGTTGCGCGGAATTCACGAACAGCGGGAGACGACCCTCCGTCTTGCCGTAAACGACTCAATCTTTGTTGATTTTGGCTTCGTCTGTACAGCAGTCGGCGTGCTCTGATACCGGCGGCGAAACGTGTTCACGAAGTGCGATCGCTTGCGTAAGCGGCGAGTGCCACATGATCTCGGTCAAGGCGACTTGCTCCCGGGGAAATGAGGCAGGATGGCATCATAACATCTGCCCATGTCGGGCTAAGTTGCAACAGTACTTCACGCGTACGACGTGACGAAGGTCTTCTACACTTTCGGTGGCGGCGTGCGGCAATCAATGAAGTTCAAGGACCTCAAGCGAATGCCCGGTCCTGTGCCCCCCCGATGACGAGCAACGGACCAGCGTAGCGTTCCTCGAGCGGGAGACAGATAAGATGGATGCGCTGGTGGCGAAGAAGGAGCGGCTTATCGAGTTGCATCAAGAGAAACGCAGCACCCTGATCAATCAGACCGTCACCAAGGGCCTTGACCCGAGCGTTCCTCATCTCGCCCTCCGGAACCGCCTGGTCCTCCACTACCTCAATCTGCAGACTCCGGTGACGTCCGGGGGGTATCCTCAAAAGGGGTTCCAGGGCTGGCCCCCAAGCCAGGATGCCCACCTTGCCGCCAAAACCCCCGGCCGGGGACCGGGAAGGCCCATCCCCCAGCCCCTATTTGCCACCCGTCACCGTGGGTTGCGCCTCTTGACCTTCTCCTATACTGGAAGGTGTAGCCTGCGGCGTAGGGGGGACAACTGTGACCGAGCGGTTCATCGGCGTCGTAGCGAGAGAGGTAGGAATGAACCCCCGCACCCTCCGGTTTTACGAGGCGGTGCGGCTCCTGCCGCCTCCCGGTCGGACCAGGAGCGGCTACCGGACGTACGGCGACGCCGCGGTCCGGCGGTTGGCCTTCATCCGCAGAGCCAAGCAGTTGGGACTCACCCTCAAGGAGATTCGTCGGCTACTCGCGCTGTGCGACGCCGGAAGATTGCCATGCGATGTGGTTCAGCACATTCTGACGGAGCACATCACCCTGATCGATGCGCAGATGGCCCACCTTCGTGGGTTCAAGTCGGATCTGCGTAGAATGCTCGTGCGTTGCCGGCGCGGCCGCACGGACGCCACACCGGTCAAGACCCCGGACGTCATCTGTCCCATCATCGATGATCTCGGTCGGCGAGCCAGCAGAGTCACACCCGAAGGTGCGCGACGATGAAGGTCATCTTGCTATGTCCCGCGTGCAGCGCCTGCCCAACGGTCGAAATCGGCGATCGCGAGGTACGCATCGGCGCGGGGGACAACCTCGTGCGGCTGTCCCCCGCGGAATGGAACGTCCTCGTGGAGGCGATACGGACGCGCGAATTGGACAAGATCAAGTCGAACGACTAGGGGTGCACCGTGATGGCCAAGACCGTGGTGGTGTTTCAGCAGCCTGGGTGAATCTTCTGCCGCCGGGTTGAGGAGTTCCTCACCGAACACGGCATCGCGTTTCGCGGCCGGAACGTCGCGGAGGACCCCCAGGCGATGGACGAGTTAATGCGCCTCGGCGTGGCGACGACACCCGTGACGGTGATCGATGGTGAGATCGTGGTCGGATTCGATCCGAAGAAGCTCGCAGCCCTGCTGGGGCTGGGGGACGCTGCATCGTAGGGGGGCCGTCGTCAATGTCCCACCCAAGTGCCACTGCACTCCAGGACCGCGTCAGGAGGGCCGTGCTCATGCGCCTCCTCCGCGGCGAGCCGGTCCGTCTTAGCTCGCTCGGCCCTGGCACCGGCCCGCCCCCGGCCGCGATCGACCGGGCACTGGTCGCCATGCAGGCCAATGGGACCATCTATTGCAAGGGTGACGTCGTGGTCGCTGCGTATCCGCTCTCCGGGGGTGCCGACCCGGCACCGCCTGACCTCCGACAAGACGACGGCGTACGCGTGTTGCGCGCTCGATGCGCTGGCCGTCCCGTTTCTGGTTGACGACCCGGCGACACTCGTTTCCGACTGCGCCGAGTGCGGCGGCGCGATCACGGTACGGGTCCACGGGGAGCACGTCCTCGCGACCAGCCCCGAGGCCCCCATGGTGTTCTACGTGGCGCGGGACTGTTGCGCGGCGGGCCCGGCGATCGTCACCCGCTGCCCGTTCATCAACTTCTTCTGCGGCGCCGAGCACGCGGGCCATTGGTTGGCCGCGCATCCCGATCGGTCAGGGCCCCTCCTGGCGCTGCCTGAAGCGATCGCCGAGGCCCGGCGCCATTTTGACCGCACGATCCGTCTGGTTCGCAACGCGGATCCATCTTGAGAGAGGGTGAGGGCCGAGGTACCCGTTCGTGGGGGGACTGCGCCGCCAGCGTGGACTTCCCGTGACGGGCGGCATCTCGACGGGGAGTCGGGAGAACTGGCGGATGACGAGACTCAAGGAGCAGACCGTTCAGGAGGGCGAGATGCGAAGTAGTCTGCCACTTACCCCTCCGTGCCATTCCCGCGGGCGTCGCGCTGAGCGCACTCGGCAATCCATTTCTCCGCACGGGCAAGGAGCTCGACCACTTCGGGGGGCGGATCTTGTGTAATCCGCCATACAATTTGTCCGGGCATCCCGTTTCGCTCCGAAGGAATCAAAATCCGTGGCGGGCAGTGGGCACGGACCTCGCCCTCCGCCGGCCCTCCGCGGGCATGGGTCCGCCATCGGGAACGTTACAGAGAACGAGATCTGGTAAGGAACGCGACTGGAACGTTCCGGGACGTGGCGTGGAGCGAGGAGCGTTTCCGGAAAGGACGCGCGATGAGTGCCGACGATTACAGTCAGCGGGGTCCCGCAGTCGGTGAGCGGTTTCCCGACGTCCGCCTGCCCGACCAGTCCGGCGCGTTGGTGGGACTGCACGCTGCCCGGCGGGGGCGACACGCCCTCGTCGTCTTCTACCGGAGCGCCCGGTGGTGACCCTTCTGTAAGACGCAGCTCGTCGAGCTGCAGAAGATCACCGGAGACCTCGACGCCAAGGGAATCACACTCTTCGCCATCAGTTACGACCCCGTGGAGGCGCTGGCCGCCTTTTCGACCAACCAGGGCATCACCTACCCCTTGCTATCGGATCAACGGAGCCGCGTGATCCGGGAGCTCGGGATCCTCGACGCACACCTCGGGCGGCACCACGCCGAGTTCGGGCGGCCTGTCCGGGACGACCAGTGGGGCGTCGCCTACCCGAGCGTCTTCCTGCTCGATTCCGACGGGATCGTGGCGCGGAAGCGGGTGCACCGAAACTACCGGATCCGTGACACTGGGGCCGGGCTGTTCGAGGACCTGCTCGGGGTCACGGCCTCGGCGCACGGCGCGGAAGCTCTAGCCGATGGTGAGGTTGTGCAGATTCGAGCCTACCTCGATTCGCCCACTTACCGTTGGTACCAGCGACTGCGCGTCGTCATCGAAGTGGCGGTGCAGGACGGATACCACATCTACGGGACGCCGATTCCAGACGGGTACGTCCCCCTGAGCGTGACCCTCGATCCGGTCGACGGGCTGGAATTGGGTGAGGCGGCCTGGCCGCAGCCCCACCGCTTCCTTATGGAAGGGCTTGCCGAGGAGTTCTGGGTCCATGAGGGGAACGTGCCCGGGAGCGTCCCACTGATGTTCACGAAAGATGGCACGGGCGATCATCGCCTTCGCCTGGCCGTGCGGTACCAAGCCTGTAGCGCGCACGCCTGCCTGCCGCCGGCCCACGTCCGGTTCGAGCTGCCGGTGCACGAGGTCGCGGCGGTTGACGCGTCGACCAAGCCGTAGATCCAATCCACAAGGCACGTCGCGGAGTTGAAGACGAAATGAAGCCAAGAAGGAGAGCCCTTGGATCACCGCGAGGATGTGCGGCCGGGCGTTGGCTATCATGCGCCGGACTTTACCCTACCGCGCTGCAGAAGAACGTTCGAGCGGTTGACCACCGGGGCTCGCCCAGGAAGCGGCTGTGCCTCCGGACAGACGAAGGTGCCTTATGAGGATAGTCTAGGGTGAACTGTTTCGATGTAGTGTTAACACTTGGAGGGCTACCTCCCGTGACAGCAAGAGGGTCACAGTCCTGCCCCCGAATACTCCACCCGAGA
>DATEHM010000077.1:0-63879 GCA_035279545.1 bacterium | reverse complement strand
AGATGGTTCGCGCTCGCCTCGCTGAGGCGCTGGCGGGGACTCCGTATTATAGGAAGTTCTAAGGTCCGGTGGAACTGCACGTGGCGTTCCTCCCAGAGGAAGCCGGGCCGCTTTGCGGCCGGACCATCGTTGTCATCGACGTCATCCGGGCGACGACATCCGTGCTGGCGATGCTGGAGCGGGGGTGTGCGGAGGTGCTGATCGCGCCCGAGGTGGAGACGGCCCGCCGGTACGGCAAGGCTCACCCGCAGATGCTCCTGGCGGGGGAACAAGGGGGGCACGCCCCCGCGGGGTTTGACTTCGGGAACAGTCCCGTAGCGTTTGCGGACGCCGATTTGACCGGCCGGCGCGTCGTGTTTGCCACCACGAACGGCACCCGCGCCATCCACCTGACGCAGGGAGCCTCCGTGGTCATGCTCGGCTGTCTCCGCAACCGGTCCGAGGCCGTCCGCACGGCGGTGGGTGCGGCAGAGGGCTCCGGGATCACGCTCGTGTGCGCAGGGCGAGAGGGGAGATTTAGCCTTGACGATGCCTACACCGCGGGGGCGATGGTCGATGCCGCGGTGGCGAGCCCCGACGGCGGCGGCCGGATCGACCTGACCGATGCGGCCCTCGCGGCTCACGCACTCTATCAGAGCAATGCGGATGCCGCGGCGGTCTTCCGGCGGACCCGGGCGGGGCGGAACGTCATCGAGATCGGCCTCCCGCGTGATCTTGACTACTGCGCGGATCGGGACCGGTCGGTGCTGGTGCCGAGATTGGGGGACCGCGTGCGGATGATCGGTCGGTGAGGCGGGATCAGGCCTTGGCGCGGCCGTTGCGGCCGCTCCACTTGGCGATCTGCCAGGTGGCTTTGAGTTTGCCGACGTAGCCGCGAAGCAGTCCGTGTTTTTCTTGTTTGGGGACGTGAGTGAGATGGCCCAGAGATACCGTGCACGCACGCAGGCCCGACGATTTCAGGTGCCGGCTCAGGACGGCTTCGACGCCGAAGCCCGTGTTCTCGAGATTGGGAATGGCTTCGAGGACTTCACGGCGCAGAGCCCGCTGACCGGAGAAATTTGGGAACAGCGTTTGCATCAGGTCGCGCTTAATCTGACCGATGCTGACTTCTGCCGCCCCGCAGAGCACGGGCAGCAAGAGATCTTCGACGTGCTGGGTGGTCAACCCGACGAGATCGCCGTCCAGGAGGACGATGTATTGCGCGCGGGTCGCTCCGAGCCCGGCGGCGATCGCGCCGCCCTTCCCCAGGTTCTCGGAAAGTTCGATCACCCGGGCGCCGTGCCGACGGGCGGTCATCACCGTCGCATCCCGGGATCCATCGCTGACGACGATCACGTCGTCGACCAGCCGGCATCGCCTCGCCGCGCCGATGACGTCCCCGATGGTTCGTTCCTCATTGAACGCCGGTATGATCGCCGCGACTCGAGGCATATTCCCCCCTTGCGCCGGTCTAATTCCGCGATGGAGGGTGAATTCCTCCTGATGATATAGCGGAGGGTGACGTGTGGTGAGGATGATGCGCAAACGCGACGCAGTTCTGAAGAGAGCGGCCGCATCGGCCGTGCTCATTTCCGCGGCCGCGCTCCTCGCCGGCCCCCGGGCGGCGGGAGCGGCGGAACTGCTGCTCCGGGCCGGTGATCTCCAGGTTCCCCCCGGGACGATTGTGCGCGGAGATGCGATCGCGGTGGGCGGGACGGCGACCATCGGCGGAACGGTGGAAGGTGATGCGGTCGCGCTCGGGGGAAGCGTCGAGGTCACCGGGCACATCGGGGGATCCGTCCGCGCCGTCGGAGGCAACGTGATCCTTCACTCCGGCGCGGTGGTCGGCGGTCAGGCGAGGGCGATCGGCGGGACGGTCGAGCAGGAACCCGGCGCCTCCGTCGGCGGGGCCCAGCCGCAGCCGGCGCCGTTGCCGCCGCTGCCCCCGTTGCCGGCGCCGGGCCCTCGCGCGTTCCCGTTTCCCTCGCCATGGGTCCGTCCGTTTCCCGCCCCGGCTCCCGGTCCGTGGTCCCCCTGGCCGTGGGGATTGGGGGGGTCGATCCTCTCGCTGAGGCCCCTCTTCTCGCTCCTCTACCTTGGCGCATTGGTCACCTTCGTGGGAACGGCATGGCTCGTCGCCGTGCTGTTCCCCGGGCTCACCGCCCGCCTGGCCGGGGTGATGGAGAGGGACCCGCTGGGGACGTTCGGGGTCGGGCTCCTGGGCTGGCCGATCGCGGGGATGCTGGCCTTCGTCTTGGTGCTCAGCGTGATCGGACTGACCCTGGCGCTGTTGGTGCCGGTGGCGGTGCTCGTGGCGCTGCAGCTCGGCACGACGGCGGTCGCGCTCCTCATCGGCCAGCGCGTCCGGCGGTCAGACGTGGCTCACGAGGTCGTCGTCGGAGCCGTAATCCTTGCCGTCGCGTTCAGCATTCCCCATCTTGGATGGCTGCTGGTGCTGGCGGTCTCAACCTGGGGACTCGGGTCGGTGTTCCTGGCCATGCTGGAAAGGCATCGGTCCCGGTCGATTCCCCCGACCTCGCCCCCGGCGTTTCCGCAGCAATCATAGCCTCCCTGGGTTCCCCCGGCATCCCGGCTCCGAGTGTGCCAACCCTGTTCCGCTTCCTTTGTTATAATAGAAATGACGCGCCCGTAGCTCAGCGGATAGAGCGTCGGCCTCCGGAGCCGTAGGTCGGGGGTTCAAATCCCTCCGGGCGCGCCATATTCTTCAGGCATTCCGCACCGTTTTTCCAGTCGGGTCATACCATTGCAGCCAAACTGTCGCCAATCCACACCCCATCGATGGCAAAACCGGCTGGTGCGGGGGGTGATGTTGCGTTCAGAAGATCTTCCCCATGGAGCCTTTCATCTGTCCAGGACGACGTGGATGCCTGCGTGATCGCCGGCGCGCCGGACAACGTACGTGCCGCCTCCTGTTCATGGCGATGAAAGGCATTGACATTACGGTAAATGGCGTTTATAGTTAGGATAAGTAAACGCCATTTACTATTAGGAGGCAGGCATGGCACAACAGGCCGTCATCCGCGTCAATCCTTCCGATGAGACCATCTCTGTCGGGCCGCTCGCGGTGCGCTTCTTGGTCACTGGAGAGCACTCGAGTGGCAGTGTCGCGGCGTTTGAGCTCATTGTCCCGGGCGCGCAGCGCCTGCCGGCCCCAGCGCACAGCCACGACCGCTACGAAGAGACGATCTACGGCATCGACGGAGCGTTGACCTGGACCGTCGGTGGAAAACAAATCGACGTCGGGCCGGGGGAGGTGCTGTGCATTCCGCGCGGCGCCATTCACCGGTTCGATAACCACGGAAGCCAGGGCGTGAAAGCGCTCTGCGTGATCACTCCCGCCGTACTCGGGCCGCAGTATTTCCGCGAGGTTGCCGAGGTAATCAACGCAGCAGCCGGTGGTCCGCCGGATCGCGCAAAGATGGCGGAGATCATGCGCCACCACGGCCTGACGCCGGCTCCGCCCCAGGCGTAGGCCCGTTCGCGGCGGCGAACCCGGATCATCTCAAGAATGCGGCGTAGGGCGATCGGCGAAGGGAAAGGCCCAAGCGCAGCCGGTGCGGGCGTACGTGCACAGCCCCGCGGGTCGTCCCAAACGCGGGTGCGCGCGGACGGACCGCCGGCTGACCCTCATCGCCAACGTCTCGATCGCAATCGTGCGGCCTCGCCGACGTCGAGCCTGACCGGCTCACCCGTGGAAACGAGAGATATGCGCATCGGCGCGTTGTTGCGCGTTCCGGCTCAGGTGGTCCAGCGCCGTATCATCAAAGGGCTCAACGCCGCCGGTTTTGAGGAGCTGCGCGTGCCGCACATGGCGGTGCTGCTATATCCGGGTCCGGATGGGGTTCGCCCGGGCATTCTCGCCGAGCGCGCCGGCATGAGCAAGCAGGCCGTGAACCAGCTACTCCGGAGTCTCGAAGGCCTCGGCTACATCATCCGGTCCGACGCACCCCGAGGGGACCGCGCGCGGATTATCCGCTTGACCAAGCGAGGACGCGCCGCATTTTCAAGAATTTACGAGATACTCGGCGACATCGAGCGCGAGTGGAGCGCTGAGCTTGGGCCTGCGCGGTTCGCCCAGCTCAAAGAGCTGCTATTCCGCGTGTGGGAGAGCCCGTTGACCCGCTAGCGGTGGAAACGGAAAAACACCCATCAGCGTCCGAAAAGCGACGGAGAGAGGCAGAGAAGCCCGAGGACGGATAGGGAAGCGAGACGCGGATCTCCGTGCTCGATGCGGCATGGCGAGGGACGTGCGACGGCGGACGGGGAGGTTCAACGGGGCTCCGGAGCCGTAAGTCGGGGTGCGGGTCTCTCCGGGCGCGCCAGAATCCTTCCGGCCAGGCGCTGCATCCGCTGGCCGCCGCGTATCCGGGGCCGCCGCACTCCCAATCTCCGACGACCGCGAGGTCTCCGTCTCCGCGGCCCCACTCTTGCAGGGGTTCTCGCCGGAGGAGATGACAAGGCCCTTGGTCCTCCGGTAGCGAACGAACCTGCCAAGAGGCCGTCACCCACCTCCAACGCGCGATCGTGCTCTTGCTGTTTCGGCAGATCGGGGTTTGCTCCGAACGGGATCTCGGGGTGGCCTCGCCGCCGGATTCGACGGTGCGTCGCATCCGGGCTCGCCGAGCGAAAGAACCGCGAGATCGCGCGGCCGGAAGTGGGGGGAGGACGGTACGGAGGTGAGGAAATGGGGGATGATCGGATCACACTGGTCACGCATCCGTTAAGCAGGCGGGGTCTGCTGAAGGGGGGCGCCGCGCTCACCCTCGGGTGGGCCGGGGGGCAACTTCCCGGGTTGCTCCCATCCGCGGGCGCGCAGGGCATGACCGGCCTTTCCGAGCAGCTCGGCTGGCTGGCCAACGCGCAGATGGCCGGTGACTTCGTGGCGATCGGCAAGGGATTCTTCAAAGAGGCGGACATCGACCTCAAGATTCAACCTGGGGGGCCGAACATCGACGCGGTGCAGATCGTTGCCGGCGGTCGGATCCCGATGGGGAACGTCTCCTCGGTTGCGGTCCTCGTCACGGCGCGGAGCCACGGGCTGCCCGTCAAAGCGTTCGGCACCGCGCTCCAGAAGCACCCGTTCGCGTTCATCTTCATGACGAAGTCCGGGATCCACACGCCGCACGATTTCATCGGCAAGACGATCGGCATTCAGGCGACCGCGCGGCCGCTTCTGGAGGCCGTCCTGGCGAAGTACGAGATCCCGTCTGATAAGGTGAAGGTGCTCTTCGTCGGAGGAGACACCCATCCCCTGGTGACCGGGCAAGTCGACATCATCACCGGATGGATCATTGATGCGCCGCAGATCGAGGCGGTGCGGCAGGCGGGGAGTTTCAGTTATTTCCCGCTGTGGGATCTCGGGATCAAGCTGTACGCCTACACTTACTTCACGACAGACCGAGTGCTCAGCGAACGGAAGGACGTGCTCGCGCGTTTCCTCTCGGCCAGCGCCCGCGGCTGGATCTACGCGGCCGAGCATCCGGATGAAGCGGTCGATTTCGTGATGAAGCAGACCACCGGCCTCGACCGCACGCTCGAGCTGCAGACATGGAAGAACGAGATCCCGTACATGTCCTCGCCGCTCACGAAGCAGCACGGGTGGGGGTACATGGAGCCGAAGGTGTGGACCGCGATCAGCGACACGTACTACGGCCTCAAACAGATTCCAAAGGCGGTCCCCGCGTCCGAAGTGATGACGAACGAGATCGTGGAGATGGCGAAGACGCCGAAGGCGTGACGGCCGACAAGACCAGCCGCAGGGGAGCGGTCAGGCCTCTGCGGACCGCAGGCGGCGCCGGATCTTCGTCGTTTGGCTGAGTAGCTCGGTCACGTCAAGGTGGGTCGGCCGGCGATCCCGGATGAGGCACCGGCCGTCCACCCAAACGTGCCGGACGTCGTGACCTTTTGCGGAGTACACCAGCGTGGCGGTGATGTCGTGCCACGGCTGCAGGTGGGGGGCCGCCATCGCGATCGCGATCAGATCCGCGCGCTTGCCGGCTTCGAGGCTGCCGGCCTGCGCGTCGATCCCGAGCGCCCGGGCTCCGTCGATCGTCGCCATCCGGAGCAGCCGATCCACCGGGACTGCGGTGGGATCGCCGGCGCCAACCTTGCCGAGCAAGCCCGCGGTTTTCATTTCGTCGAAAAGGTCCATCCCGTTGTTGGTGGGCGCCCAGTCCGTGCCCAGTGCCATCCGGACTCCGGCCCGCAGCATCGCGGCGCTCGGCGCGACGCGCGCTTCGATCTTGGCGTTGCTCGCCGGGCAGTGGGCGACCCAGGTGGCGGTGTCCGCGAGCAGCCGGATCTCCTCCGCATCAACGTAGAGGCAGTGTGCCGCGACGGTGTCGGGGCCCAGCACGCCGTTCTCGTAAAGACAGCGGACGGCGCCCGTGTAACCGCGTGCGCGGACCGCGGCGAGCTCTTCCTCCGATTGGGCGCAGTGGATGAAGATCCGGGCCCCCGTCGCGCGCGCGAGCGCCCGGATCCGCCGCAGCAGGTCGTCGGAGCACGTGTCCGGCGCGTGCGGACCGAGGCCGCAGTGGATCCGACGTGCCGGATCGGTACCCCACCGCTCGATCAGCGCGAGGGCCCGGTCGAGCTCGAGCGGCCGATCGACGTCGTAGAGGGTATGGCAGAGGACGGCCCGGATGCCCAACTCGTCGAACGCCTCGGCGATGACCGCCATGTGGCCGAAACGATCGGCCGCCGTTGTGACGCCGTCGAGGAGCATTTCCAGGCCGCCGAGCAGCGTGCCCCAGTAATAGTCGTCCGGACGGGCGCGGTCCTGGTGGGGGAGGGTGTACGAAGAACGCGTCCACGCGTCGCGGGGAAGATCCTCCGCGACCCCGCGGAACAGCGCCATGCACGTGTGGGTGTGGGCGTTGATCAGCCCCGGCATCACCAGGTGATGCCGGCAGTCCATCAGGATGTCCCCCGGGCGCTGAGTCGCCGTCCCGGCCATCACCTCCGCGATCCTGTCTCCTTCGATCACGACCGTTCCCGGTGCGAAGACCTCGCCTCGCGCGTTCATCGTGACCACGGTGCCCCCACTGAGGATCTGCCGAGGTGCGCCGTCTTCCTGGGGCATTGGGGGGTGGGCTCCTGTTCTGTCGGCAGTCTAGGCTGTACTGTTTGGATGTAGTGTTAACACTTGGAGGGCTACCTCCCGTGACAGCAAGAGGGTCACAGCCCAGCCTCCGAATACTCCAACCGAGACCTGCCGGGTTTCGGAAGGGGGGAGACGGACGTGACCCTCGAGGACAGCGTTCGCTATCATCGGCTCATGCTCATGCAACGAGCGGCGCAGCTGGGCAATGTCACCCGTGCCTGCCAGGAGGCCGGGATCTCGCGGACCTTGTTCTACCGCTGGCGGCAGCGCTTGTTGCGCTACGGCCCAGAAGGCCTGCGGCCTCGGCCCACCCGTCCCACCCGCTGGCCCCGCCAGGCGACCCCGGCCCTGGAGCACGCCGTGCTGGCGTACGCGCTGCTGCGGCCGACCCACGGGCCGGCGCGGATCGCCGCGCAACTCCGACAGCCTCGCTGGGGCCGGTGGCGGGTCAGTGCGTCGGGCGTGTACGGAATCCGCACGCGCCAGGGCTTGCAGACCCGCTGGCAGCGGCTGACCCGCCTGGAAGCGCAGGCGGTCGGGGCCCACGGCCTGCTGACCGAGCGGACGTGCCGGCGGCTGGTCCACCCCCATGTCGACGCGCAGCGTCCAGGCGCCCTGGTTTGCATGGACGCGTGTTACGTCGGGAAGCTCAAGGGGGTCGGCAAAGTCTGGCAACTGACGGCCTGCGATGCCGCCTGCTCGTACGCGATCGCGACGCTCGTGCCGCGGGTGACCCAGGCCACGGCCACCGCGTTCCTGCGGACCCACGTGATGCCCACCTATCCGCGCGGCGGCCATCAGGTCCGCGCGGTCTTGACCGATGGCGGGCCGGAGTTCTACGGGCGCTTCCTGACGGGCTGTCGCGAGCTGGGCATCGAGCATCGCCGCACCAAACCGCGCCATGCGTGGACGAACGGCTTCGTCGAACGCTTGCAAGGCACGATCCTGAGCGAGTTGTGGCGCAGTGCGTTCCGGCGGACGTACTATACGAGCAGGGCGCAGTTGGAGCGGGACTTGCAAGCCTACCTGCGCTTCTACAATCGGGAACGCCCGCATCAGGGGTACCGCCTGCAAGGGCGGACGCCGGCGACCCTCTTTGCCAGCAGAAAGGTCAGCTAACCCATGTCGCAGGGCTCGAGGGGAGTACAAAAGTGTCAACACCTCATCCACACTGGACAGTCTAGGCCCCGCCACGGCGGGTTGCGGCGAAGATCGGCCCGAGGGTGGCGGGCGGGGCTCGAGCTTCCGGTCGCGGTGCGCGGGGCGATGCGTCGCCTGTGACGATCGGCCTCTCCTCGGTCGATGAGCGGGCGCGCGCACTCGTGCCGGAGGGTCATGGGCGCATGGTTTGCCGCGCGCGCGGGGGTTCCTGCCGCAGCCTTTCGTGGGGCCGCCCGGGCGTTGTGCGGCGGTTCGCCCTCTGCGTCCCGAGCGTACCATCGGGGCAGGGGAGGTCCGCTCGGGCAGTGAACGTAGGACCGCGCCCCGCTGGGGTACTGAGCACGCACATGAAGATCGAGCCTGGAGGGGACGGTCGTATGCCCGCTGCTCCGCAGGTGCAGGTGGATCCGCAAGAGGCTGTGGCGCTGCTCGCCGAGTGCGTCCGGGCGGAGACCGTCAATCCCCCGGGCAACGAAGAGCGGGTGACATCGCTGCTGAGCCGTCGATTTGAGCGGGAGGGAGTTCCCGTGGAACTCCACCGGCTCTCCCCGGGCCGCGCCAACCTGCTCGCGCGACTCCGCGGCAGCGGGGGTGGCCCGACGCTTGTCCTGAGCGGCCACACCGATACCGTCCCGCCGGGAGAGACGCCCTGGCAGCACGGTCCGTGGTCCGCTGAACTCGTCGGCGATCGGTTGTACGGGCGGGGCGCCTGCGACATGAAATCCGGACTCGCGGCGATGGTGCTGGCGGTGCTCCTCTTGCATCGGAGGGGCGTGCCGCTGCGTGGCGATCTTGTTCTCGCCGCTTCGGCGGGGGAAGAGGTGGATTGTCTGGGGGCCCGGTCGTTCATCGAGGCCGGAGGGCTCTCCGGGGTCGATGCCATCGTCGTCGGAGAGCCCACCGCGGGCGAAGTGGCCGTTGCGCACAAAGGCGCGCTCTGGCTCAGGCTGACGACTCGGGGACGGACGGCCCACGGGTCGATGCCGGACAGAGGCGTGAACGCGCTGCTGCTGATGCACAAGGTCATCGACCGCCTGGAGCGGTTTCGGCTGCCGGCGGATGCCCACCCGCTCCTGGGGCGGGCGACGATGAGCATCAACACGATCCAGGGAGGGTACTCCGTGAACGTCGTCCCGGACCGCTGTCGGGTGGAGGGGGACATCCGCACCGTGCCGGGGTTGGATCACGCGGCACTCGAGCGGGATGTTCGGGCGGCGCTGGGCGATCTGGGATTTCCGGTCGAGGTGGAGGTCCTGACGTCCAGGCCCCCCGTGCAGACAGATCCCGAGGCGGCGGTGGTCCGTCGGGCCCTGGAGCTCGCCACCCCCGCCGGGATGCCGCGGCGGGCGCCGATCGGCCTGGCGTACTTTACGGATGCCTCAGTGTACCAGCCCGCGCTCAAGGTGCCGGTGATCGTATACGGGCCGGGCGAGGCGAGCGTCTGTCATCAGCCCGATGAGTGGGTCGCGCTGCCGATGTACTTGGAGGCGATCCGGTTCTACGCTGCGCTCGCGCAGGCGTACTTATCCTGAGCGCGGTCCCGGGTCGGCGGTTCGCTACTGTTTGATGGCGAGGATGACGATTTCATCCCAGGCAAAGTGAAGCTGGTCGCCGTCCACCCGGATCCGGAAGGCGGCCCGCGCCTCCGGGGGCGCGCCGCGCATCCGCTCGCGGAGTTCGGCCGCCTCGCCCATCGGGATGCCACTGCGCTCGACCCAGTCCCCAAACTCCTGCGGGACGTGGATCATGGTGGCCGCCCGAACTCCCAGGCCGCTCTGCTCGAGCATCGCGCGCAGCCGGCTTGGTGGGTGATTCGCCACGTGCGACCGATCGCGCCGCAGTTCCCATTCGTTCATCAGCCGGGCGAGCTCAGCGATCTCCGGGGCGCAGGTGTCGTCCAGGACCACCCGTCCTCCCGTCTTGACGACGCGCGCCATCTCTGCGAGCGCCCCGGGCAGATCGGGGAAGTGATGGGCGGCGACGCGGCAGGTGACAATGTCAAAGGCGCGGGACCGAAACGGCAGTGCCTCGGCGTCGCCCAGGCAGAGGGTGAGATTGAAGACTCCCCGGTCGGCGGCGAGCCGTCGCGCTTCCCGCACCATGCCCAGGGTGAGGTCCAGCCCCACGACCCGATCGACCCGCGGAGCGAGCGCCAGGGCGGTGAATCCCGTGCCGGTGGCGACGTCAAGCGCGCGCGCCTCGGACGTGGGGGCGGCGAGCCGGAGCAGTTCCCCCAGCCCCTCGGAGTGGCTGTGGAAGGCGCTGACCGCATACCGGGGCGCCTGGCGCCCGAATTGAGCCCGCACCGCGTGCTTCGCGTCGTCGCTCATCACTGTCCTGCGGAAGGAACGGTGCGCGACCGCACGAACCTCAGAGCCGTGGGCCTTCGATGAGTCTCCTTCACGAGCACGCCTCCCTGGTGTTGATGGGCCTCACGCTCGGCGGCGACGGGCTCTGCATCGTGCTGGCGCTCTTCGGGGACCTGACCGGGCGCACGCGCCTGCCGCGCATTTTCTGGTGGATTCTGTGGGTGGCGCAGGTTCCCCTGGGCATCCAAGGCGCTCTCGGGATCGATCTCTTCGCTCGCGGCGCCCGCCCGCGGACAGAATACCATCTCATGTACGGCGGGCTGATCGTGCTCACGCTCATCGCCGTCTACGGCCTCCGACCCGGCGGCGCCCTGCGCTGGGCCTTTGTCAGGGACGATCCGGGGTATCGGGAATCGCGGTGGATGCTCCTCCTCTGCGCCTTCCTCGCCGCGCTGGTGGGGCGCACGTATATGACGGGGATGCTGGGGCGATGACGTTCGCGCGATCACGCTCATGACGACCATGGCGTGCGCTCCGAGGGTGTCGTGTCCCTCGGCCGCCACCCCGGTCGACCGTGCAATTTCTTGACAAAGTAGGGCGAGTTTGGTACAGTCACCCAAAGCCCCACGAATATAGGCAATGAGGAGAGCAGGACGCAGCACGCCGGATCCGAGAGAGCTGGGTCAGGTGTGAACCGGCATCCGGTGCTGCAAACTCTCATCTCCGAGCTGCGGGAACCAAAGGCGGACGAAGGGTTCGCCGAGTAGCACCCGCCGGAACCCACCGAGACGGGGGAGAGGGCCGCGACGGGCCTGGATGCCCGGAGCGGAACTAAGGTGGTACCGCGGGGAGTCCCGTCCTTAGAGGATTCCGCGCGGTTTGTATTTTTCCCGGCACGTTGCGGGACGGCAGTTCTGGCGGGAAAGGGGACGTGAGGATCATGGCCCGACAGACGGTGCCAGGAGCGAGGACGGCGGGGACCAGCACGTTCAAGCGGATGTCCGGGGCCCGCGCCCTGATCGAGTGCCTCCAGCGCGTCGGGGTGGAGGTGATCTTTGGGCATCCCGGAGGCGCCGCCCTGCCATTGTACGACGCCCTGTACGACGCCCGTCAGATCCGCCATGTCCTCGTCCGCCACGAGCAGGTCGCGGCGCACGCCGCGGTTGGCTACCACCGGGTCACCGGGAAGGTCGGCGTCTGCATGGCCACCTCGGGACCCGGGGCGACGAATTTGCTCACCGGGATCACCGACGCGATGATGGACTCCGCGGGGATCGTCGCGATCACGGGACAGGTCAGCACCAAGGCGATCGGCACCGATGCGTTTCAAGAGGCCGACGTGATGGGGATGACGATGCCCGTCACCAAGCACAACTGCCTCGTGCAGACCCCGGCCGACCTGCCGCGGATGGTGCTCCAGTGCTTTCTCATCGCCAGCACCGGGCGGCCGGGGCCGGTGCTCGTCGACATCCCGAAGGATATCGCCGCCGGCGAGGCGGACTTCGAGTTCCCCGAGCAGGTGACCCTGCGCAGCGGCAAGGTCCCACCGGCCGTGCCGAGCCCGAACCAGATCGCCGCGGCGGCGTCACTGCTCAACCAGGCATCGCGGCCGGTGATCTACGCGGGTGGGGGCGTTCTTAGCAGCAACGCCGCGGCCGAACTGACCGCGCTGGCGCGCAAGGCCCGCATCCCCGTCACGACGACGCTGATGGGCAAAGGCGGCTTCCCCGAGACCGACCCGCTGTCGTTGGGGATGCTGGGCATGCACGGAACGGCCTACGCCAACTTCGCGATGGACGCGGCCGACGTGATCCTGGCCGTCGGCGTCCGCTTCGACGACCGGGTCACCGGCCGCCTCAAGGACTTCGCCCCCCACGCCAAGTTCATCCACATTGACATCGATCCGGCGGAGATCGGCAAGAATAAGCCCGCCCACGTCCCGATCGTCGGGGACGCCAAGGAAGCCCTGCGCGTCCTTGCCGCCCAGATCACGCCGCCGGACTGTGCGGCCTGGCACCGGCAGTTCGACGAATGGAAGGACCGCCACCCGCTCCGCTATCGGCAGGAGGGGGATACGATCCTGCCCCAATTTGCGATCGACCAGATCTACCGCACGACCCAAGGGAAGGCGATCGTCGTCACCGATGTCGGGCAGCACCAGATGTGGGCCGCCCAATTCTACCGCTCCACCGAACCGCGCACCTGGGTCACCTCCGGCGGGCTGGGCGCGATGGGATTCGGGTTCCCGGCGGCGCTGGGCGCGCAGATCGGGCGCCCGGACGCGCTCGTCTGCGCGATCGTGGGCGATGGGGGATTCCAGATGACGCTGCAGGATCTGGCCACCGCGGTGGAGTGGGGCCTGCCGATCAAGATCTACCTCATCAACAACGGGTCGCTGGGGATGGTCCGGCAGTGGCAGCAGCTGTTCTACCGGGAGCGGTACTCGCATGTCTTCCTGCAGAATCCGGACTTCGCTAAGGTCGCCGAGGCGTTCGGGGCGGTCGGCCTCACCGCCCGGCGACCGGAGGAGGTCGTCCCGGCGATCGTGCGGTCGCTGGAGATCACCGACCGGCCGTGCCTGGTCAACATCTTCTGCCGGCCGGAGGAGAACTGCTACCCGATGATCCCGTCTGGACAATCGATCAAGGAAATGATCATCGAGGGAAAGTGAGCACCGCCGTCGCTGACCTGCTGGGCGGCGCGCGCGGAGAGGCCCCCCGGCCCATGAAGCACACCATCTCCGTGCTCGTGGAGAACGCCCCCGGCGTCCTGATGAAGGTCGCCGGGCTGTTCCGGCGCCGCGGGTACAACATCCACAGCCTGGCGGTGGGCGTCACCGAGCAGCCGACCATCTCGCGAATGATCATCACCGTCGAGGGGGAGCCGGAGATCCTCGAACAGATCATCAAGCAGCTGAACAAGCTCATGGAGGTCATCAAGGTCAACGACGTCACCGGCTTCAGCACCGTTGACCGGGAGCTGGCGTTGATCAAGCTCAACGCGACCCCGGCGACGCGGATGGAGATCATGGAGATCTGCAACGTGTTCCGGGCCAACGTCGTCGACCTGACCGAGAAGACGATGACCCTCGAGGTCACCGGGCGTTCGGACAAGATCGACGCGATCCTCTCGCTCGTGCAGAAGTACGGCATTCGCGAGATGGTACGCACGGGCCAGGTGACCCTGGTTCGCGGCACCCAGCCGACGTGAGGAGGGGCGGAGAGATGGCCGCGAAGGTCTACTACGAGCAGGACGCCAACCTGAACATCCTCCGGGGCAAGCGCGTGGCCGTGATCGGCTACGGGAGCCAAGGGCACGCCCATGCGCAAAACCTCCGCGACAGCGGGATTTCGGTGGTGGTCGGCCTCTACCGCGGCAGCCGCTCCTGGGCGCAGGGCGAGCAGGACGGCCTCGAGGTGACCACGGTGTCGGAGGCCGCCGCGCAGGCGGACATCATCCAGATCCTGATCCCCGACGAGATTCAGGCGCGGGTTTTTCGCGAGGAGATCCAGCCCCATGCGACCCGGGGCAAGGCGATCGGGGTCTCCCACGGCTTCAGCATCCACTTTCATCAGATCGTGCCGCCGCCGGACGTCGACGTCTTCATGATCGCCCCCAAGAGCCCGGGGCACCTGCTGCGCCGGATGTTTGCGGAAGGGAAGGGGGTGCCGTCGCTGCTCGCGATCCACCAGGACTTTACCGGGAAGGCCAAGGCCACCGCCCTGGCCTACGCCCACGGGATCGGCAGCCTGCGCGCCGGCGTCATCGAGACGACGTTCCGGGAGGAGACCGAGAGCGATCTGTTCGGCGAGCAGACGGTCCTCTGCGGGGGGATCACGGAGCTGATCAAGGCGGGGTTCGAGACGCTGGTCGACGCGGGGTACGCTCCGGAGATCGCCTACTTCGAGTGCCTGCACGAGATGAAGCTCATCGTCGACCTCATCTACGAAGGCGGCCTCGGGTTGATGCGCTACTCGGTCAGCAACACGGCTAAGTTCGGGGACTTCACCCGGGGGAAGCGGATCATCACCCACCGAACCCGGGCCGAGATGCGCCGGATTCTCGCCGAGATTCAGAGTGGGGAGTTCGCCAAGGAGTGGATCCTGGAGAACGAAGCCGGGCGCCCCGTGTTCAACGCCCGGTACCGCCAGGAAGCCGATCATCCCATCGAGGAGATCGGGCGCCAGCTGCGCGCGATGATGCCCTGGTTGAAGCGGGACGTCGCCGGTCCGAAGCCGGCGGCCAAGAAATCCGAAGCCAAAGCCAAGCGCTGACCTCCCGCACGGCGACGGGGGACGCGCGGAGGACGGGCCATGGGAGAAACCATCCGGATCTTTGACACGACGCTGCGGGACGGTGAGCAATCCCCCGGGTTCACGATGAACACCGAGGAGAAGCTCGAGGTCGCCCGAGCCCTTGCGGCGATGCGGGTGGACGTGATCGAGGCCGGGTTCCCCATCAGCAGCAAGGGAGACCTCGAGGGAGTCACGTTGATCGCGCGCGAGGTGCGGGGGGCGGCGATTGCGGGCCTGGCGCGGGCCAACCGCGCCGACATCGATGCGGTGGTCGAGGCGGTCCGGGAGGCCGAACGGCCGCGGATCCACACCTTCATCGCCACCTCACCGATTCACATGGAGCACAAGCTGCGGATGACGCCCGACCAGGTGTTGGAGGCGTCGATCGAGGCCGTGCGGTACGCCCGCGGATTTACCGACGACGTGGAGTTCTCCGCGGAGGACGCCAGCCGCTCGGACCCGGAGTTCCTCTGCCGCGTATTCGATGGGGCGATCAAGGCCGGGGCTTCGACGATCAACGTCCCCGATACCGTTGGCTACGCCACCCCTGAGGAGTACGCCGCCTTGCTCCGGTCCCTCATCGAACGGATTCCCGGAAGCGACAAGGTGGTCTGGAGCGTGCACTGCCACGATGACCTCGGGTTGGCCGTGGCCAATTCGCTTGCGGCCGTGCAGGCGGGCGCCCGCCAGGTCGAGTGCACGATCAACGGCATCGGGGAACGGGCCGGCAATGCGTCGCTTGAGGAGATCGTGATGGCGTTGCACACCCGCCGCAACTACTACCGCCACGAGACGGCGATCGACACGACGAAGATCTACCGCGCCAGCCGGCTCGTCAGCGCGATCACCGGGATTCCGGTTCAGCCCAACAAGGCAGTGGTCGGCGACAACGCGTTCGCCCACGAGGCCGGCATCCACCAACACGGGGTGCTGGCGAACCGTGAGACCTACGAGATCATGACGCCGGAGACGATCGGCATCCCCAGCAACAAGCTGGTGCTGGGGAAGCACTCCGGCCGGCATGCCTTCAAGAATCTCCTTGAGAGCAACGGGGTCCGCCTTTCCGATGCGGAGCTGCGGCGGGCGTTTGAGGCGTTCAAGGCGCTCTGCGACAAGAAGAAGCAGGTGACGACCGAGGACATCATCGCCCTCGTGGAGGGCGAGCTTCGCGGCGCCCCGCATACCTACGCGCTCAAGGCGTTTCAAATCTCGACGAGCAACACGGTGGCGCCCGTGGCCGCGATCACCCTGGTCCGGGGGAGCGAGATCTTTACCCAGGAGGCCACGGGGGACGGTCCGGTCGATGCGATGTACAACGCGATCAACGCGATCGTGGGCCTCTCCCCGTCGCTCGCCGACTACGCGATCAAGGCCGTGACCGGGGGGACCGATGCCATGGGGGAGGCGACGGTCAAGGTCCGGGACGGGGACGGGCTGTTCATCGGGCGCGGGACGAGCACCGATGTGCTCGAGGCGAGCGCGAAGGCCTACGTCGCCGCCGTCAACAAGATCGTGCACGAGCGGCAGCACTGGATGACCAACGTCTACGGGTAGCGCGATGGCCTCCCGACGCATCGCCCTGTACGATACGACCCTCCGGGACGGGACCCAGGGCGCCGGCATCACCCTCAGCGCCGCGGACAAGCTGCGGATCGCCGAGCGCCTCGACGCGTTCGGCTTCGATTACATCGAAGGCGGATGGCCGGGCAGCAACCCCCGCGACCTCGAGTTCTTCGAGCAGGCCCGGCGCCATCCCTGGAGCCACGCGAAGGTCACCGCGTTCGGCAGCACCCGCCGCGCCGGTATCCCGGCGGACCGGGACGAGAATTTGCGGCTGATCCTCGAGGCGGGGACCCCCGCGGTCGCGGTGTTCGGGAAGTCTTGGGACCTCCATGTTCGGGAGGCGCTGCGCACAACGCTCGATGAGAATCTCCGGATGGTCGAGGACTCCGTTCGGTTTCTCAAGCAGCGGGGCGTGGAGGTCATCTACGACGCGGAGCACTTCTTCGACGGGTGGAAGGCCACCCCGGAGTACGCGCTGGCCACCCTGACCGCCGCCAAGCGGGGCGGCGCCGACGTCGTCGTGCTGTGCGACACGAACGGAGGGGGCCTCCCCTTCGACATCCAGGCCGGGGTGGAGGCCGCTCGGAGCGCGATCCCCACACCGCTCGGAATCCACACGCACAACGACGGCGAGGTCGGGGTGGCGAATGCGATCGCCGCGGTTCGTGCCGGAGCCGTCCACGTCCAGGGGACCATCAACGGCATCGGCGAGCGGTGCGGCAACGCCAACTTGGTCTCGCTCATCCCGAACCTTCAGTTGAAGCTCGGGTACGACTGCGTGCCGGCCGCCTCGCTCCGCCGGTTGGGGGAGCTCTCCCGGCTCGTCAGCGAGCTGGCCAACATGGCCCCCAACGAATACCAGCCGTTTGTGGGCAAGAACGCGTTCGCCCATAAGGGCGGGGTTCACGTGAGCGCCGTGATGGCGCACCCGCCGACGTACGAGCACATTCCTCCGGAGACGGTCGGCAACGAGCGGCGCGTCGTCCTCAGCGACCTCTCGGGCCGAGCCAATGTGCTGTACAAGGCCGAGGAGATGGGACTGGATCTGAGCAAGGACCGGCCGGAGGTCAGGGAGATTCTGGCGGAGCTCAAATCCCTGGAGCACGCCGGATTCCAGTTCGAGGGGGCCGAGGCGTCGTTCGAGCTGCTCGCCCGTCGCACCATGGGCCAGCATCACCCCGCGTTCACGCTGAAGGGGTTGCGCGTCATGGTGGAGCGCGGCCCGTCCGGCGAGGCCGTCGCCGAAGCGAGCATCCGGCTTGCGGTCGACGGCGAAGAGGAGCACACCGCGGCCGAGGGCAACGGGCCGGTGCATGCGCTGGATCGGGCGCTGCGCAAGGCCCTGGAGCGGTTCTATCCGGAGATTCGTCGCGTGCGGCTGGTCGACTACAAGGTGCGGGTGCTCAACGCCGGGGCCGCGACCGCCGCAAAGGTCCGCGTGCTGATCCAGTCGACGGACGGGGTCCGCACCTGGGGGACGGTGGGGGTCTCCGAAAACGTCGTCGAAGCCTCGTGGCAGGCGCTCGTCGACAGCCTGGAGTATGTGCTGTTGGGCGAGCGGGCCGAGGCGCGCCCGTGACCGCGGCGCGGACTCGGCGGGTCGCGGTGATTCCGGGGGACGGCATCGGCCGTGAGGTCATCGCGGAGGCCGTGCGCGTCCTTGCGGAGGTCGATAGACGATACGAGCTCGGCTTGGAGTTTGAGGAAGGGCTCGCGGGCGGCGGGGCGATCGACTCGGTGGGACACCCCATTCCCGAGATGACGATTGAGCTGTGCCGGCGGTCCGAGGCGATCCTCCTGGGCGCATGCGGCGGTCCCAAGTGGGACCGGGGACCGCGGGAGCTCCGCCCCGAGCAGGCGTTGTTCACCCTCCGCAAAACCTTCGGGCTGTACGCGAACCTCCGCCCGGCGGTCGTCTCGCCGGCCCTCCTCAGCGCCTCGCCGCTCCGCCGCGAGATGGTTGAGGGCGCGGACATCCTGATCGTGCGCGAGCTCACGGGCGGCCTCTACTTCGGGGCCCAGTCGCGCACCGGCCGGGGGGCGGAGGCCGTGGCGATGGACACCCTCCCGTACTCCGCGGTGGAGGTGCGCCGGGTCGTCCGCAAGGCCTGCGAGGTCGCCCGCCTGCGTCCTGGACGCAAGGTCACCTCGGTGGACAAGGCCAACGTGCTCGAAACCTCCCGGTTGTGGCGCGAGGTGGCCACCGAGGTGGCGCGGGAGTTCCCCGACGTCACGTGCGAGCACATGCTCGTCGATAACTGCGCGCTCCAACTCGTCTACCGTCCGAAGCAGTTCGATGTCATTGTGACGGAGAATATGTTCGGCGATATCCTGAGCGACGAAGCGGCGGGGGTGATGGGTTCGCTCGGGCTGATGCCGTCCGCCAGCTTGGGCGACCAGCCCCCCGGGCTGTTCGAGCCGGTGCACGGGACAGCGCCCGACATCGCGGGGCGGGGGATCGCCAACCCGCTCGCCGCGATCCTGACCGGGGCGCTCCTCCTGCGCCACGGCCTGGGCCAGGAGGCCCCGGCGGCGGCGATCGAAGCCGCCGTCCAGAAGGCGCTCACGGACGGATGTCGCACCGCGGATCTTGCCGGAGGACGGCCCGCCCTGGGCACCGCGGCGATGACCGACGCGGTGCTCGCCCGTCTCACCTGATTCACGGCCGGTGACCCAGCCGTTCCGGGGGCCGAGGCGGCCGGTCGCACACTCCGCCCGGACGGGAGCGGGAACTTCGACGAGGCGGTGGGACGTGGTGGGCGTCCCGCGAGCGGGGTGAAGAAATGAAGGTTCTGATCATGGGGACCGGCGGCTTGGGAGGGTACTTCGGGGGGCTCCTGCAGCGCGCCGGCGAGGACGCCACCTTTGTGGCGCGCGGGGCGCATCTCGAGGCTCTTCGATCGCGCGGGTTGCGGGTCAAAAGCCCCGACGGGGATTTTGCGCTGCGGGTGCGGGCGGCGACCCGGGTGGGCGACGCGGGGCCGGTTGACCTCATCGTGTTCGCCGTCAAGACCTACGACTTTGAGGAGGCCGCGGAGGCGATCCGCCCGGCGGTCGGGCCCGAGACCGCGATCCTCTGCCTGCAGAACGGCGTCGAGACCGAAGACCGGCTGGGGGCGATCTACGGTCCCCGCCGCATTCTGGGCGGGGTGACCTATGTCTCCGCCGCGGTCGAGGCCCCCGGCGTGATCCGGCACACCGGACCGACCGGGGACATCGTCTTCGGCGAGATGGACGGATCCGTGACGCCGCGTGTCCGTACGATCGAGGGGACACTCCGGCGCGCCGGCGTTGAGGCCAATGGATCGGCCGAGATCGTCCGGGCTCTGTGGGAGAAGTTTGTGTTCATCTGCGCGAACGCCGGGATGACCGCATCGGCGCGTGTGCCGGTGGGGGAGGTCTTGTCGCACCCCGAGTCGCGAGCGATGTATCGGGGTCTGATGGAGGAGGCCGCCGCGGTGGGGATGGCCCGGGGGATCCGGCTCCCGGATGTGGTCGACCGGCAGATGAGCGTCGCCGAAGAATTGGTGGCGGGGAAGGCCTTTCACACGTTCTCGTCGTTGTACAACGACCTCGCCGGGGGGCGGCGAATGGAGCTTGACGCCCTCTGCGGCGCCGTCGTCCGGATGGGGCGCGAGTGCGGGGTGGCGACACCGCTCAATTTCGCCGTGGTCGCAATACTCCGGCCCCACGAACGGAGCGGTGCCGCCGCGCACGCCGGATAAGTCGTGGAGGAAGCATCCGTTCGATCTGCAAACGGCGTCCGGAAGATGCCCGGCGCGTGCCGGGGACACCGCTGAAAGGACGATTGCGTGGCCAATCCGAAACTCCGAGACCCTCTGGCCGACAGCCTCTTTCGGGCGGTCCTGCAGCTGCGGACGGTGGAGGAATGTTACCGCTTCTTCGAGGACCTCTGCACGATCGGGGAGGTCAAAGCGCTCACGCAGCGATTTGCGGTCGCGCGGATGCTGGCCCATGGGAAGACCTACGAGGAGATCGCCGCGCGCACCGGCGCGTCCTCGGCGACGATCAGCCGCGTGCGCCGCTTCCTGACCTACGGGGCCGACGGGTATGAGCTCGTGTTGAAGCGCCTGGGGGAATCATCCGCGGCGCGGGTGCGGAGGCGGGGGCGGTGAGGCGGGCGATGCCGCTCGTGGTCTGGGTCGTCTGCGCACTCACGTGCACGGCGGCCGTCGTGTCGGCGGAGACGCTCGACGACCGGGCCTACGCGGTGGCCCGCCAATTGATGTGCCCCGTCTGCGCCGGGCAGACGGTGGCCGAAAGCGACTCCACCTTGGCCCGGGAAATGAAGGCGATCATCCGCGAAAAGCTGGCGTCGGGGGAGACCCCGGACCAGATCCTCCAGTTCTTCGTGGGGCAGTTCGGCGAGACCGTCCTGGCCGAGCCGCGCCCCGGCGGCGCCGCCCTCCTCCTCTACGCCGGGCCGCCGGCCGCCTTGATCCTGGGGCTCGCCATCGCGGTGCTCACCATCCGGCGGTGGAGGGCAAGGGGGGCCGCGGTCAACCGGGCGGCCCCGGGCGCCTAACCAGTGCGCGGCGCCCCGCTGAGCGGCGGCGCCCCTCTTCATCTGCCTTCATCCGATCGGTTGACACCCCGCCGCGGAGTGTGCTACGATAGCGATACTTTGACACTGTATCGCTTTATCGTGATAAAGAAGGGCATACGGCGGCATGATGCGACGTGAGCGGTGGCAACAGGTCCCTCCGGGAATGCGCGATCTCCTTCCCGACGAATCCGCGCGGGCGCGGATGGTCGCCGACCGCATCATCTCGCGGATGCGGCGGTGGGGCTACCGCGAGGTGGTGACGCCTACGATCGAGTACTTCGACACGCTTGTGCACGGGGCGGGCACCGAGGGGGACCGGCTGTTCAAGCTGGTGGACCGCGGCGGCGAACTGCTCGCGTTGCGGCCGGAGATGACGACGCCGGTCGCCCGGTTGGTCACCACGCATTTGCGCACCCAGCCGTTGCCGCTGCGCCTGGCCTACGCGGGGCAGGTGTTCCGTGGATCGGAGACCGGGTCGGGGCGGCTGCGGGAATTCCCCCAGGTGGGAGCCGAACTGATCGGATCGGACACTCTGGAGGCCGACGCGGAGATCGTGGCCCTCGCCGTGGACGCGCTGGCCGCATCGGGCGCCGTGGAGTGCTCGGTTAGCCTCGGCCACGCGGGGTTTCTTCGGGGCGTGCTCGGCGCTCTGGGGTTGCCGGAGGAGGGCGCCGCGGAAGTGCGGGCGCTTCTGTACCAGAAGGACTTCGTCGGGCTCCGCGCGGTGCTGGACCGCTACGGCGTGCCGGCGGCGCGCGGTGACGCGTTGGTGGCGCTGCCGACTCTGAGCGGCCCCCACGCCCTCCGTGAGGCACACCAGCTGGCCGAGACGCGGGAGACTCGACGTGTGCTGGACGATCTCGAAGCGCTGGTCGAGGTCCTGGAGGCGTATGGGGTGGGCGGCGCCGTCCGGGTGGACCTCGGCATCATTCGCGACTTCGACTATTACACCGGTATTGTCTTCGAAGGGCACACCGCGGTGCTGGGCTTCCCGTTACTCGGCGGCGGGCGGTACGACCGGTTGCTCGAAGGGTTCGGCGCGCCGTATCCCGCGACCGGGTTCGCGGTCCGGGTCGACCGGGTCCTCGCCGCGTCTCCCAGCCGCGACGGAGAGGAAGCGGCGGCCGATGTGGCGGTGGCGTTTACGTCCGAAGACCGGGCGGAGGCGCTGCGGCTGGCCCGGGCGCTGCGGGAGCGGGACCTGTCCGTGACCGTGGAGATCCTCGGGCGGCCGTGGGAGGAGATGGCGCGGGGGGCGTTCGCCGCCGGGACCCCTCGCGCGGTGCTGGTGACCGGCGGGCGCGCCGTCGTGCGTGACGCCAACGGCGGAGAGCAGTCGCTGGCGATCGCCGACCTGCTGGGCGGCCACCCGGGGAATGGGAGTGCGCCGTGGACCTCATGACCGTGGCGGTCGCCTCGGGCCGCCTGCTCGAGGACTCGATGCGCGCCCTCGAGGCCGCGGGATACCTGACCGCGGAGACCTGGCGGTCGACACGCCGCCTCATCCTTCCATGCCTGGATCCGCACGTCCGATGCCTGATCGCCAAGCCCGCGGACCTGCTGACGTACGTCGAGCACGGAGCCGCCGATCTCGGCATCGTCGGGAAGGACATGCTGCTCGAGCAGGGGCGAGACGTCTACGAGTTGGTGGATCTCGGGTTTGGAGCATGTCGGGGCGTCGTCGCGTTTCCCGAGAAGAGGGCCCCGGGGTGGGAGGCCTTGAGCCCGATTCGCATCGCCACCAAATACCCGCGGGTGACCGAGCGGTACTTCTGGGGGCGGGGGCGGTCGGTGGAGGTCGTTGAGATGAACGGCACCGTTGAGCTCGCCCCCCAGGTGGGGGTGGCGGATGGGATTCTCGATTTGGTGATGACCGGCCGCACGCTGGCGGAGAACCATCTCCTGGAGGTCGCGGAGGTGTTCCGCTCCTCCGCGCGGTTGGTCGTCAACCGGGTGAGCCTGCGCACCCGGGCGGCGGCGGTGCAGGCCGTGGTCGAGCGAATGCGGGCGGCGGCCTCGGCGCGGGATCGATCATCGGTGTAGAAAGAGAGGCCAGCGTGGAGATTCAACGGCTGACCCAGATTTCTCCCGGGCGGCTGCGTCAGATCCTGCAGCGGTCGAGGGCGGAAGTGTTCGACGCCGACCGCGCCGCTCACGTGCGCGCAATCGTCGAGGACGTCCGGGAGCGCGGGGACGCCGCCATCACAGAGTATACGCAGCGGCATGACGGCGTCACCTTGTCTTCGGACCGCCTCCAGGTTGACCGGCAGGAGATTAGCCGCGCCCACGAGGCCGTGGACGGCGCGCTGCGCACGGCGCTCGCCGCGAGCATCGACCGGACCCGGCGGTACAACGAGTGGCTCCGTCCCCCCGCGTTGCAGCTCGAGGAGCTGGAGGACGGCCTGATCACGGGCGTCAAATTTGCCCCCGTCGAGAGCGTCGGGGTCTACATCCCCAGTGGGAAGGGGGCGTTCCCCTCCACGTTCATCACGCTGGTTACCCCGGCGATCGTCGCCGGCGTTACCGACATCGCCGTCGTCGTCCCCCCGCGAAAGGATGGCAGCGTGGATCCTGCCCTCCTCGTCGCCGCCGACCTGCTCGGGGTGTCGCAGCTGTTTCGGTGCAACGGGGTCGCCGGCATCGCTGGGCTGGCATTCGGGACGGCGACGCTGCCTCGAGTCGAACTCCTCGGCGGTCCGGGAAACCCCTACGTCACCGCCGCCCAGATCGCCGTGCAGGCCCACGGGGTGCGCCTGCTGTCGTTCCTGGGCCCGACCGAGTCCTTGATCCTGGCCGACGAGACGGCCGATCCGGACCGCCTGGCCCTCGATCTCCTGAACGAAGCCGAGCACGGCGCGGACTCTGCGGCGATTCTTCTGGTCACATCGGCGTCGCTCGCCGGCGAGGTTCGGGAGCGGCTCCCCCGATATCTGGCACAGCTCCCCGCCGGGCGCCGCGAATTCGCCGAGGCGGCGATGAGTCGATACGGCGGCGTCTTCGTGGTCGACACTGTGGAACAGGCGGTGGCGTTCGCCAATCTCTACGCGCCCGAGCACCTGCAGATTGCCACCCGAGATCCGTTCGCCACGCTGCTGCAGATTCGCAACGCCGGCGAGGTCCTGCTCGGACAGGACACCCCGTTTTCCGCGGGCAACTACGCGATCGGCGTGCCGGCGGCGCTGCCGACCAGCGGCTTCGCGCGCGTCGCCTCTGGGGTCACGGTGCTCAGCTATCTCAAGGCGACGTCGATCGCCCACCTCGATCCCGCCGGGCTCGATCGCGTGCGGCCGGTGATCGAACGGCTCGGCCAGTATGAAGACTTCCCGGCCCACGTGCTCGCGGTGCGTGCCCGGAGGGAGCCGACATGAGCCGCGTCGGCCGGGTGGCGCGCGCGACCGCGGAGACGCGCATCGACGTGACCTGGGACCTGGACGGCACGGGGGCCCACACGGGGAGCACGCGGTTGCCGTTTCTCGACCACATGCTTGCCCAGCTCGCGCGGCACGGGCGGTTCGACCTGGCCGTCGAGGCCAGCGGAGATCTGGAGGTCGACGCGCACCACACCGTGGAGGACGTCGGCATCGCGCTCGGCCGGGCCCTACGGGAGGCCCTGGGAGACGGCGGGGGGATCAGCCGCTACGCCTCCGAGTACGCGCCGCTGGACGAGGCGCTGGTTCTGGCCGCGGTCGATGTCAGCGGCCGGCCGTACCTCCACTACGCCATCCCGGTGCCCCGCCAGCGGCTGGGGGACTACGACACGGACCTCACCGAGGAGTTCTTCCGGGCGTTCGTGATGAACGCCGGGATCACCGTGCACCTCCTGCTCCTGCACGGGCGGAACGCGCACCATATCATCGAGGCGGCCTTTAAGGCGCTGGCCCTCGCGCTCGACCGGGCGACGCGGGTGGATCCGCGGGTCCCGGGCATCCCCTCGACCAAGGGTACCCTCGCATGATCGCGGTCGTGGACTACGGCGCCGGCAACCTCCGGAGCATCCGAAAGGGACTCGAGCGCCAAGGGCTTGAGGTCCGCGTCACCGACTCGCCGCGCCTCCTGGACGAGGCGGATGCGCTGGTCGTCCCCGGGGACGGCGCGTTCGGTCCGGCGATGGCGGGCCTCCGGGACGCGGGATTCGTCGAGCGCATCCGGGAGTTCGTCGACTCGGGGCGGCCGTTCTTAGGGATCTGCCTTGGGATGCAGGTGCTGTTTGAGGAGAGCGAGGAGGACGGCGTCCACCAAGGCCTCGGCCTGCTCCCCGGCCGGGTCGTACGCCTCTCCGAGGAGGTCAAGACCCCCCACATGGGATGGAACGCGCTCGACATCGTTCGCCCCTCTCCGCTCCTTGACGGCTGCGCGACGGGGATGCACGTCTACTTCATCCATTCGTACCACGCGGTTCCCGCGGACCCCGCGCTCGTGGCGGCCACGGCCGATTACGGAGGGGAGGTGGCCGCCGTCGTCGGCGGCGGCAATGTCTGGGCGACCCAGTTTCATCCGGAGAAATCGGGGGCGGCCGGCAGCCGCGTGCTGACCAACTTCGCTCGGTGGGCCATCGGTGCTGGTGCTGCCGGCCGTTGACGTGCGGGGCGGGCGGTGCGTCCGTCTCGTTCAGGGGGCGCCTGACCGCGAGCATCTCTACGATGGCGACCCGGCCGCCGCGGCCCGTCGGTGGATGGCCTGCGGCGCCGCCTGGCTGCACGTCGTCGATCTCGACGGCGCGTTCACCGGCACCCAAGTGAACGCGGAGGCGATCCGCCGCCTGATCGCCGCAGTGGAGATCCCCGTGGAGGTGGGCGGAGGGATGCGGGATCTCGGGACGGTCGAGCGGTGGTTGGACGCCGGAGCCGCCCGGGTCATCCTGGGGACCGTCGCCCTCTCCCGCCGGGACGTGCTGGAGGAGGCGTGTTCGCGGTTCGGCGACCGGGTGGTGGTGGGGATCGACGCGCGGGGCGGCGAGGTGGCGACGGAGGGGTGGGTCACCCGCACCGGACTATCCGCCTCGGCCGTCGCCACTCAGGTCGTCGCGGCGGGCGCCCGGCGGATCATCTACACGGACATCGGCGCGGACGGGATGCTGGCGGGGCCCAACGTCGCCGCCATCGAACGGATCCTCCGTGAGGTCGACGTGCCGGTGGTCGCCGCGGGCGGGATCGCCTCGGCCGACGACATCCGGCGCCTCCGGCCGCTCGAAGCCCACGGGCTGGAGGGCGTCATCGTCGGCCGGGTCCTGTACGAGGGGCGCGTCCGGCTCGAGGACCTCCTGGCCGCCGCGGCGTGAATTCGATGCTGGCGCGACGGGTGATCCCGTGCCTCGACGTCGATGCCGGGCGGGTCGTCAAGGGCACGAGTTTCGTGGACCTGCGCGACGCGGGCGATCCCGTCGAGCTGGCGGCCCTGTACGATCGCGAGGGTGCCGATGAGATCGTCTTCCTGGACATCACGGCCAGTCACGAGCGCCGCGGGATCATGGAGGAGGTGGTCCGGCGGACGGCCGACACGCTGACGATCCCGTTCACCGTGGGCGGCGGCCTGCGCGCCGTGGAGGATCTCCGCCGGATGCTCAACGCCGGCGCCGACAAGGTCGGCCTGAACACGGCGGCGATACAGCGTCCGGAGTTGATCCGCGAGGCGGCCCGGCGCTTCGGCAGCCAGTGCGTCGTCGTGGCGATCGACGCGCGCCAGCAGGAGCCCGGTCGGTGGGAGGTCTACACGCACGGAGGCCGGACGCCGGCGAACCGAGACGCCGTCGCCTGGGCCCGCCAGGCCGCGGAACTCGGGGCGGGGGAGCTGCTGATCACGAGCATGGACCGGGACGGGCACGAGGACGGCTACGACCTGGCCCTGACCCGGGCCATCACGCAAACGGTGCGGGTGCCCGTGATCGCCTCGGGGGGCGCGGGCCACCCGCACCACTTCGTAGAGGTCATCGAGGGCGCGGATGCGGATGCCGTGCTCGCCGCGTCCATGTTCCACTTCCGGCGATACAGCATCGCCGAGTCGAAGGCGCAGATGGCGGCGGCGGGGATCCCCGTCCGCCGGTAAGCGGGAGGATCACGCGGATGGACGAGAGCGGGACCGTACGGTTTGATGCGGACGGGCTGGTGACCGCCGTGGCGCAGGACGGCGGCAGCGGCGAGGTGCTGATGGTTGCGCACATGGATCGGGAGGCCCTCCGGCGGACCTTGGACACCGGACAGGGGTGGTACTGGAGTCGCAGCCGAAATCGGCTCTGGCGGAAGGGTGAGACGTCGGGGCACACCCAGCGGGTCACGGAGGTCCGGGCGGACTGCGACGGCGACGCGGTGCTGCTTCGGGTCGAGCAGACGGGAGCGGCGTGCCACACCGGGCACCGGTCATGCTTCTACCGGGCGGTCGCGCAGCGAGACGGTGAGGCGGCCATCCTCGTCGACCGCGGGGGGGCGGGGCCGGAGAACGGGGCCGATCGGCCCATCCGCGGTGACGCCGAGGTTCTCAGCGAGATCGCGGCCGTACTCAACGATCGCCGCGCGGCGCCCCGCGAAGGGTCCTACACGACCCGGCTGTTCGCGGAGGGGTTGGCCCGTCTCAATGAGAAGATCATGGAAGAAGCCGCCGAGGTGACTCGGGCCGCCCGGAAGGAGACTCGCGGGCGTCTTGTTGAGGAGACTGCCGATCTCTGGTTCCACACCTTGGCCCTCCTGGTCTTCCTCGGGGTGAGCCCGCGCGAGGTATTTGCCGAACTCGCTCAGCGGCGACGGTAGGCCGTCTCCTCTTCCCGTGCGATACGCGATCCTTTCCGATGTGCACGGCAACCTCGAAGCGCTGGAGGCGGTGCTGGCCGATGTGGGCCGGCACCGCCCCGACGCCTTCCTGTGTCTGGGCGACACCGTTGGCTACGGGCCCAACCCCAACGAGTGCGCGTCGCGCATCCAAGAGCTGGGGGGAAGGGCGATTGCCGGCAACCACGACCGCGCGGCCGTCGGCGCGCTCGACATCCGGGCCTTCACCCCGCTCGCGCGCGCGGCGATCGAGTGGACGATCGAGGTCGTGACCGACGAGACCCGGCGGTGGATCACCACCCTTCCCGACCGCCTGGAGGACCCTGACTTTCTCGCGGTCCACGGGAGCCCGCGGGATCCGATCGAAGAGTACATACTCGATCTCCCCACCTCGCTGGCGATTTTTTCCGAGCATCCCTTCGCGCTCTGTCTGGTGGGGCATTCCCACGTGCCGGGCGCGTTCGTCCTCGAGGCGGACGGGACGCTGAGTATCCGTGCGCTGCCGGTAGGCGAACGAATGCGGCTCGCCAGCTCGGACCGCTACATCGTCAACGTGGGAAGCGTCGGGCAGCCCCGCGACGGCGACCCCCGCGCTTCCTACCTGATCCTGGAGACCGAACCGCGCACCGTCACCCTCCAGCGGCTTTCGTACCCGATCGCGACGACCCAGAGAAAGATGGCGGCCCGCAAGCTTCCGGCGCAACTCTCCCAGCGGCTTGCCCTGGGGCGATGACCGGTGAGCTCCGCGCGCGGCCAGCTTCCCCGCCGGCTGCCCCGCGCCGTCGGCGGCGGTCGGGAGCGAGCGCGCTCCGGAGGGAGGCGTGCCCCCGTCGAAGAACAGGGAGGGGCGCGGCCCTGCTGCCCTTGGGCTCGGTGGCCTCAACCCGGCGCGCCGTTTCCCGATCCGGGGACGCAGAGGAGGAGATGCCGTGATGAACCTTCGTGACCAGGGCGTCCGTCCCGGGCGACCGATCACGATCGAAGACTTGTTCGCGCTCAAGATCCTCAACGATCCGCAGATGTCACCCGATGGGACCCGGGCGGTCTGTACCGTGACGACGGGGGATATTTCCACGAACGTCTACCAGAGCCATCTGTGGATCGCCCCCGTCGATGGGCGCGTGCCGTGGCAATTGACGACCGCCTCGGGCAAGGACGTCCATCCCCGCTGGTCTCCCGACGGGGACCAGATCGCCTTCATCTCGGATCGGGGCGGGGAGAAGCAGGTCTGGGTGATCGGGGTGGAGGGGGGGGAGGCGCGTCAGGTGACGTCGGGCCCGCTCGCCCCCTCGGAGCTGTCTTGGTCCCAGGACGGCCGCTGGCTCGCCGTGGTGGCCAAGCCCCAGCCCAAGCCGGGGCCGGACGAGAGCGACGTGCGCGTGATCTCGCGCCTGCGCTACAAGCTCGACGGTGAGGGGTTCTGGGACGGGCGCTGGAAGGAGGTGCTGGCCGTGCCCGCCGGCGGAGGGGAGGCGCGGCAGCTTACCCGTGAGGAGTGCGATCACACGAACCCGGCCTGGTCGCCCGACGGGCGCTGGGTTGCGTACGTCGCCAACCCCGATCAGAACGCCGATCTCTCCAATGTCACCGATGTCTGGGTGGTGGCGGCCGAGGGCGGGGGGGTGCCGCGTCGGCTGACCGGCGGCATCGGCCCGGTCAGCCTGCCCGCGTGGTCTCCCGACGGGGCCCGGATCGCGTACGTCGGACACGATAACGCCTGCCGGGGGGCGACGAACTCGGCGGTCTGGGTGGTCTCCGCCACCGGTGGCGATCCGGTCTGCCTGACCCGGGAGTTCGACCGCAGCGTCGGTCACCACGTGATCTCCGACGTGCGCGCCCACCCCGGTGCCGGAGGGCTGACGTGGGCGCCCGACGGCGCGCGCATCTACTTCATGTACGCCGACGGCGCAAATACCCAGATTGCGTCGGTGGCGGTTGGCGACGGCGCGGTCCGGCAGGAGACACAGGGCGATCACGAACTGATCGGGTGCTCGCTGGACCGCCGGGCGATCCGGGCGGCGTGCATCGAGAGCGACCCTCTGACGCCCGGGGAGGTCGTCGTACTGGACGTTGGGGCTGCGGCGGGGCCGCTCCGGCGGATCACGGACCTGAACGGGGCGTGCCTGCGGACCCTGGCCCTCTCCATTCCCGAGCGGTTCGAGGTGTCCAGCGTGGACGGGTGGAGGATCGAGGGGTGGGTGCTGCGCCCGGCCGGCCCGGGCCAACACGAGCGGGCCCCCACCATCGTTGAGATTCACGGCGGCCCCCACGGCGCGTACGGCAACGGATTCTTCCATGAGTTTCAGCTCCTTGCCGCCTCCGGGTACGGCGTGATCTACATGAATCCCCGCGGGAGCCAGGGGTACGGCCAGACATTCACCGCGGGGACGCGTCACGACTGGGGCGGCAAGGACTACGAGGATCTCATGCGCGGGGTCGACCACGCGTTGGGTGCCTACGACTGGATCGACCCCGATCGGCTCGGTGTGGCGGGCGGCAGCTATGGCGGGTTCATGACCAACTGGGTCGTCGGCCATACCCAGCGCTTTAAGGCCGCGGTGACGATGCGGAGCATCAGCAACGCCTACAGCCAGTGGGGGACCTCTGACCTCGCCTATCAGAAGGGGTTCTGGGAGTACCCGGGCGATCCGTGGGAATCTCCCGGATTCTACCTCGAGCGATCGCCGATTACCTACGTGCGCCAGATGCGGACTCCGCTGTTGATCCTCCACAGCGAGAACGATCTGCGTTGTCCGATCGAGCAGGGGGAGCAGCTGTTCATCGCGCTCAAGAAGCAGGGGACCCCAACGCTCTTCGTCCGCTTTCCCGGGGAGAGCCATGACCTCTCCCGAAACGGGCAGCCCAAGCATCGGGTCGAGCGGCTCCGCCACATCCTGGCCTGGTTCGGCACGCACCTGGCTGCACGGCCGGGCGCATCCGAGGCCGGCGGCTCATCCCGCCGGCGGCAGGGGGTGGCCGCCGACGAGTAGGCCGGCGCCGTGACGCGCATCTACACCCGGACGGGCGACGGCGGACACACCAGTTTATTCGGGGGAGCCCGAGTCTCGAAGGATGACCCGCGGGTCCGGGCGTACGGCACGATCGACGAACTGAACGCCGTCCTGGGGCTGGCGCGCGCGGCCGGATCCGATCGGGAGATCGACGGGGTCCTGGAGCGGCTGCAGCACCACCTGTTCGATCTCGGCGCGGAGCTGGCCACCCCCGCCGCCGCGTCCGCAGCCGGGTCTCACGTCGTCCGGGTGTCCGCCGATCAGGTCGCCGGGTTGGAGCAGGAGATCGATCGGTTTGAGGATCGCCTGCCGCCTCTCCGCCAATTCGTCCTCCCGGGGGGCACCCCGGGCGCGGCCGCACTGCACCACGCGCGGACGGTGGCGCGGCGGGCCGAGCGGGAGATCGTGCAGCTTACCGCACTGGAGCCGCTCAACCCGGAGCTCCTCAAGTACGTCAACCGGCTGTCCGATCTGCTCTTCGTCTTGGCGCGCGCGGCGAACCTCGCGGCAGGGCGCCCCGACGTGGTGTGGAGATCCGCCCGGTAGAGCGCTCGCCCTACTTGTGGTCCTCTCGGTGGGGGAGCGGTGCGGCCGGCGACCGGTACGGCAGCGGGATGTACTCGACCGACGGCCGGCGCCGCCCCGACTGCGGGTAGAGCTGCATCAGGTCGTAGATCGCCCGCGGCATCTCCGTCGACACCGAAAATCCCAGACCCCGCGCTTCGGTCACGGTGATCGGATAGTCGTGGGTCCACGTGCCCCCGGCCAGGCTGGTCGCCAGCGCCTCCGCCCGCTCGGCGGGGAGGCGCCGCGAAGCCAACTCCACGACGACGGCGCGGACCTGCTGCAGGGCCTTCTGTGCCATGTCGGCGAGGATCAGCGTCTCGTCGTCGACTCGTCCGATCGGCTTCCGGCCCACGGCCGCGACGATCGAGACCGCGGGATGGTTTCCCAGTTGGGGATCGACGGGGCCGAGGACGGCGTGGGCGTCCATCACCACCTCGTCGGCGGCGAGCGCGATCAGCGTCCCCCCGGACATCGCGTAGTGTGGGACGAACATGGTCACCCGACCCGGGTGGTCGCGCAGCGCCCGTGCGATCTGCTCCGCCGCGAGCACGAGGCCCCCCGGGGTGTGCAGGATCACGTCGATCGGCAGGTCCGGCGGGGTGAGCCGAATCGCCCGCAGTACTTCCTCGGAGTCCTGAATGTCGATGTAGCGCACGAGCGGGAACCCCAGCAGGTTCATCGTCTCCTCGCGGTGGATCAGCGCGATGACCCGGCTGTTCCGGGTGCGCTCCAATTGCTGAAACACCCGCAGCCGGGTCGCCTGCTGCCACTGCCGGGTCAGCAGCGGTTGGAGCAGCGAGACGATGAAGAACAGCCAGATGAGCGAGGAGAAGTCAAAGTGCATCGCTCACCTCGCTTCTCTCGACGGTTCCCCGCGGGGCGACCATGGCAGGTTATTCGGCCGGGACGATGGGGTCCGCCTGCGGGGCGCTAGCCACGGGCCTTGCCGGCCGCCTTCCCCGGAATCCCCGGCTCGGTCATCGCCCGCACCGACAAGATGTCGTTGAGTTGGGCTTCGGAGAGGAGCCCCCGGTCCAAGATGATCTGCCGGATCGGCTGTCCCGTCCGCACGAATTCCTTGACGACCTCGGCAACCTTGCTGTAGCCGAGGTAGGGGTTGAGCGCGGTCGCCAGGGCGGCGCTGTGCTCCACCCAGTGCCGGCACCGCGCCTCGTTGGCCGTGATGCCGCGGACGCACCGGTCCGTGAACGCGCGCACCCCGTTGGTGAGGAGTTGGATCGACTGCAGCACGTTGAGCGCGATGACCGGCAACATCACGTTGAGCTCCAGCTGCCCCGCCTGGGTGGCGAGGAGCACCGTCAGGTCGTTCCCCATGACGTGGAAGCACACCATGTTCAGCATCTCGGCCATGGAAGGGTTCACTTTGCCCGGCATGATCGACGACCCCGGCAGCACCGGGGGGAGGCGGATCTCATCGAGCCCGGTGTTCGGCCCCGACGTCATCAGCCGCAGGTCGTTGGCGATCCGGGTGAGCGTCGCGGTGAGCGTCCGAAGCGCGGCCGAGCACTCCAGCGCGTCGGCGGTGTTTTGCATCGATTCGAAGAGGTTCCCGGAGCCCCGCAGCGGCAGGCCCGTTAGCTCCGAAAGCCGGCGCACCATCCGCGCGTGGTACTGCGGGTCAGCGTTCAGGCCGGTCCCGGTCGCGGTTCCCCCGATCCCGAGATAGAGCAGACGCTCGCGGGCGTTCTTGATGCGCTCGATGTCGTTGGCGACCGCCAGCGCGTAAGCCCCGAACTCCTGCCCCAGACGCACCGGTACGGCGTCCTGCAGGTGAGTGCGGCCGGCCTTCACGATGTCGTCGAACTCGTGCGCCTTCTGGCCCAGGGCTTCCACTAAGGTCTCAAGCACCGCCAGCAGGTCGCCGAGGGTCATCAGGGCGGCGAGCCGGATCGCCGTCGGCGTGACATCGTTGGTAGACTGCGCCATGTTCACATGATCGTTGGGATGCACGATCTGGTAGTTGCCCCGCCGGCCCCCCAGCAGCTCGATCGCGCGGTTGGCGATCACCTCGTTGGCGTTCATGTTCTGGGACGTGCCGGCGCCCATCTGAAATGCGTCGATGGGAAACTGCGCGTCCCACTTCCCTTCAATGACCTCCTGGGCCGCCTGGGCGATCGCGGCGGCGATCTTCGGGTCGAGGAGGCCGAGCGCGGCGTTGACCTCCGCCGCCGCTCGCTTGATCGTGGCGGTCGCGGCGATGAACGCGCGGGGGAGCCGGAGGCCGCTGATCGGAAAGTTCTCAATCGCCCGCACGGTCTGCGCGCCGTAGTACGCGTCGGCCGGCACGCGCACGTCCCCGAGGGCGTCGTGTTCGATCCGGTGCTGTCCCTCCGTGCTCATCGTATTTCCTCCGCATCCGCCGTTCCTGTGACTTCAGTATACCGCGCGCGCGCCTGCGGGAGGAAACCGGGGCCGCCGAGCGGAATATCCCCGCAGTTCCCGACGTCAGTCCCTAGGTAGAGACCGATGGCCGATCACGCGGCAACGCGTTCGTCTGCCCTGTCCCTCCCCTGGTGGTTGCAGCCCGCAGCCACCGTCACGATTCTCTCGGGCTTTGTCGTCTACGCGGGCTGGGTTGCCTTTCAGGGACACGGGTACGTGGCTCCCTACCTCTCCCCGTTCTACTCGCCCCCGGTGACGATCGCAGCCATCCCGATCTCGCCGGCGTTCTGGGTCCTCTGGGCCCCCGCGGGATTTCGGGCAACCTGCTACTATTACCGCAAGGCCTACTACCGATCCTACTTCGCCGACCCGATCGCGTGCATGATCGCGGAGTCCCGACGGGGATACGCGGGCGAGACGGCGTTCCCATTCATCCTGAACAATCTGCACCGGTACCTCCTCTACGCCGCCCTGATCGTTCTCGTCTTCCTGTGGGTCGATGCCGTTCGGGCGTTCGACTTTGGCGGGCACTTCGGCGTGCACCTGGGGTCGCTGGTCTTCCTCGCAAACGTCGTGCTGCTCTCCGCGTACACGCTCGGCTGCCATGCGTTTCGGCATATGGTGGGCGGAAACCTCGATTGCTACTCGTGCGCGGCCGGGGGCCGTTTGCGCTTCCGTCTGTGGTCGTGGGTGACCCCGTTGAACCACCGGCACGCGCCATGGGCGTGGGCGAGCTTGTTCTCGGTGGTCGCGGCCGACGTGTACGTCCGGCTGCTCGGCGCCGGGATGATCGTCGACCTGAAGTTGTTCTAGGGCCGAAGCGGCTGGGCGGAGGCCTTCCGGGAGGCGAGGAGTGGCGGATCGGCACGAAGCCTTCGAGCACGACATCCTGGTCATCGGGGCGGGGGGAGCGGGTCTGCGCGCGTCGATCGCGGCGGTGGAGGCCGGACTCTCGGTCGGCCTCGTCTGCAAATCCCTCCTCGGCAAGGCGCACACGGTCATGGCCGAAGGCGGCATCGCGGCGGCGCTGGGCAACGTGGATCCCAAAGACAACTGGCAGGTCCACTTTGGGGACACCATGCGCGGCGGCCAGATGATCAACGATTACCGGATGGTGGAAATCTTCGCCAAGGAGGCGCCCGAGCGCGTGTACGAGTTGGAGCGCTGGGGCGGACTCTTCGACCGGACCCCGGGGGGAAAGATCCTCCAACGGCCGTTCGGCGCCCATACGTACCGGCGGCTCTGCCACGTGGGCGACCGGACCGGGTTGGAGTTGATCCGCACACTCCAGGACAAGGCCGTGCACGGCGGGATCAAGGTGTACATGGAGATCACGATCACCCGCCTCCTTCGGGACGCGGAGCGGATCGCGGGGGCGTTCGGCTATCGGCGCGAGGACGGCCGGTTCGTGCTGTTCCGGGCGAAGGCGGTGGTCTTGGGGACCGGCGGCTGGGGGAAGGTCTTCCGCGTGACCAGCAACTCGTGGGAGTGCACGGGGGACGGCTGTGCGATGGCCTACGACGCCGGGGCGGAATTGATGGACATGGAAATGGTGCAGTTTCACCCGACCGGCATGGTCTGGCCCCCGGGGGTGCGCGGCATCCTCGTCACCGAGGCGGTGCGCGGCGAGGGCGGCCTGCTCCGGAACAGCACCGGCGAGCGCTTCATGGAGCGCTACGACCCGAAGAAGATGGAGCTGAGCAGCCGCGACGTCGTGGCCCGATCTATTTATAAGGAAGTGCAGGCGGGGCGGGGAAGCCCCCACGGGGGGGCGTTTCTGGACATCAGCCACCGCGGAGCCGAGTTCATCAAGAAGAAGCTGCCCAGCATGTACGAGCAGTTCCTCAAACTCGCCGATATCGACATCACGAAATCCCCGATGGAGGTCGCTCCGACGATCCACTATGTGATGGGGGGGGTTCGGGTCGAAGCCGGAACCGGCGCGACGACCGTCCCCGGCCTGTTCGCCGCCGGCGAGGTTGCGGCGGGGCTCCACGGGGCGAACCGACTGGGGGGGAACTCGCTCTCAGACCTGTTGGTGTTCGGCAAGCGGGCGGGCGAGCACGCCGCGGCGTACGCGAAAGGCCTCCGTGCCGTCCCGCGGGCCGACGAGCACCAGGTCGACGAAGAGCGGAAGCTGATGCTGCACCCGTTCGAGGGCGGCGGACAGGAGAATCCCTTTGCCATTCACGAGGAGCTGCAGGAAGTGATGGGGACCTACGCCGGGATCGCCCGGACCGGCGAGCAACTCGCCCAGGGCCTTGAGAAGATTCTGGCGTTACAGCGGCGGTGCGAGAATCTCCGGGCCACCGGGTCCATGCTCTTCAACCCTGGGTGGCATATGACCCGGGACGTGCGCTTCATGCTCACGCTGTGCGAGGCGATCTTCCGGTCGGCGATCGAGCGGAAGGAGAGCCGCGGGGCGCACTGGCGGTTGGACTTTGGGGAACAAACCCCCGAATGGGGGGCCAAGAACATCGTGGTGCGCAAGAACGGCGGTGGGATGACGGTGACCACCCGCCCGGTGCCGCAGATGCCGGCGGAGCTCGCCGCCCTGGTGAAGGGCTAGCGCCGCGGGAGCTCCAACTGGACGGAGGACGGGGCAAGGGGTTGCAGATGGCGGATGCGACGTTCCAGGTATTCCGAGGCGATGCCAAGGGGGGGGATCTCGTCACCTACATGGTGCCGATCACCGAAGGCATGGTGGTCCTCGACGGGATTCACTACATCCAAGGTCACTTGGACGGCACGCTGGCCTGCCGGTGGAACTGCAAGGCGGCCAAGTGCGGGTCTTGCAGCGCCGAAATCAACGGGCGGCCGCGGCTGATGTGCAAGACCCGGGTCGATGAGTTCGGGGCCCAGCCCGTCGTGGTCCGGCCGATCAAGGTGTTCCCGCTGATCAAGGACCTGGTGACGAACGTCTCCTGGAACTACCGGATGAACGAGCGGATCCCGCCGTTCACCCCGGATCCCAAGGATTCCGCGCCGTGGACGATGTACCCCGAGGATGTGGACCGGCTCTTCGAGTTCCGCAAGTGTATTGAGTGCTTCCTCTGTCAGGATGTCTGTCACGTCCTGCGGGAGCACGAGGGGTTCGAACGGTACATGGGCCCGCGGTTCATGGTGCGGATCGCCGCCCTGGAGATGCACCCGAAGGATACCCTCTCCCGCACCGACCTGCTCAAGGGCGCGGGCGGGATCGGGTTCTGCAACATCACGAAGTGCTGCGAAGAGGTGTGCCCGGAGCACATCCACATCACCGACAATGCGATCATCCCGCTGAAGGAGCGGATGGCGGACGAGTACTTCGATCCGTGGCGGGCGCTTCTCCGGCTCTTCGGCGGGAAGAAAGAACCGCGGGGGACCTAGGCGCCGTGACGACCTCGGGAACGCTCACCCCACCCAAAGAGGGTCACCGCATCGAGGTCCGCGGGGGCCGGCTCCATGTGCCCGACACCCCGATCATCCCATTCATCGAAGGCGACGGGACCGGTCCGGACATCTGGCGGGCGACGGTGCGGGTGCTCGACGCCGCGGTGAACAAGGCCTATGGCGGCAAGCGGCGGATCGTGTGGTTCGAGGTGTTCGCCGGGGAGAAGGCGCACGATCAGTTCGGCACCTGGCTGCCGGAGGATACCCTCCGGGCGTTCGAACACTACGCGGTGGGGATCAAGGGGCCGCTGACCACGCCGATCGGCGGCGGGTTCCGCAGCCTGAACGTGTCGCTCCGCCAGCAACTCGATCTCTACGCCTGCGTCCGGCCGGTGCGCTACTTCGAAGGGGTCCCCAGCCCCGTTCGGCACCCCGACCAGATCGACGTGATCGTGTTTCGGGAGAATACCGAGGACATCTACGTCGGGTACGAGTTTGCCAGCGGCTCGCCGGAGGCGAAGCGCCTCATCGACTTTGTCGGACGCGAGTTCAAGTGGAAGATTCGCGAGGACGCGGGGGTCGGGCTCAAGCCGATCAGCCCCTTTGGCACCAAGCGGCTGGTCCGCAAGGCGATCACCTACGCGATCGACCACGGACGGCGAAGCGTCACCATCGTGCACAAGGGCAACATCATGAAGTACACCGAGGGGGCCTTCGCCCAGTGGGGCTACGAACTGGCGCGCCAGGAGTTCGGCGACCGGACGATCACGTGGGATGAGGTCGAGAAGAAGCACGGCGGGAAGGTTCCGCCGGGCAAACTCCTGATGCAAGACTACATCGCCGACGTCACGTTTCAGCATCTGCTCACCCGGCCGCGTTCGTTCGACGTCATCGCCACGAGTAACCTGAATGGCGACTACCTTTCCGACGCGGTCGCCGCCCAAGTCGGCGGGATCGGCATGGCGCCGGGGGGCAACATCAGTGACTTCCACGCCGTATTCGAAGCGACACACGGCACGGCGCCGAAGTACGCCAATCAGGACAAGGTGAATCCGGGGTCCCTGATCCTCTCCGGGGTGATGATGCTTGAGCACCTCGGGTGGCAGGAGGCGGCCGACCTGATCGTCCGCGGGATGGAGGCGACGTTCCGGCGGAAGGTGATGACCTACGACCTGGCGCGGTTGACCGAGGGCGCCCGCGAGGTGCGCACCAGCGAATTCGCCACCGCGATCATCGACGGCATGTAGGCTGGAGGGATAGGAGTGGTGCGAACGCGCGCGAAGGTCACGATCGTCGGGGCGGGCAACGTCGGACATACGGCGGCCCAGGGCATCCTCGCGCACAGGCTGGCCGACGTCGTGTTGGTAGACGTCGTGGAGGACATGCCGCAGGGGAAGGCGCTGGACCTCCTTCAGGCGGGCCCCATTGAGGGGGTGGACTTCCGGGTGACCGGCAGCAACGGCTACGATGAGACCGCCCAGTCGGATGTCGTCGTCATCGTCGCCGGGATCGCCCGCAAGCCGGGGATGAGCCGTGAAGACCTTCTCGCCACGAACGCCGGGATCGTGCGGGGCGTCACCGAGCAGGTGACCAAACGCTCCCCCGCCGCGCACTTGATCGTCGTGACCAACCCCCTGGACGTCATGGTGTATCTCGTCCACAAGGTGAGTGGGTTTCCCGCGGAGCGGGTGCTGGGCCAGAGCGGGGCACTCGACAGCACCCGCTTCCGCACTTTTATCGCACAGGCGCTCGGGGTCTCCGTTCAAGATGTGTCGGCGATGGTGATCGGGGCACACAGCGATACCCACATGGTCCCGCTGGCGAGCCTGGCCACGGTCGGGGGGATCCCGCTCCGCCGTCTCCTGCCGGCGGAGCGGATCGCCGCGGTCGTCGAGCGGACCCGGCGGGGTGGGGCGGAGATCGTGAGCCTGCTCAAGACGAGCAGCGCCTTCTTCGCCCCCGGAGCCGCGATCACCCAGATGGTAGAGGCGATCCTGCTCGACCGCAAGCGCGTCCTCCCTCTCTCCGCCCGCCTGACGGGCCAGTACGGGGTCCGTGATCTGTACGTGGGCGTCCCCGCGGTGCTCGGGGCGGGGGGGGTCGAGCGCATCCTCGAGACGCCCATGGACGACGGCGAGCGCAAGGCGTTCGATGCCGCGGTCGCCAGCATCCGGGAAAACGTAGATCTGCTCAAGCTGTAGCCTTCGCGTAGAGGGTAGCCGCATGAAACTCCACGAGTATCAGGCCAAGGAGGTCTTCGCGCGGTACGACCTCCCCGTCCAGCCCGGGATCGTGATCGAGCGCCCAGAGCAGGTGGCCGGGCTGAGCCTTCGCTATCCCGTGGTCATCAAGGCCCAAGTGCTCGTGGGGGGCCGCGGGAAGGCGGGGGGCGTCCAGCTCGCCAAGACTCCGACCGAGGCCGAGGCCCGTGCCCGGGCGATCCTTGGGATGTCGATCGGCGGAGAGCGGGTGGACCGGGTGCTGGTGGCCCCCGCGGCGGACATCGCCGCAGAATACTACCTTGCCTTTGTCACCGATCGCACCGCCAGGCGGGCGGTCGCCGTGGCCTCCGCGGCTGGCGGGGTGGAGATCGAAACCGTGGCGAAGACGACCCCCGAGAAAATCGTGACCGTGGCGATCGATCCGTTTCTCGGGTGTCCGCCATTTCAGGGCCGCGCGATCGGCCGCCGGTTGGGGTTTGCCGGTCCACGCCTCGACGAATTCGCCGCGATCGTCGGTCGCCTCTATCGGTTGTACTGGGCCGAGGACGCCGAACTGGCAGAGATCAACCCGCTGGCCGTTGTGGGGTCCACCCTGCTCTGCATCGACGCCAAGCTCGTCCTCGACGACAACGCGGCGTATCGGCACACGGACCGACCGGCCTCGGAGGAGCTCACCCCACTCGAGCGGGAGGCGCGCTCCAATGGGTTGTCCTACGTTGAACTGGAGGGGGACATCGCCGTCATCGGGAACGGCGCGGGACTGGTCATGAGCACCCTCGACCTCCTGGCGCATTTCGGCGGGCGGGCAGCCAACTTCCTCGACATCGGGGGTGGGGCGACGGCGGAAGGGATGCGCAAGGCCATCGGCATCGTGCAGCGAAAGCCCGGGATCCGGGCGCTCTTCATTAATGTATTCGGCGGGATCACCCGCTGCGACGATGTGGCGAAGGGCATCGTGCAGGATCCGCCGAAGGTTCCGGCGAGCATCAGGCTGACCGGGACGAACGAGGAGGAAGGGCAGCAAATCCTCAAGGCGGCCGGCATCTCGGCGGGACTCGATCCGGACGGGGCGGCCCAGCAGGCGGTGGCGTTGCCCCGAGCGACGTCTCGCCCCCCCGGGGCGGCGTAAGATGGCGATCCTGGTGGACCGCGACACGCGGCTGCTGGTCCAGGGGATCACCGGCTACCAGGGGATGTTCCACACGGACCTGATGCTCAAAGCGGGGACGCGGGTGGTCGCCGGGGTCACCCCCGGGAAGGGAGGGACGAAGGTCCACGGGGTGCCGGTGTTCGAGACCGTGGATGAGGCGGTGGGCGCGACCGGGGCCAACGCCACTGCCATCTTTGTGCCCGCCCGGTTCGCCCGCGACGCGGCGCTGGAAGCGATCGCCTCCCGGCTCAACCCCGTCGTGATCATCACCGAGGGGATGCCGGTTCACGATGCGATCGAGGTCGTCGCCTACGCCGGCCGACAGGTGGTCCGGGTGCTCGGCCCCAACGGGCCTGGGGTGACGACGCCGGGGCAGTGCCGAGTGGGGATCATGCCCACGCACCTGTTCACCCCCGGTCATGTGGGAATCGTATCCCGCAGTGGGACGCTCACCTACGAGATTGTGGCCGGCCTGACTCACGCGGGGTTCGGCCAGTCGACGGCTGTGGGCCTGGGCGGCGATCCCGTGGTCGGGATGAGCTACGTGGACATCCTCCAACTCTTCAACGCCGACCCGGATACGCATGCCATCGTCCTGATCGGTGAGATCGGCGGCGCGGCAGAGGAAGACGCCGCGCGGCACATCGCCGCGCACGTGAAGAAGCCGGTCGCCGCCTACATCGCCGGCCGGACCGCCCCCGCCGGCAAACGGATGGGGCACGCCGGGGCCGTGATCTCGGGGACCGCGGGGACCGCCGAGCATAAGATGCGGACGCTCGAAGCGGTGGGGGTGGCGGTCGCCACGCTGGTCAGCGAGATCCCCGCGCTGCTGCGCGAACGGTTGAAGGACGCTCCGGCCACTCGCCGGTCTTCCGGGTAGGCCCGGCCGCCGCCGCGCGCGCTGGGCCCGGCCGTATCCCCGGTCAACCCAACCTGCTATAATCAAAAGTCAAGTCGATGGGATTCATCGTCCGGTGGATCATTAATGCGATTGCCCTCTATCTGACCACGCTGATCGTCCCCGGGGTCCGGGTTGCGGATTTGGGGGGGGCGGTCGTGGCGGCGCTGGTGCTGGGGATCGTCAACGCGGTGATCCGGCCCGTGGTGCTGATCCTGACCCTGCCGTTGACGATTTTGACCCTCGGCCTTTTCACGCTGGTCGTGAACGCCGCGATGCTCTACCTGGTGGCGGGCGTGACGCACCGCCTGCAGCTGGCGAGTTTTTGGGCGGCGCTCATCGGCGCCATCGTGCTCAGCGTGATCAGCGCCGTCCTCAGCCGCCTGGTTGCGGACTGATGGCGAGCCGGCAGTCCGTCGCGGGCGACCCCGCCGGCGCGGTCGGCGAGGAGATGGAGTTCCTCATCGTCACCGGGCTGAGCGGCGCGGGGAAGTCGCTGGCCACGCATTCGCTTGAGGATCTGGGGTTTTTCTGCGTCGACAACCTCCCCCCCGCGCTCATTCCGAAATTCGCAGAGGTGATCAAAGAATCGCAGGGCCGCATCCGGCACGTCGCGTTGGTGAGCGACATCCGGGGTGGAGAGTTTTTTGATCAACTCGGGGCGGCGCTGGAGAGCCTGGAACAGAGCGGCATCCGGTTTCAGATTCTGTTCCTGGACGCCTCGGACGAGATCCTGGTCCGGCGCTACGAGGAAACCCGGCGCAAGCACCCGCTCGGCGGGAGTGTGCTCGATGGCATCCGTGCCGAGCGCCGGCGTCTGCAGCCGCTGAAGGAGCTCGCGCACCGGATCATCAACACCAGCACGCTGACGGCGAGGGAGCTCAAGCAGGAGCTGGCGGATACGTTTGTCCGCACCGACGGCCGCCGGACGTTGACGGTCACCGTGGTCAGCTTCGGCTACAAGTACGGGATTCCCCTCGATTCCGATCTGATCTTCGACGTACGCTTCCTGCCAAATCCCTACTACGTCGAGGCGCTGAGCGCGCTGCCGGGGAGCAGCCCGGAGATTCGCGAGTTCGTGCTGCGGGCGCCGCAGACCGCGGAGTTCCAGCGGCGGCTGCACGAACTGCTCTCCTACCTCCTGCCGCAGTTTACGGCGGAGGGGAAGAGCCACCTGACGGTGGCCATCGGGTGCACCGGCGGCCGGCACCGCTCGGTGGTCGTGGGCGAGGAACTGGCCAGGTTCCTGCGCGAAGCGGGCTACGTCGTGCGGGTCAAGCACCGCGACGTGAGGAAGGAATGAGCCTGAACGGCAAGCGCAACCGACCGGGGTTGGACCGGGTCCGGCTTTCACTCCGCTGGCTGGAGCCCGGGCTCGGGATCAAACGCTGGATCGCCCTGATGGCCTTCGGCATCTCTCTCGTCACCGTCGGCGCGGTGCTCATCGTCAACTTCAAGCTCCTGGACGTGCTCGAGCAGGCCGTCATTCGCGCGATCGACATGGCGTACATCGTGACGGGTCACATCATTTCCCCGATCGTCATCGGCACCGTACTGCTGCTGCTCGGGATCGGAATCATCGTGTACGGGATCCGCGAGACGATCGGCGCGGTTGTGGGGGTCTTCCTCCCGCGGGGGGATCCACGCTTGGTGGGCATGATCATGCAGCAGCGCCAGCTGCAGCGGGGGCCGCGGATCGTGGTGCTCGGCGGGGGGACGGGCCTCAGCACGCTGCTGCGTGGGCTGAAGAAGGTCTCCACGAACCTCACCGCCGTCGTCACCGTCTTCGACGACGGCGGGTCCTCGGGCCGGCTGCGCCGCGAGCAGGGGATCCTGCCCCCGGGGGACATCCGCAACTGTCTCGTCGCGCTCGCGGAAGCCGAGCCCCTGCTCACCCAGCTGTTCACGCACCGGTTCAAGGGCGGCGACCTGGACGGGCATAGTTTCGGCAACCTCTTCATCGCCAGCATGTCGCAGGTGACCGGGGATCTCGAGACCGCGCTCAAAGAATGCAGCAAGGTCCTGGCGATCCGCGGGCGGGTCCTGCCGACGACGCTGGAGGACGTGACCCTCTGTGCCGAGATGAGCGATGGGACGATCGTGGAGGGGGAATCCGCGATCACCGGCGCCGGCAGAACGATCCGGCGGGTATTCCTCAAACCCGCGCGGGTATCGCCGCTCCTGGACGTCCTGGACGCCATCGCGGAAGCGGACCTCATCGTGCTCGGGCCTGGGAGCCTGTACACCAGCGTGATTCCCAATCTCTTGGTCGACGGGGTGGTCGATGCCCTGCGGCGCGCCCACGCCCTCAAAGTGTACGTCTGCAACGTGATGACCCAGCAGGGGGAGACGCGCGGGTTTCGCGCCGCCGATCATGTCCGGGTGCTGCTGGAGCAGGGAGGGCGGGGCATTTTCGACTACGTCCTGGTCAACACCCGCCGACCCCGCAACCAAGCCCTGCTGGCCCGCTATGGCCAGCAGGGGGCCGAACCGGTCGAGCCGGACGTCGATGCGATTCGTGCTCTCGGCCTGCGCCCGGTCTCGGAGGACCTGATCAGCGAAGAGGAGCTGGTGCGCCACGACCCCCGGAAGATCACGACGGTGCTCCTGCAGTTGTTGGCCACGGTCTCGCCGGAACGCCGGCGGGCCGCCGCGGCGCTGTAGGAAACTTGACACCCTCCGGCAAAGAATACTACGATAAAATCCGCGTTTTTGCCCGCCGGGAACGGGTTCTGCTGTATCAGTTCCGCTGTCCGCCGACTTCCACAGAAGGCGACCGAGTGTCGTTGACTTTCCCCGCCGCCTCGGGGCGTTCCCGGGCTCGCCCGGCGGGGGCGGGGAGGATGACGGGCAAGTGGACGGGGCCGGGATGGGGCCTGCGCGGCACGCGGCACGAGGGCGGGGTGGAAGGGCATGCTGCTCGACTGGGGGTACGTGGCCGTGTTCGCCATCGTTGGCACAGCGATGGTGGCGCTTCCCCTTCTGATCATTTGGCTGATCAGCCCGCGCAGCAGCTATCCGCAGAAGTTGGAGACCTACGAGTCCGGCATGCCGACCATCGGCGAGGCCTGGTCCCAGTTTAACGTCCGATACTACCTCTTTTCGCTCGTCTTCGTGGTGTTTGACGTTGAGGTGATCTACCTCTACCCGTGGGCGGTCGTCTCGCGCGGAGCGGGCCCCCTCGCCTTCTATGATATCCTGGTCTTCCTCGTGATTCTTACCCTGGGCCTGGTTTACGCATGGCGCAAGGGTGCGCTCGAGTGGGCCTAGCGATGGAGGGCGCGGGCGTCGGCCGGGGACGGTTCTGGGCAACGATGCGCCAGGCGATGCGGTCCTAGCGGAGGCGGATCTGGTGCCTTGGTACGTTGAATTGTTGCGGGCCATCGTGGGCACGATCATTATTTTTTCGGGGGTCGCGGTCATCGCCGCGATGTTTGGCGTGCTGCTGGAGCGCAAGATCAGCGGGTGGATCCAGAGCCGGCTCGGCCCCAAACATGTCGGTCCCCAGGGCCTGCTGCAGACGATCGCGGACACGATCAAGCTGCTGCAGAAGGAGAACATCGTCCCGCGGCATGCGGACGCCAAGATCTTCGCCAGCGCGGTCCTCGTGGTGCCGCTGGCGGCGCTCCTCGACTACGTGGTGATCCCCTTCGGGGTCACCCGCTGGGGGCCGCTGATCTTCCGCGATCTCAATATCGGCGTCCTGTACTTTGCCGCCACATCGTCGCTGGTGGTGGTGGGGATCCTGATGGCGGGGTGGGGCTCCAATAACAAGTACGCGCTGCTCGGCGGGCTCCGGTCGGCGTCACAGATGGTGAGCTATGAGATCCCGATGGGGCTGGCCCTGATCACCGTCGCCATGCTGGCGGGATCGCTCTCCACGGTCAAGATCGTCGAGGCGCAGGCGCATTTGTGGTACGTGGTCGAGCAACCGGTGACCTTCCTGATCTTCCTGGTCGCGGCCACGGCCGAGGTGAACCGGGTGCCGTTCGATCTCGTCGAGGCGGAGAGCGAGCTGGTCGCCGGGTACTTTTCCGAGTACACCGGCATGCGGTTCGCTTTATTCCAACTCGGAGAGTACGGTGAGATGTTCGCGATGGCCGCGATGGCGGTGACGCTGTTCCTGGGAGGATGGCGGGGCCCGCTGCTTCCGCCGGTCCTGTGGTTTATCATCAAACTCTACGCGCTGATCTTCATCTTCATGTGGGTCCGATGGACGTACCCGCGGTTCCGGATCGACCAGCTCCTCAATTTCTCCTGGAAGATCCTCATCCCGGTGGCGCTGCTGAATCTTGTGGTGACGGCCTTCTTCGTGATGGTGGTCCACCGATGACCGGAGAGGCGATCGCGTTCTACGCGCTGGCCGCGGTCCTCCTGCTCTCCGGCGTGGTCGTGGTCACGACTCCCAACATCGTGCACAGCGCGGTCGCCCTGGTCCCGGCGTTCCTCGGTGTGACCGGCATCTACATCCTCCTCAATGCCGAGTTCCTCGCTGGCGTACAGGTCCTGATCTACGCCGGCGCGATCACCGTCCTCATCCTGTTCGTCATCATGCTGACCGAAGGCGGGACCGGCCTGCGGCTCCGGCAGCGGAACGAGCAGGGGCCGATCGGGGTCGTGGTGGCCGTGCTGATGGCGGTCCTGTTGATCACCGGGGTGATCCACACCGCCTGGAGTCGGGCGGCGGGGGGGTTGCCCGCCTACACCCCCGGGGCGATCGGACAGAGCTTCCTCGGGCCCAACCTCCTGGTGTTTGAGGGCACGTCGATCGTCCTCCTCGTGTCGCTGGTCGGGGCGATCATCATCGCCCGGAAAGAGGAGTAGCGATGGTCACCCTGGTCCATTACCTCGTTCTGAGCGCGCTGGTGTTCTGCCTTGGCCTGTATGCGGTCGTGACCCGCCGCAACGGCGTCGCCATCCTCATGGGGATCGAACTGATGCTCAACGCGGCGAACATCAACCTGGTCGCGTTCAATAAGTACGGCGCGCCCGGCGCGATGCAAGGGCAAATCTTTGCGCTGATCGTCATTACGCTCGCCGCCTGCGAGGCGGCGGTGGGGCTGTCGCTGATCCTCGCGGCCTACCGGCGCCTGGAGACGATCTACGTCGATGAGATCAACCTGATGAAATGGTGAGCCCCCGTCCATGACCCAACACGCCTGGCTCATTCCCCTGATGCCGCTCGTGGCGTTCGCGCTGATCATCTGGCGCGGCGACCGGTTGCCCGGCCGCGGGGCGTCCGTGAGCATCGCCGGGATCGTCTTGGCGGGCCTGGGCGGCCTGCTGCTCTTGGGGGAAGTGGCGACCGGGGCGCGGGCCGACCTCACCTACCGGTGGGTCACCCTCGGCACCCACCCGCTGACCGTGGGGTTCGTCGTCGATCCCCTCAGTGCCGTGATGCTGGCGATGGTGGGGGTCGTTGCCTCGCTGATCACCATCTACTCGGTCGGCTACATGCACGGGGACCCACGGTTTTCGCGGTTCTTCGCCTACCTGTCGCTCTTTCAGTTCTCGATGCTTTTTTTGGTTCTCGCCGACAACTTTCTCTTCATCTACGCCGGGTGGGAGCTCGTGGGGTTGTGCTCCTACCTCTTGATCGGCTTCTGGTTCGAGCGCCCCACCGCGGCGCGGGCGGCGTTGAAGGCGTTTATCACGACGCGGGTCGGCGATTTCTCGATGATGATCGGCATCCTGATCCTGTTCCTGCACACGCAGACCCTGAACTTTGCCGAGGTGTTCAAGGGTATCGCGGCCGGCCAGATCGGCGGCCCGCTCCTGACCCTCGCCGCGGTCCTGGTCTTCGGCGGGGCGGTGGGCAAGTCCGCGCAGGTGCCTCTCCACGTCTGGCTCCCGGACGCGATGGAGGGGCCGACCCCCGTCAGCGCGTTGATCCACGCGGCGACGATGGTGGCGGCCGGCGTGTACCTGGTGGCGCGGACCTTCCCGCTGTTCATCCTCTCACCCGCGCACAATGCGCTCTGGGTGGTGGCGTGGATCGGCGGCATCACCGCGCTGTTTGCGGCGACGATGGGCGTCGTCGAGGACGATATCAAGCGCGTGCTCGCCTACTCGACGGTCAGCCAGTTGGGCTACATGATGATGGGGCTCGGGGTGCTGGGGTATTCGGCGGGGATGTTTCACCTGATCACCCACGCGTTCTTCAAAGCCCTCCTCTTCTTGGGCGCCGGGAGCGTCATTCACGCCGTCGCCACGAATAATATGAAGGAGATGGGCGGGTTGGCGAAGGCGATGCCCGTAACCTTCTGGACCTTCCTCGTCGCCACGCTGGCGCTGACCGGGATTCCCCCGTTTTCGGGGTTCTTCAGCAAGGACGCGATCCTGCTCGCCGCCTACACGCAGAGCAAGGCGCTGTGGCTGATCGGGACGATCGGGGCGTTTGTCACGGCGCTGTACATGGGGCGGCTGATGTGGTACACGTTTGCCGGCAGTTACCGCGGCGGGGCGGCCGCCGCGGGGGACCACGACGCCCATGGGGGGACCACGCCTGCGGGCGGGCTTCCCCACGAGAGCCCGCAGGTGATGACCGTGCCGCTGGTGATCCTCGCCGTCTGTTCGATCTTTCTGGGCTTCTTGGAGCATCCCTTCGGACGGTTCGTGCGGTTCCCCGGGGTGGAGGAGCCGGCGTCGAACACGGGGCTGCTCTTCTTCTCGGTGCTGGTGGCGGTGGCCGGATGGCTGGCGGCGGGCGCGATCTACCGCTGGCGGATCGTCCCGTCCGCCGCGCTGCGGCGGTGGTTCGCTCCGCTGTACACGCTGCTCGTGCGCAAGTATTTCGTCGATGATTTCTACGGGTGGGTGTTCCTCCGTGTCGGCTGGGGGGTGATCTGGCTTGCCGGCGCCTTCGACCGGTACGTCGTCGATGGCCTGGTCAACGCCGTGGGCTGGCTCGCCGGACGGTCCGGTTGGTTCCTGCGGTTCCTGCAGACCGGCCGCGAGGAAAACTATCTCCTGCTGATTTTCCTCGGCGTGGTGGTCATCGTGCTCGTCAGGTTGGTCCGATGAGTTCCGTGCTCAGTGTGATCCTTTGGCTGCCGGTCCTGGGGGCGATCGTGCTGATGTGCGTGCCCCGGGACAACACCCGCGCGATCCGAGTGGTGGCGCTGGCGACGGCGCTGCTGACGTGCGGGGTGTCGGTGGGCGCCGGGCTCGCCTTCGACCGCGCCCGCGCCGGGGCGATGCAGTTCGTCGAGGTCCGGACGTGGATTCCCTCGGTCGGCATCACCTACCACCTCGGCGTGGACGGCCTGAGCTTGCCGCTCGTCATCCTGACGACGCTGCTGACCCTGCTGTGCGTGATCTACTCCTGGCGCGTGGACCTGCGCCCCAAGGAGTACATGATCCTCTTCCTGCTGCTCGAGACCGGCATGGTCGGGGTGTTCCTCGCACTCGATTTCTTCCTCTTTTACGTCTTCTGGGAGGTGAGCCTCGTGCCGATGTACTTCATCATCGGCATCTGGGGCGGCCCGCGGCGGACCTACGCGGCGATCAAATTCTTTTTGTACACGCTGGCGGGGTCGCTGGCGATGCTGCTGGCGATCCTGATTCTGTACTTTCACGCGAACCCGCGGACCTTCGACATCCTCGCGTTGATCCAGCAGCAGCCGCTGAGCCGGGACCTGCCGCTGGCGGTCCTGGCCTTTTGGGGGTTCTTCTTCAGCTTCGCGATCAAGGTGCCGATGTTTCCGTTCCACACCTGGCTTCCGGACGCGCACGTCGAGGCGCCCACCGCTGGGAGCGTGCTCCTCGCCGGCGTCCTGCTGAAACTGGGGACCTACGGGTTCGTCCGCATCGCCCTGCCGCTCCTGCCTCAGGCGTTTGCCCGGGAGGCGTCGATCGTCGCCGTCCTCGCCGTGATCGGCGTGGTCTACGGCGCGATGGTCGCGATGGCCCAGACCGATCTCAAGAAGTTGGTCGCCTACTCGAGCGTCAACCATATGGGTTATGTGATGCTCGGGATCGCCGCGGCGGCCTCCGCCGCCGGCCGCCAGAACCTGGCGGCGGCGGCGACGGCGCTCAACGGCGCGACGATGCAGATGCTGGCGCACGGCGTCATCACCGGGGCGTTGTTCTTTCTCGTGGGGGTGATCTATGACTACCGGGCGCATACCCGCGGGGTCGGAGATTTCGGTGGACTGGGGCTGCGGCTGCCGGTGTACACGGGCGTGACGGTCTTGGTGATGCTCGGCTCGCTGGGCCTCCCCGGGCTGATGGGGTTTGTCGCCGAGTTCCTGATCTTTCTGGGGGCCTTCCAGATCTACCCGACGCTGACCGTCATCGCGCTCGTCGGGGTCGTGATCACGGTGGCTTTTTTCCTCTGGACGATCCACCGGATCTTCTTCGGCCCCTTGAACTCGCGGTGGGCGGCGCTGCCGGATCTGGACGGCCGGGAGGGCTGGGCGCTGGTCCCGCTGGCGGCGCTGATGGTGGTCATCGGCATCTATCCGCGGCCCCTCGTCGACGCCGTCAACCTCGCGACGATCGCGATCCTCGGGATGGGCCGATGACCGCTGACCTCAGCGCGATCACCCCGGAGCTGCTCCTGGGCGTGCTCGGCCTCGTCCTCTTGTCGATAGATCTGCTGACGGGCCCGGGCCAGAAACGGGGCGTCGGCTGGGCCGGCGTGGTCGGCCTGCTGGTCGCCCTGCTGCCGTCCGTCGGCCTGCTGTCCGCGCCGCCCCGGCTCGTCTTCGCCGAGACCTACGCCGTTGACCCCTTCGCCGCCTTCTTCAAGATCATCGCGATCTTGAGCGGGATCTTGGTGCTGCTCGCGGCCATGGAGTTCTTCCGGGGTCGCCGGATGCCCTACGAGGGAGAAGTGTACAGCCTGGTCGTGTTCATGGTGCTCGGGCTGGCGCTGATGACCGCGGCCGCTGACCTGATCCTCCTCTTCCTGGCGATCGAGTTCGTCTCGCTCACCTCGTACGTCCTCGCCGGTTCGCTGAAGAGCGACCGGCGGAGCAACGAGGCCGGCGTCAAGTACTTCTTCTACGGGGCGGCGGCGTCCGCGGTGATGCTCTACGGGTTCACGTACCTGTACGGCGCCGCCGGCACGACCAACCTCTACCACCTGATGCAGCGGACTGCCTTCCTCAGCCCGGGGTTCCTGACGCTTGCGGCGATGCTCATCCTCGCCGGGCTCGGGTTCAAGATCTCGCTTGTCCCTTTCCACCAGTGGACCCCGGACGTCTACGAGGGGGCGCCGACGCCGATCACGGCATTCCTCTCGGTGGGGAGCAAGGCCGCGGCGTTCGCGGCCCTGCTCCGGGTGTTCTACGTCGCCCTTCCCCCGCAGGCGTGGGTGACGATCGTTGCCGGCCTGGCCGCGATCACGATGACGCTCGGCAACCTGGCGGCGCTCTCTCAGCCGAACATCAAGCGCATGCTGGCCTACAGCTCGATCGCGCACGCCGGCTACATGTTGATGGGCGTGGTGGCGCTCTCCTCCAGCCAGACGGCGGTGGGATCCGGACAGGGGGCGCTGCTCTTTTATCTCTTCGCCTACACCTTCACGAACATCGGGGCCTTCGGCGTGGCGGTCATCGTGGAGCGCGCGCTGGGCTCCAGCGCCATCGCCGATTACGCCGGACTGTCCAAGCGCGCGCCGTTCTCGGCGGTGGCGATGGGGATCTTCATGCTGTCGCTGATCGGCATCCCGCCCACCGCGTTGTTCTTTGGGAAGCTCCTCCTCTTCGCCGCGGCGATCAACAGCGGCTTTCTCTGGCTGGCGATCGTGGCCATCCTGAACAGCGTGGTCTCGCTCTTCTACTATGTGGGCGTCATCCGGGCGATGTGGCTGGCCCCCGCGCCCGACGATGCGACGCGCGTCCCGGAGACGGCGGTGGCTCGGACGCTGCTGGGGGTCACCGTACTCGGGACCCTGCTCATCGGTGTCTTCCCCCAGCGATTTATCGACTTGGTCAGCGTGGCCGCGACGCTCGGCAAGTTTTGATCGACGGGATCGCGTGTTCGAGCCCGCAAAGCCTTGTATACCTTGACATTGGTTTACGTCGTTTGTTAGCATGATGCGGGCTTGCGGTCCGATCATCCGCGGGCTGCGCTGTGGGCCGGCGGGTAGGGGTTCGGAGTGCGGCTGATATTTTTTGCCCTCGGGAGCGTTCATGGCTCAGCGCGAAGCCTCGAAATCCGCATCGGCCGACGCGATCATCCGAGAGATCGCACAAAAGGAAGAGCAGTTACAGGGGGAACTGGTCCGCGCGCAGGAAGAAGCGGCGCGGCTCGTGGAAGAGGCGCAGCGGGAAGCTGACGCCATCCGCGCCCGTGCCCGGAGCCAGGCCCAGCAGGAGGCCGCCGCATCGTCGGCTGCTTCCGCCGCCGAGGCGCAGGCCGTCGCCGAGGAGCTCCTGGGTCGGGCCCGAGCGGATGCCGAAGCGATCCGGAACCGGGCCGCCGCACGAATGCGCGAGGCGGTCGCCCTCATCGTCCGCGAGGTTCTCGGGGAGCTCCAGTGATCGTTTCGATGAGCCGGATGACCGTGCTCGGCCCTCGCCGGCTGCAGCGCCCGGTCATCGAGGCCGTCCAGCGGCTCGGCGCCCTGCACATCGATCATATCCGGCCGGTGGATCCCGCCATCGGGCCGCGGGGGCTGGCCCAAGAGGATCAGGTGGAACGCGCGGCGTTGGACGCCGTGCGGGCGCAGGCCGAGGGCATCCTGGCGCTCCTTCCCGTCATTGAGACCCCCCCGTTGGACACCGCGTCGTACGCGAGTCAGTCTCCCGAAGCGCTTCGGGCCCGCCTCGCGCCGGTCGAGGCCGAGGCGCAAGACCTGACCCGACGCCTGCTGAATGTCGAAGAGGAGCAAGAACTCCTGCGCGCGTACGGGCGGGCGTTGGAGCTTCTGGCTCCGCTGCTGGCGCTCCTGGAAGCGAGCAAGCGGGTTGAGGCGATCGGGTTTGTCGTGGACGCCAAGACCCCCGATGTCGTGGATGGCATGCGCGCGGAGCTGCGGAAGGCCGCCGGTGGGCGGGTGGAGCTGGCCAGCCGCCCGGTGGATGACCAGCGGATCGGTGGGGTCGTCGCGTTCGCTCGCCAGGACGAGGAGGCGGTGCGCGGCGTCGTCACGCGAGCTGGCGTCACCGAACTGCGCCTGCCGGCCAGCGTCCGGGGGCTGCCACTCGGCCAGGCCGTGCCCCACCTTCGGTCTCGCGCCGAGGCGCTGCCGGGGGAGATTGAGGGGCTCCGCCGGCGGTTGATGCAGTTGAGCCAGCGCCATCGGGCCGAGATCGGCGCGATCGCGACCGTCGTCCGTGACGCGGGACACCGCTTCGAATTGATGGGGCAGCTGTCCCAGTCCCGCTACGCCTTCATTCTCTACGGATGGGCGCCCACCCGGCAGGTCGCCGGGGTGCGGGAGGCCCTTCGCCGGCAGTTCGGGCGGGGCGTGATGGTGTTTGATGAACCGGCGCCGGTTCACCACGCCGAGGGCGTCCCGGTGCTGCTCGATAATCCGAAGTGGCTCCGGCCCTTCGAGATGTTCCTGGCCATATTTGATCCACCGAAGTACGGCACGTTCGACCCCACCCTCCTCTTCGCCATCGGGATGCCGCTGTGGGTCGGCATTATCATCGGCGATCTCGGCTACGGGTTGTTCCTCCTGGGGATCACGCTCTGGCTGCGGGCGAAAGCGCTCGCCGGTCGCCCCTGGCGGGCGGCGATCGCGGGGATCGATTTCGGGTTCACCCTCCCCCCCACGGTGTTGTGGTCGGTGGTCACCGTGCTCGGCTGGATGACGGCCTGGACCTTCCTCTTCGGGGTCATCTTTGGCGAGGTCTTTGGAGATCTCCCGGCCCGCTTCATCCCCGGGTTCCATCCGTGGTTCGACCGGTTGGCGCTGATCACCATTTACCTGTACATCTCGATCGGGTTTGGCCTCGCCCAGGTCTACCTCGGGCTGTTCATGCAGATGGCGAAGGCTCTGCGGCACGGGGAACGCAAGGAGTTGCTCGAGGCCGTGGCGCTGTTCAGCGGGGGCACCACGGTGTTTCTGTGGCTCGCCACACAGGTGCACGTGTTGCCGCCCAGCTTTTTCAGCCCGGTGATGCTGGGGGCGGCGGTGGTGTTCTTGCTCTCCCTGATTCTCTCGTTCACCCTGGGGAGTCTGATGTGGGTGATGGAGTCGATCTCCACCTTCGGCGCCATCATCTCGTACGCCCGAATCTTTGCCGTGGGCATGGCCTCCCTGGCCCTCGCGGTCGTCGCCAACACGCTCGGCGGAGGCTACACCGGCGCGTTTTCAAAGATCATCCTGGGCATCTTCGTCGGCGCCGTGGCCCACATCTTATTCTTCGGGCTGACGATCATCGGGCACATCCTGCAACCGGCCCGGCTCTTCTGGGTGGAGTTCTTTTCCAAGTTCAAGTACTATCAGGATACGGGACATCCGTACCGGCCATTCCAACGTACCGGAGGTGGATAGGGTGAAACGTCGGGGGGCGATGTTGGTTCTGGTCTTGATGGCGTTGTACGTGGTGTCCTTTACCGCGATGGCGGCCGCGCAGGAGGCGGGCAAGGCCGGCGGCCTCGGCATCGGCCCGGGCCTGATGGGCGTGGGCGCGGGCATCGCGATCGGGTTCGGCGCCGTCGGCACGGGGATCGCGCAGTCGAGGATCGGCGGCGCGGCGGCCGGGGTGGTGGCGGAGCGCCCCGAGATGTTCGGCATCATGCTGGTGCTCTTGGTGATCCCGGAAACGCTCGTGATCTTCGGGTTCGTCATCGCCTTCTTTCTGTATGGGAAGATCTGACTACCCGTATTCCCCTCGAGGGGATCGCGATGGGGTCTGAACTGATTCAGCTCCTTGAGCAGGAAGCCCGCGCCGAGAAGGACAAGGTGCTCGAGGAAGCCCGCCGCCGGGCCGCGGAAATCCTGGCCGCCGCCCGCAAGGACGCGGAGGAGGTCCTGTCCTCTTCGCGCAAGGGGCTGGAAGATGAGCGCGTGCAGGCCCGCACCCGCGCCGCCAGTGCCGGAAGCCTGCGGGCCGGCGCGCTGCTGCTGGAAGCCAAGGATCAGGCGATCCAGGAAGTGTTTGCGCGGGCGGCCGAGGAGCTTGAGCGGGCGAGCCGGGATCCGGCTCGCCGGCGCGCGATTCTGCAGCGGCTGCTGGCGGAGGCGGTTCAAGGCATCGAAACGCCGGGGGCCACGCTGGAGGTGCCTCCCGGGGACGCCGACGCGGCGCGGGAGGCGTGCCGGACGCTCCACCTGTCCGTGGAGGTTCGGGAGAGCCCCGACGTGCGTGGAGGGGTGCGCCTCACGACCAAGGACCGGCGGATCGCCGTGGAAAATACCGTGGCCAGCAGGCTGAACCGGACGCGGTCCATCCTGATATCGCGCGTCGCGGAGACCCTGTGGGGCTCCTGAGCCCGGCGTCGCGGTAGCTGGGGCGGCCCGGCGATGGGGGACTTCCCCTACATCAATGCCCGCGTCAAGGTGATGAAATCCCATCTCCTGCCCCAGAGCCGCATCGAGGAGCTGCTGCAGGCGCCCGATCTCGACACGTTCATCCAGGGGCTGACCGAGACACCGTATAACATGGAGCTGCAGGAAGCGCTCAGCCGCTTCACGGGAGTGCGCGCGGTCGATGAAGCCCTCTCCCAGAACTTCTATCATGCCACCCGCCGCATCCTCAGCTTCGCCGACGGGCCGCCCCGCCGCCAGATCGAAGTGGTGCTGTTGCGGTACGATCTGCAAAATCTCCGCGCGATCGTTAGAGGTCGGCACACCGGCAGGACCGAGGAGGAGATTCTGGCGACGCTCTACCCGGGGGGGGTGCTGAGCGAGGTCAAGCTGCGCGAGCTGCTCCAGCAGCCCGACCTCCGGGCGATCGCCGATACGCTGGTGCTCTGGATGCACCCCCTCGGCCGCGCGCTGCGGGCGGGCGTGGATGCGGCGCAGCGCAGCGGAAGCCTGGTCGATATCGAATTGGCGCTGGACCGAGCCTATGCGCAGCACGGGCTCAGGGTCGCCGACGGGGAAGGGGACGGCGAGGCGACCTTCCGGCGGTTCCTCGGAGCCGAGATCACCGCCACCAACGTCAAGACGGCGCTGAAGCTGCGGCGAATGAAGGAGCTGTCCCGCGAGGAGCGGGAGCGATTCTTCGTCCTCGGGGGCGGGCTGTCGGCGGCGCAATTCCTCACCATCGCCGATCCGCAATCGAGCCTGGCCGAGGCCGCCGGTCTTCGGCAGTTTGGGGCCGAACTCGCGGGGACCGACAACCTGCTGGAGGTGGAACGGGCGATCGATCGGGCATCGCAGCGGATGGCCGCTCAGTTCTCGTTGGGCGATCCGCTGGCGCTGGATGTGGTGATCGGGTACTTGACCCGCAAGGCCGCCGAGGTCAGCAACCTGCGCGTGATCGCGCACGCGCGGCTGCTGGGATTGTCTGCCGACGTCGCCCGGCAGGAGTTGGTCGGTGCATAAGGTGGCGGTCATCACCGACAGCGAGACCGCCACGGGCTTCCGCCTGGCCGGGGTGGAGGTTCGGGAGGCGGCGGCGCCCGAGGTCGCGCTGGACTTGATCCGCGAGTACGCGGCCGCCGGGTACGGGCTGCTGATCGTCAACGAAGATCTCCTGCGGGGCACCGACGATGCCAGGGCGCGGCTCCTGCGCGGTCGAGATCTGCCGGTGGTCGTGCCGCTCCCGGCGCCGCGGGCGCACCTCGAGAGCGGCGAAGCCTACATCGCGCGACTGGTGAAGGAGCACATTGGGTTTGCCGTGAAGCTGAAGTAACACGAGCGCCGTGAGCGCGGCGGGCGCGGAGCCGCGCCGGAGAGGACGGACACATGGCAGGGAAAGCGGGAGCAATCACGCGCATCTCCGGCCCGGCGGTGATCGCGCAGGGCCTGGCCGGCGCGCGGATGTATGACATCGTCCGCGTCGGCAAAGAGAAGCTGATCGGGGAGATCATCCGCCTCGACGGCGACACGGCCTTCGTCCAGGTTTACGAGGACACGTCGGGACTGTACGTCGGCGAGCCGGTGGAGTCGACCGATGCCCCCTTGACGCTGGAACTCGGCCCGGGGATGCTCAGCAGCATCTACGACGGCATCCAGCGCCCGCTGGACAAGATCCGGGAGGCCCAGGGGGACTTCATCTCGCGCGGCGTGATCGTGACGTCCCTCGACCGCGCCCGGAAGTGGGCGTTCGCCCCCAAGGCCAAGAAAGGCGACCGCGTCGGCCCCGGGGATATCCTGGGGGAGGTGCAGGAGTATTCGTACGCGCATCGGATCATGGTGCCGCCGGACAGCGCCGGGGGCGAGGTGGCGGAGATTCAGAGCGGCGAGTTCACTGTCACCGACGTCGTGGCTCGGCTCGGCGACGGCACCGAGATCCGGATGATGCAGACGTGGCCCGTGCGTTTTCCTCGCCCCGTCAAGCGCAAGCTCGACCCGACCGAGCTCTTCGTCACCGGTCAGCGCATCCTGGACGTGCTGTTTCCGGTGGCGATGGGGGGCACGGCCGCGGTGCCCGGGCCGTTCGGGAGCGGCAAGACGGTCGTGCAGCAGACGCTTTCCAAGTGGTCGAACGCGGATATCATCGTCTACGTCGGCTGCGGCGAGCGCGGGAACGAGATGACGGACGTGCTCACGGAGTTCCCCGAGCTGGAAGATCCTCGGAACGGCCGGCCGTTGATGGAGCGGACGATCCTCGTCGCCAACACCTCGAACATGCCGGTGGCGGCGCGCGAGGCGAGCATCTACACCGGCGTGACAATGGCGGAGTACTTCCGCGACATGGGGTACCGTGTGGCGCTGATGGCCGACTCGACGAGCCGGTGGGCGGAGGCGCTGCGGGAGATCTCGTCCCGGCTCGAGGAGATGCCCGCGGAGGAAGGGTATCCGCCGTACCTGGCCAGCCGCCTTTCCGCCTTCTACGAGCGGGCGGGCCGGGCGGTCGTGCTCGGCGCGGACGACCGGGTCGGGGCGATCACCGTGGTGGGCGCGGTGAGCCCGCCCGGCGGCGACCTGTCGGAACCGGTGACCCAGAGCACGCTGCGGATCGTGGGAACGTTCTGGTCGCTCGATGCGCAGCTGGCGTACCGGCGGCACTTCCCGGCGATCAACTGGAACCGGTCCTACAGCCTGTACGAAACGCTGCTCAACTCGTGGTATGCGAAGAACGTCGCCGAAGACTTCACCGACCAACGCAGCTGGGTGAGCGCGATCCTTTCCCGGGAGGCGGGACTCCAGGAGGTGGTCCAACTCGTCGGCCCCGACGCCCTCCAGGATCAGGAACGACTGGTGATCGAGACCGGGAAGATGATTCGCGAGTTCTTCCTGCAGCAGAGCGCGTTCAGCGAAATCGACGCGTCCAGCTCTCTGGAGAAATCCTACTGGATGGCCCGGGCGATCCGGGCGTTTTACGAGGCGGCCACGGCCGCGCTCGAGCGCGGAATGGCCATCGACGAGATCATCAACCTCTCGCAGAACGAGCAGATCGCCCGGTTCAAAGAGGTGCCGAACGACAAATTCCGGGCGCACGCCGATGAGTTCTTGGCGTCGTTGCCGGCGGCCTTCGGCGAGCACGCCAAGGGCGGCGCGGCCGCGGGGGCGCCCGGCGACGGGCGCCGTGCCGGGACACAGGCCTAGGGAGAGGGAGAGCGGACATGCAGCTGTCGACCAAGCGCTACACCAGCATTAATTACATCTCGGGACCGCTCCTGTTCGTGGAGGGGGCCCGCGACCTGGCCTACGGGGCGATCGTGGAGATCCACGTCCAGGATGGCAGCACCCGCGGCGGCCAGGTGATCGAGGTCTCCGAGCGCAACGCGGTGATCCAGGTGTTCGAGGAGACCCGCGGAATGGATCTGGTGAAGACCTCGCTCAGCCTGCGCGAGGACGTCGCCCGGATCGGCGTGAGCCGAGAGATGATCGGCCGGCGGTTCAACGGCCTGGGCGATCCGATCGACGGCTTGCCGCCGATCATCCCCGAAAAGCGGCTGCCGATCCTCGGCGCCCCGATCAACCCCGTCGCCCGCGAGAAGCCGGCGGAGTTCATCCAGACCGGCATCTCGACGATCGACGTCATGAATACGCTCGTGCGCGGGCAGAAGCTGCCGATCTTCTCCGGCGCGGGCCTGCCGGCGAACGAGATCGCCGCCCAGATCGCCCGCCAGGCGAAGGTCCTCGGCGAGGCCGAGCAGTTTTCGGTCGTCTTTGGCGCCATGGGGATCACCCAACGCGAGGCCGCCTTCTTCATCCACGAGTTCGAGAGCACCGGGGCGCTGGCGCGCAGCGTCGTCTTCATGAACCTCGCCGACGACCCAACGATCGAACGGCTGATGACCCCGCGGGCGGCGCTGACGGTGGCGGAGTACCTCGCCTACGAACTCGATATGCAGGTGCTCGTTATCCTCACCGATATGACCAACTACTGCGAAGCCTTGCGGGAGATCGGCGCGGCCCGCGAGGAGATCCCGGGCCGCCGGGGCTACCCCGGCTACATGTATACCGACCTCGCCAGCATCTACGAGCGCGCAGGCCGCATCAAAGGAAAGAAGGGCACGATCACCCAGTTCCCGATCTTGACGATGCCGGACGATGACATCACCCACCCGATTGCCGATCTGACCGGCTACATCACCGAGGGTCAGTTGGTCCTCAGCCGGCCGCTGCACCGGCAGGGGGGGTATCCGCCGATCAACCCGCTCCCCAGCCTCTCGCGGTTGATGAACAACGGGATCGGCAAAGGCCGCACGCGGGAAGATCACCGTCAGGTGGCCGACCAGCTCTACTCCGCCTACGCGCAAGGCCTTGACCTGCGCCGGCTCGTCGCGATTATCGGTGAAGAGGCGCTGACGGAGAACGACCGTCTGTACCTCCGCTTCGCCGACCGGTTCGAGAAGGATTTCATCGCCCAGGGGCAGGCGGACCGCTCGATCCAGGATTCGCTGACCTTGGGCTGGAAGCTGCTGTCGACGTTCCCGAAGGGCGCCTTGACCCGCATCAGCCGCGACCACGTCGACAAATACTACTTCGGCGAGCAGATGGAGCGGATGTTTCGGCCGGGTGAGGTGCCGGGGTGAGGCGGCGAGGTGCCGGCGGGATGAGGGCGGCGACACAGGAGGGAGACCGGAATGGCTGAGACGATCAGCCCAACCCGGATGAACCTGCTCCAGCGCCAGAACCAGGTCAAGCTGGCGCAGCAGGGGGTCGATCTGCTGAGGCGCAAGCGCGACGCGCTCGTCGCCGATTTCTTTAACATCGTGCGCCGGGCCCTGGCCGCGCGCGAGCGCCTTACCAAGTCGGCGGAGGAAGCGTACACGCTTCTCAGCCTCGCCAAGGCGGTGGAAGGGCGGGAGGTGCTCGAGGGGGCCGCGCTGGCCGATTCGCGCCGGCTGGAGGTCGAGATCGAGACCAAGAACATCTGGGGGACCCGCATCCCGACGATCACCACTAACGAGGTTCGGCGATCGGTCCTTGCCCGCGGCCAGGATCCGGTGGCCGTCACCGCGCGGACCATCGAGAGCGCGGATCACTTCGAAGAGGTCGTCGGGGCGATTTTGGAGGTTGCCAGCACCGAGATCACGCTGCGGAAGATCGGCGAGGAGATCAAGAAGACCACCCGGCGAGTGAACGCGCTCGAACAGGTGGTCATCCCCCGCATCCGCGGCGAGATCCGGTACATCCGGGACGTCCTCGAGCAGCGGGCGCGCGAGGATGTGTTCCGTTTGAAGCGGATCAAAAAGAAGCTCGAGGCGAAGGCGGCCGGCGCGGGGTAGGCAGCCCGGGCGGGCCGAGGGCCGCGGCGTGCGCGTCCCCGAGTCCTGGCAGACGGCAGAGGCGGTCCCGGATCTTCGGGGCGTCGTGATGATGCTGGGATCTGTGGATGTGGGCAAGACGACCACCGCCACCGCGATCGCCAACGCGGCGCTGCGGTCGCGGCGTTCCGTGGTCGTGGTCGACGCCGACACCGGGCAGTCCGACATTGGGCCGCCGGCGACCGTCGGGCTGGCGGTGGGGCGGACTCCCGTCCGCAGCATGGAGCAGTTTCCCATGACCGCGGCCTTCTTCGTTGGAGACACTTCTCCGCGAAACGTCCACCGATACGTGGTTGAGGGTACGGTCCGGGCGGTGGAGTGGGCGCGCGCGCGGCGGGCCGAGGTCGTGGTCGTCGATACGACGGGGTGGGTGGAGGGTCCGGCGGCGGCGGCGGCCAAGGAGCAGGAGATTAGATACGTCCGGCCGCAGCACGTGGTCGCCCTGCAGTGGGACGCCGAGATCGAGCCGATCCTCGCCAGGGTCCCATCGGATATCATCGTGCACCGCCTCCGCTCGTCCCCGGATGTGCGAAGCCGCCCCCAGGAGGCGCGTCGGGCGATGCGGATGATGCGGTTTCGCCGATACTTTGCCTCGGCACAACGGCACACGCTGGATCTGGGCGCCCTGCCGGCCGGCCGACCGGCGGTCTACGAGGGGCGCGTCATCCCCCAGCACTGCATGCTCACGGATATCCCCCGCCATGCCCTTCGCCATCTCCTGGTGGGGCTCGCGGATCGGGACGGATGGCTCGCGGCGATGGGGTCGGTGGTTGACGTGGAGCCAGCCCGGCGGGGGGTGGTGGTGGTTGCGCCGCTCGGCTCGCTGGCGGGCGTGGGTGCCCTGCAGTGGGGGGCGCTTCGGGTGGCCCCCTCCGGGCGTGAGGAGGGGCGGCTGGCGTAGAGGGGAAGACGACCCCTGCCGGGGTAGAATCAGAGGGGGCGAGCCCTCTTGGGGAGGATGCGCACTCCCCTGCGGGGGGCCACCATTCGGGACAGGGAGGCGGCGTATGGCGCGGATCGGGATCAACGGGTTCGGGCGGATCGGCCGGCAGGTGCTCAGGGCGATCCTGGAGCGGCACCCCTCGCTTGAGGTCGTCGCCCTGAACGACCTGACCGATGTCAAGACCAATGCTCACCTTTTTCGGCACGACAGCACGTACGGGCGGTTCAACGGGACGGTCGAGGCGCAGGACGGCCGGATCGTGATCGACGGGCGGCGGATCGAAGTGCTCTCCGAGCGGGAGCCGGCCAAGTTGCCCTGGAAGGATCGCGGCGTGGAGCTCGTCATCGAGTCGACCGGCAGGTTCACCGACGCGAAGAGGGCGGCGGGGCACCTGGAAGGGGGCGCCAAGCGTGTGGTGATCAGCGCGCCCGCGACCGGCGAGGACGTGACGGTGAACATGGGGGTGAACCACACCGCCTACGATCCCGCGAAGCACAAGATCGTCAGCAACGGGTCCTGTACGACCAACTGCTTGTCGGTCACGGCGATGGTGCTGAGCCGAAACTTCGGGATCCGCTCGGGGTTTATGAATACGGTGCACTCCTACACGAACGATCAGGTGATTCTGGATGTCGTGCACCACGATCTCCGCCGTGCCCGCGCCGCCGCGCTGAATATCATTCCCACCACCACCGGGGCGGCGAAGGCGGTCTTCCTTGTGCTGCCGGAACTGAAAGGCAAACTCAATGGGTTGGCGCTTCGCGTGCCGACGCCTACGGTGTCGGTCGTGGATCTCACCGTGACGCTCGAAAAGCCGGCCGCCGCCGAGGAGATCAACCGGGCCTACCAGCGCGCCGCCGCCGAGGAGCTCAAGGGATACCTCGGCTACTCCGAAGAGCCGCTCGTCTCCATGGATTTCAAGGGCGATCCCCACAGCGGGGTGCTCGATGCGCTGTCCACGATGGTCGTGGGGGACATGGTCAAGGTACTCTCCTGGTACGACAACGAGTGGGGCTACTCGTGCCGGGTCGCCGACCTCGTCGTGTACATGAGCAGCCGCGGGTTGTGAGAAAGAAGACCGTTCGCGACATCGATGTCTCCCACCGGAGGGTCTTCGTCCGGGTTGATTTCAATGTCCCGATCGAGCGGGGGCGGATCTCGGACGACCACCGAATCACGGCGGCACTGCCCACGATCGCCTACCTCCGCGATCACGGGGCGGCCGTTATTCTCGCCTCGCATCTGGGTCGGCCGAAAGGGCCCGATCCCGCGCTTCGGATGGACCCCGTGGCTCAACGGCTCGCGGAATTGCTCCATCGGCCGGTCCCCAAGCTCGATGACTGCGTCGGCCCCGCGGTCAACGCCGCGGTAGGGGCGCTGGGGCCGGGGGACGTGGCGCTCCTGGAGAACCTACGGTTTCACAAAGAGGAGGAGGCTGACGACCCCGCCTTCGCTCGCGCCCTCGCCAGCACTGCCCAGATCTACGTGAACGACGCTTTCGGCACCGCCCACCGCGCCCACGCCAGCACCGTGGGGGTGGCAAAGATCCTCCCCGCCGTCGCGGGGCTCCTGATGGAGCGGGAACTCATGTTTCTCGGGAAGGTCCTCGAAGCTCCCACGAAGCCCCTGGTGGTCATCCTCGGCGGCAAGAAGGTGGGCGACAAGATCGGGGTCATCCGCAACCTCCTGCGGCTCGCCCAGACGATGCTGATCGGCGGCGGGATGTGCTATACGTTGCTCCGGGCCTCCGGCGGTCAGATCGGCACGTCGCTCTGCGAGGAGGACAAACTCGACCTGGCGCGCGAGCTCATGGCGGAGGCGAACGATCGAGGGGTCCGCATGCTGCTTCCGCTGGACGTCGTCGCGGCCCAGCGCCCGGCGCCCGACGCCGAGGTGCGCGTCGTTGGGGCCCGGGCCATCCCCGACGGGTGGATGGGACTCGACATCGGATCGCGCACCGAGGCGGCGTTCGGCGCCCCCACTGCGGCTGCCGGGACCGTGCTTTGGAACGGGCCGATGGGCGTGTTTGAGCTCGCCCCGTTCTCCGGCGGCACGCGGGCGATCGCGAAGGCGGTGGCGGAGTCGTGCGCCGAGTCGATCGTTGGCGGTGGGGACACCGTATCGGCGGTCGAGCAGTTCGGGTATGCGGACAAGATGACACACGTCAGCACCGGCGGCGGTGCAACGCTGGAGTTTATGGAGGGCAAGGTGCTCCCGGGCGTCGCCGTGCTGGAGGACGCCGCCTAGCCGTGCGCACCCCCCTCATCGTCGCCAACTGGAAAATGCACATGACGGTTTCTCCAGCGCTCGGCCTGGTCGCCGAGATCAAGGCCGCCCTCCGGGATCTGCGCGGTGTGGAAGTCGTGATCTGTCCGCCGGCCACCGCCCTGACCGCCGTCGCCGAGGTCCTGCGGGGGACGCCGTTCGTCCTCGGTGGACAGACGATGCACTGGGAGCCGCAGGGGGCCTATACCGGCGAGATCAGCGCGGCGATGCTTGCAGACGTGGGCTGCCGCGCGGTGCTGATCGGCCACTCGGAACGCCGCCTCTACTTCGGGGAGACCGACGAGGCGGTGGGATGGAAAGTGCGCTCGGCGTTTGCCGCCGGCCTCTCCCCGATCGTTTGCGTGGGCGAACGCCTGGAGGAGCGGCAGGCGGGGGAGACCGATGGCGTCATCACCCGGCAGGTGCGGGCCGCGGTACGCGACACGGCGGCGGCGGACCTCCCGCGCCTCGCCGTGGCGTACGAACCGGTGTGGGCGA